>JACCRC010000307.1 GCA_013813765.1 Deltaproteobacteria bacterium | reverse complement strand
GCCTGGTCACGCCGCGCAGCGTGCTTCCGCGTGCGGAGCTGATCACCGCGCTCGAGCGCGCGCTCGAGGCCGTCGAGATCGTGCGGCTGTCACGCCCGCCGCCCGACGACGTCGCGGCGCTTCGCGTCACCGCCGGAGCCAAGCTGCACCTCGCGACGACATGCCCCGCCGATCCGACGCTGGCCTGGGTGGCCTCCGACATCGGCGACGGCTGCATCACGCGCGCCGCGTTCGACGCGGTCATCGCCGCCGCGAAGGCGTTGCAGGCGCCGGTCTCCGAGATCATCGAGCGACGACTCGCCCCGTTCGAGCCCTCGAAGATCACGCTCGCGGACGGGGCGAGCCTCGACCTCGCGCGCAGCCCGGTCGTTGGCGGAAAACCGGCAGACCCGACGGCGGTCGCGGAGCTACTCGCCGTGCTGGCCGTGCCCGCCGAGCTCGGCTCCGAGGCCCAGCGGCCGGTGAAGACAATGATCGGCATCCAGCTGAAGAACGGCGGCTCGATCGTGCTCGAGCTGCTCGGCGATGGTCTCGTGCGCAGGGCAGGCGAGACGATGGCGCTGAAGCTCACGCCCGCCGCCTACGCGGCACTCGCGCGCGGCGCGAAGGATCTCGCGGATCGATCGGTGTGGACCGAGGAGCCGACCACGATCGTGGCGCTCCAGATCGACGGCATCACCTACGCGCGCGGCGCCGTGATCGGCGAGTGGACGCGTACGCCGGCGGGCCAGGTCAATGGCGCGCGCGTGGAGGCACTCGTCGGCGCGCTCGCGACGCTGAAGCGCTCGCCGGAGGTCGCATCGTTCACGAAGGCGCATGACGTGACGCTGGCCGTCGCCGCTCCGGCAGGGCCAGCGGTGCGCCGCTCGCTGACGGTGGGAGCACGCGTACAGGGCGGGTGTACGGCGCACGCGGGCACCGAGACCGTGCGCTTGCCAGCGTCGGTATGTGACTCCGTGACCGCGCTCGCGAAGTGATCGCTACGGAACCGTGATCGACGACGAGCCCGCGACCTTGATCCACAGCGTGCCGCCGGTCGCGCTCTCCCAGAACCAGCCCTCCGCCGCCTGCTTGAGCGCCGTCAGGCTGGCGCGCTGCTGCAGCACCGCCGCGCCGGCGTGCACGCTCGCGGGCGGAGCCGGCGTGGCGATCACCTCGAACAGCGCGCCCTGGGTGAACAGCGTGCCCGCGGTGAACGTCAGCGCCGTGCCGCCGGTCTGCGCGAGCTTCGAGCCGTCGTACACCGTGAAGGTCGTCCGCGTCGACCCGGGCGCGACGCGCACCCACAGCACGCCGGGATCGTTTGCCGAGGAGTCGATCGTCGAATTCGCGGGGACCGCTGACAGCGTCTCGACGGTGTCGCGCAGCATCGGCACGATGGCGCCGCGCGCGATGAACAGCGGCAGTGTGTCGAGCGGAGCGGGCACGGTCGCCTTCACGCCGCTGGTACCGCCGTCGTACGGGGTCGCGTCCCACCACGACAGCCACGCACCGGGCGGGAACCACACGTCGCGCGCGGTCTTCCCGGCCTCGATCACCGGCGCTGCGAGCATCTTCTCACCCATCAGGAACTGATCGCTCGGGTGCTGCCCGACCTCGGGGTGCGCGAGCCCGAACGGTCGGATGATCGGATGCCCGGTCTTGGCGATCGCCTTCGCGTAGCTCCACACGTACGGGAACAGCCGCATGTGGAGCAGCGCGTAGCGCCGGTAGATGTCGACCGACTGCTGCGTGCGCCCGTTCTCCGGGGTGAACTCCCACGGCATCTGACTCGACGAATCGCCGACCTCCATCGCGCTCGAGATCGTGCTCGCCTGCACCCAGCGCAGCCACACCTCGTTGTTCGGCGGCGAGTGCCGGTAGCCGCCGGTATCGGACGCATAGAACGGGAACCCCGACGCCGACAGCGAGATGCCGAAGGCGATGGCGGTCGGCAGTCCACCGACGGCGCGCGAGCCGCCGATCTTCGCGCCCTGCGGATCGAACGTCGCATCGAGATCGCCGGGCCAGATGATCATGCCCTTGGTCTGATCGCCCCAGCGGCCGGTGCGCGTGAGCAGCCAGCCACCGGCGGGCGCGAGCAGCTCGCGATAGATCTGGTGATAGAGCAGCGTGTAGTCGTGGTGCATCGTCAACTCGTCACTGCCGTCGGCGAACTTCCACGCCTTGCGCCGGCCGAGTAGGCCCACGACGATGTCCTCGCCATAGTCCAGCTTGAACCCCTCGACGCCGTAGCCAGCCGGCAGCGGGTCCGTGTACGTCTTCAGGCTCTGCTGCCACCACGCGTACGCGTCGGGGTTCGTGAAGTCGATCGGCGCGCCCCACTTGTTCGCGAACACGCCGAGCACGGGCGGGAAGAAGCCGCGGCTCTTCGCGAAGTCGTGCTGCGCGCCGGCGGGATCGATATCGTTGCTTGCGGGCGCCACGTACGGCGCGTGCCACACGCCGTAGCGGAGGCCGGCGTCGTGCAGCGCCTGCAGCATCGTCTTCGCCGCGGGGAACTTCACCGGATCGAAGTCGAACGTGCTCACGCCGGTCGCGTACGGCCGATCGAACCAGATGCCGCTGGTCGCGAGCTTGAGCGTGCGGATCTGCGTGATGTCGTCGAGGATCTGCGCCTGATCCTTCGGTTCATCACGCCATAGCAGCGGGCCGTACGCCCACTCGGCCGGCAGGCCCGGATAGCCGGTGATCCCGAAGTACTGCGCGAGCACGTCGAGCGGATGGCCCGCCGAGAACAGATGCAGGTCGAGCCCGGCGGCGCTGTCGGCGGCGGTGCCGTACGTCACGTCGATCAGCGTGTCAGTCGCGCGCGCGACATCGAACGTCCCCGGGCGCCGGCTCTCGACGAACATGCCCCAGCCGCGCGTGCCGATGATCAGCGGCACGGGCACGTGGTTCTCGACGACGGCGCTCTCGCTCTCGAGATCGACCTCGAGCTGCATCGGCCGCAGCTTGCCGCGGTGCATGACCGTGTCGCCCCACTCGCCGAGGCCATAGAAGCCCTCCGTCGCATCGGCATCGGGCCGCACGCGCAGGTACGCCACAGCGCGATTGGTCTGCGGCGCGACGTGCACCTCGAACGTGCCCGGTGCACTGGCGGAGAACGTGACCTCGGTATCGCCGACGTCGAGCACGAGCTTGCCGCTCGTCGAGTCGAGCACGGTCATCCGCGCGCCGCGCTCGAGCGCCTTCCACGCGAGGCTCTCGGGCGGCTCGGGCGCGCCATCGAGGAACAGCCAGTACGGATCGTAGCTGTCGGCCTCGTCGAGGTCGTCGATCGTACCGACCTGGAACGCGTCCGCGTGAAACGTCAGCAGCGTCGTGTCACCGCGCGCGAACACCAGCTGCGTTCCGTCCGCGGAGAGCACGAGCGTCGCGTCGCCCGAGATCACCGGGACGGCAGGCACACGCGCGTTGTCACCGCACGCGAAGAGAGCGCAGAGCGAAAGCAGGGCGTGACGCATCCGGCGTCACGATACTGCAAACGGTGGGGTTATCCCTTGCCGCCCTTCGACTTGTCGACGAGGTCCTGCGGCGAGGCCTTGCCACCCGGGGGCGTCGCGCCACCCGCACCACCCGCGCCGCCCGGCGGAGCGAGGAGAGCCGGGTCGACGTTGGTCTCCCAGTTCTTCGTGATGTTCTTCATCCGCTTGTAGACGAGCAGACCATCGGAGTTCCGCTCGCTGTGCGGCGACGCCATCTTGAACGAGCCGACGATCTCGACCTGATCGCCGACCGCGTACGGCGGGCAGATCTGCTTGTCGGCAGCCTTCTCGCCGGGCTCGCAGCGGTCCGGGTACATCGAGAGGGTCCGGTCCGGCTTCTTGATGCGCTCGAGCTCGAGCTTGTTGTACGGGCGCGGCACGTCGACGACCCAGAGGCTCTTCTCGGCGGGCGTGTCCGCGGTGTCGCCGACGTAGAACTTCGCGCGCTCGCACTTCGTCGGGTCGTCGTCGATCATCTTCTGGACGTCCTTGTCGGTCTGTCCAGGCTGACGAACGGCGGTGGGGCAATCGTAGGCCCACGTCACGATTCCCTTGACCGTGATGTCGCTATCGAGGAGCTTGCGGCCCTTGACGCGTAGCTCCTTCACCGAGTGCGAGCCGTCGCTGTTCGCTGCGGGCAGCTCGAAGCCGGGCACTGCCGGGAGCGAGAGCTTCACGTCGGACTTCTTCACCTCTGCATCGGGGCCCTTGAGCTTGTCCTTCTCGCAAGCGACGAGCGCCAGCGGAACGAGGGACGCAAACAGCACCGTGCGCAGCCCGGAAGTGTGCGGCATGGTTGAGGTCATAACATGGTGACAAGGGTCACTCAAGTCGCGGTCCTCGCGGCGGTACTGACCGCTGTTGGCTGCGACTCGCCGGCCCGCGTCAAACCGTGGCGTCATGCCCCCGATCCGACGTCCGAGGCAGCCCGCGCCCCGAGCTCGCCCGCGCTCGCCGATGTCTCCGCCGCCGCCGAGGTCCGCGCGGCCCGGGGACATACGCTGCGCGTCCACGTCGACGCTGACCCCGGCCGCCTGAACCCCCTGATGTCCCCGTCGGTGTGGAGCCGCCGCATCACGTACGGGACGGTCTTCGAGCCGCTGATCCGCTACCTGCCTCCGGAGCCCGGCCAGACCGCCGGCCGGTTCGCGCCGCGGATCGCGCGGTCCTGGCAGGTGGTGAACGTTCCCGGTGGCACCGAGATCCGCATCGAGCTCGAGCCCGGCGTGACGTTCTCCGACGGCCGCCCGCTGACCAGCTCCGACGTCCAGTTCACGCTCGACGCGATCCGCGACCCGCGCCGCGGCGTCGATCATCTGCGGCCCATGCTCGCCGACGTGTTCGCCGTCGAGCTGATCACCACGTACCAGGTGCGGCTCGTCCTCTTGCGCCCGAGCGCGTGGGTGCTGCGCGCGCTCGCCGAGATCCCGATCCTGCCGATGCACATCTACGACGGCTCGCTCGCGGCTGGCGGTCAGCTCGTCGGCTCGGGACCATACAAGCTGGTCTCCAACAAGGGCGGCATCGTCCACCTGACCCGCAACGACAGGTACTGGAGCACGAAGCCGGCGATCGCGGACGTCGAGTTCGTGCACCAGCCCGATGCGGCGATCGCGCTCAAGGATGCGAAGCGCGGCGATCTCGACATCGTGCCCGCGCTCGTCCCCGCGCACTGGCCGGAGCAGGCCTCCGCGCCCGGCATCGCGGCATCGTTCCGCGCGCTCGAGATCGGCGGTCCGCGCCTGCGCTACCTCGGGTTCAACGCGACGCGCGCGCCGCTCGACAGCCCGCAGATCCGCCACGCGCTCGCGCTCCTGATCGACCGGCGTTCGATCGCGAAGCGCGTGTTCGACGGCCTCGCGCGCCCCGCGTTGTGGCCGATCTGGCCCGGCGGTCCGGTCAGCGGTCCCGAGGTCGTCGTCCCCGACTTCGATCCCGCCGCCGCGGCGAAGCTCCTCGATGCCGCCGGCTGGTTCGACACCGACAAGGACGGCATCCGTGACAAGGACGGCACGAAGCTGCACCTCGTGATGATCGGCAGCGAGCGCCCGACGCCGAAGGAAGCCTCCGCACCACCGCAGAAGCTGCCGCGCGATTACTTCATCGAGGCCGCACGCCGGATCGGCGTGGTGATCGAGGTCAAGACGGGCGGCGAGTCGTGGGTCGCGAAGCACGTGACCGAGGGCAGCTACCACCTCGTCGAGATGCAGTGGTCGGGGATGGTCGACATGGATCTGACGCCTCTGCTCGGCGGCAAGAATCCGCAGCGCGCCGCATCGCCGCGGATCGAGCGCGTGCTCGATGCGATGGGGGCGGCGTGGGATCCCGCGGAGCGAGGCAAGCTCGCCGTCGATCTCGCGTCGGCGCTCGGTGAGACGTGGACGCTGGCGGGCATCGTCGCCGACGAACCACAGGGTCTCGTGCACAAGCGCGTGAAGAACGTGCGCGTCTGGGACGGCTGGGTCGACGTCCCCGCGCTCGCGTTTGACGAGCGTCCCTGATCGCCCCTGTGATCGCCGGGCGGTTTTGCTAGGCTCCCCCCGTGGCAAGCACCGCGACCGCACAGCGCTCCGGTCTGCGCGCTGCACTCGACGCGACGTTCGAGGCGCTCCCCGACCGGCTGCGCGTCCCGGGGCAGGGCGGACCGGCGTGCCGCGCGATCAGCGACGTCTACGATCAGGCGCTCGCCGAGCGGTTCCTCGCGGCGGCCGCGGCGCACGGTGGCGGTGCCGACCTCGCGCTGGTCGCGACCGGCGGCTGGGCACGCCGCGAGCTCGCGCCATACTCCGACATCGACTTCATCCTGCTGCACGATCGCGACGAGGGGACCGCGAAGAAGGTCGCCGATGCGCTGCTGTATCCCCTGTGGGACGAGAAGCTCGCGATCGGTCATTCGATCCGCGAGCCCCGCGCCGTCGCGCGCCTCGCGAAGGATGATCTCGCCACAGCGACCGCGCTGCTCGACGCGCGGCACATCGCCGGGGAGCGCAAGCTGACGACCGACCTGATGCGCGCCACGCTCGCCGCGCTCTCACCCGGCGGCAATCCAAACGATCTGATCACGCAGCTCGCCGAGGAGAAGAAGGCGCGCCACGATCGATTCGGCGCGTCGCTGTACCTGCTCGAGCCAAACCTCAAGCAGGGCATCGGTGCGCTGCGCGACCTCGCGACCGCACTGTGGTGTGCGCAGGTTCGCTGGCGGCCGCCGCGACCGGGCGAGGATCCCGAGGATCAGGAGAATCGCATCGCCGCGCTCGTGGACATGGGTCACCTGAATCGCCGGCAGGCGCAGGTGCTCGTCGGTGCGCGCGACTTCCAGCTCCGCGTGCGCGCGCTCGTGCAGCTCACGGCGAAGCGCAGGTTCGATCAGCTGACGTTCGAGATCCAGGAGGCGATCGCGCCGTCCTTGTATCCGCACGCAAAGTCGGCCGAGGGCGAGGTGCGCTCGGCCGTGGCGCCTGCCGTCGAGGCGCTGATGCGCGACTACTACCTCCATGCACGCGCAGTCGTGCAAGTCGCCGACGGCCTCCTCGAGAGTGCGCGCGTGCCGGCGCGCCGCAAGCCTCGCATCGCGCAGATCGATGGCTCGTTCATCTCGTTCAACGGCGCGGTCGCGATCAAGGATCCGAAGCTGTTCACCGAGCGGCCCAGCGAGATGGTGCGGCTGTTCCGCGTCGCCGTCGCGGAGCAACTCCCCGTCTACGGTCACACGCGCGAGCTCGTCGCCGAGGCGATCGCGCGCGATCCCGCACCGCTCGCCGCGGATCCGATCGCGCATCGCTTGCTGCTCGAGGCCATCGCGGATCTACGCGATGTCGCCCAGCCCAGCGCGCTCGAGCAGATGAACCAGCTCGGCATCGTCTCGGTGCTGATGCCCGAGTGGGCGCCGTGCGTGGGCCGCGTCCAGCACGACCTCTATCACGTGTACACGGTCGACCAGCACCAGCTCTACGCGCTCGCGATGCAGAAGCGGATCGCGCGCGGAGAGCTCGCCGCCGAGCACCCGCTGGCGACCGAGCTGTGGCGCGAGGTCGTGCGCCCGCAGTCGCTCTTGCTCGGCACGCTGCTGCACGATGTCGGCAAGCCGCTCGGCAAGGGCCACGCAGAGAAGGGTGCGGTCGTCACGCTCGCGGTCGCGCGCCGGCTGGGGGTGAGCGAAGCCGATGGCGAGCTCGCCGCGTTCCTCGTGCGCCAGCACCTGACGATGTCGCATCTCTCGCAGCGCCGCGACCTCGCGGATCCCGAGGTGATCGCGCGGTTCGCGGAGCGGATCGACGACGACGAGCACCTCGTTCAGCTCTACCTCACCACGCTGTGCGACACGGCGATGACCGCGCCCGACAACCTCTCCGCGTGGAAGGACGGCCTCCTGCGCGACCTGCTCGTGCGCACGCGCGCCCACTTCCGCGGCGGCGCCGAGGACTCGGCCGCGAGCCAGCAGCGCGACTTCCGGGCAAAGGTCCTCCAGATCGCGGCGGACTCCGATGCGCAGCGCCCGGCGATCGCCCAGATCGTCGACGGCATCGATCCGCGCCTGTTCACCCAGCTCACGCCCCGGCAGACCGCGCGACACGTGCGGCTCGTCAGCACGGCGCGGCCGCAGTCGCCGCCTGTCGCTCTTCAGGTCCACTGCTATCCGCTGAAGGGCCACAGCGAGCTCGGGATCGTCGCGCCCGATGCGCCCGGCGTGCTCGCCGCGATCGCCGGTGCGCTGACCGCGAACCGCGTCGACGTGCTCGGCGCGATCCTCGGTCACGTCGACTTCGGTGACCACCGACTCGTCACCGACACGTTCTACGTGCGTGACCTCAAGGGCGAGGCGATCGCCGAGGACGATCCACGCTGGGCCAAGCTGACCGCCGACCTGAAGGATCTGCTCGCGAGCGGCAAGCCGGATCCCGACAAGGTCGGCACGCTGATCGCCCGCCGCCGCCCGCGCTCGACACTGCCGAGGCGCGTGACGCCCGGCGTGATCACGGAGATCAAGCTGCACGACGAGTCGGCGAACGCGACGATCGTCGAGGTCGCCACGCGCGACCGCGTCGGTGTGCTGTACGCGATCACGCAGACGCTCGCCGACCTCGGCCTCGACATCACGCTCGCGAAGGTCGCGACCGAGGGCGAGAAGGTCGCCGACGTCTTCTACGTCACGCGCGGCGGAAAGCGCATCACCGACGACGTCGAGCGCGCGGTGATCCTCCAGCGGCTCCGGCTCGCCGTGGAGGCGCCGGGACTCACGGGTTCATGAGCGCCGTCGACCTCCCTCCCGGCATCGGCCTCCTCGGCACCGCGCTCGGCACGTTCCAGTCTCCGAAGTCATCACGCCGCCGGGCCCGGATCGCGCTCGTGCTCGTGCTCCTCCTGACGGTCCTCACCTGGTACCTCGTGTCGAAGCAACCATGGCGCCGCAACGCGAGCACGCAGGTCGTGCTGCCCGTCGCGTTCGCGCTGTTCACCGGCCTCGCGCTCGCGGTGCGCAGCGCGAAGGTCGCGATCACCCGCGACGGCGTGCGCTGGGGCTGGGCCAGCCTCGCGTTCACGCAGTCCGCGGCGCGGATCGCGTGCGCGCACATCTTCTCCGACGGCATCGCGCTCGAAGCCCACCGGGGCTCGCGCTGGTTTCTCGCGGCTCGTGACTGGGAGAAGTTCGACGTCCTCGTGCGGCAGGTCCGACGAGCCGAGCTGCCGATCCGCGATCACGAGGGCAAGGCGCCGCTGCGCCAGCGCTTGCAGAGCTACGGACGGTTCCTCGATGCCCTCGTGATCGCCAGCGTGATCGGCGCGCTGATGGTCGCGCTGTGGGCTGCCTAGCGCGCCAGCGCTTCTCGCAGGAAGATCCGCGGCAGCACACCGATGTCCTCGACCATGTAGAACCGGCCGTGACCGGTCTCCGCGATCATCGAGAGCATGTTGCGATCGGCGCCCTGCAGGCCGACCGTCGAGACCTCGATGCGGTTCGCTCTCATGTCGCCCACGAGCTCGGAGATGCCGTCGATCTGGGCCTCGCCGTCGGAGAGCAGGATGACTCGCTTGCGATGTGCACCGATGCCGGCGAGCAGGTCGTGTGCCTGTTTGAGGCCGGTGTAGATGTTCGTGCCCCCGCCGGTGGTGATGCGCGAGATGTCGACGGAGATCTTCGCCCGGTTCGAGGCGCGCTGCGGAGGAACCATCACGGTGGCCTCCCGGTCGAACGCGACGACCGCGATCGTGTCATCGGGCGCGAGCAGCTCGGCGGTCATGCGCGCGGCTTCCTTTGCCGCCTCGATCTTCGGGCCCGACATCGAGCCCGAACGATCGATGACGAGCACGAGCGCGATCGGCTTGATGATCGGACGACGCGCGGTCTGAGCGATGATGGCCTCGACGATCTCGTCGGGCCTGGCCGCCACCAGCGGCTTTCCGCCCCCGCTCGCGATCGCCTCGAGCGCGGGATGGTTGGTGCCCTGGTAGCCGATCGCCGACACCTTGATGCCTGCGCGGGCGAGCTCGCCTGCGATCGGCTCGAGCGCCTCCAGGCTGGAGGCGTCGCTGAGCACGACGATGCGCGTGTCGCCGCGCCGGGCTTCCGCGCTCGTGCGTCCGATCAGGTCCTGCGCAGCGCGCAGGCCCGCGGCCATGTTCGCGCGCGGTGCCCAGGTCACCCCGTTGATGCCAGCGATCAGCTTCTTGCCGTCGAGCACCGGCTGCAGGGTGACGGCGGTCGACGCAGATGCGCCGGCCACGATCAGCGCGACTCGATCGCCGGAGTGGATGCCGGGCACCGCACCCGCCAGCGCCTTTGTGACCACGCACAGCTTCTCGATCGGCATCGATCGGTCGAGCACCACGATCAAGTTGCCCGGAACGCCGTCGTCGGCTCGCGTGACCGCGGTCGTCGCCACCACCAGCCCGATGATCACCGCCCAGCGCATGCGCCGAGGCTAGCAGGGCAGACTGCGGGAGTTGTCATGATCCTGGGGACTCGGTCAGTGCGCGCAGCTCCGCGCCGCTGTAGTCACGCCGGCCGCCGGCCTCCGCCGCGCGCACGAGCCGCAGCAGCGCCGCATTCACGGGCGCAGGCGTGCCGACCCTCTCCGCGAGCGCGAGCACCTCGCCCTGCAGGTAGTCGACCTCCGTCGGGCGCTTCGCCTCGAGGTCGTCCCACATCGACGACCTCGCGTGTGGATCCACCGCGAGCATGCGGCGCGCGATGACGTTGAACAGACCATCGGGGAGCTCGAGGACACGTGGCACCCAGCCCGGGGGGATGGGAGCTAGGCGCGCGAGCGGCTGCTTCGCCTTCGCACACGCGGCCATCGCCTCGCGCATCGCCGCGGCGAGCACGCGACGGTAGTCGCGCTCTGCGAGCTCGGTCTTCAGCGGTACGCCGGCGAGCGCGTTGATCGCGTTGTTCAGGTTCATGACGAGCTTCGTCCACTGCACCGCGGTGATGTCGCGGCGCTCCTCCACCACGATGTTCGCGGCGCGCGCGGCCTCGACGAACACCGCTGCCTCGGGCGCAGCCTCGACCATGAGCACGCCGGTCGTGCCGCGGTGGTAGCTGCCGCGATCCTTCCGCACCACGTTCCACGGCACCATGCACGCGAGCACGCGGCGGCCGGGCAGGGCGGCGCGCAGCACGTCGGCGTTGCGCACGCCGTTCTGCAGGCTCAACACCGTCGCACCTTCGGGGAGTACCTTCGCGAGCGTCGCGCCGGCCTCCGCGGTCTGCGCGGACTTCACGGTGACGAGCGTGACCTGCGCGCCCGCGGCGGCCGCGGGATCCGTCGTGGCGGTGACCTTCACGGTGTGCGGTGGACCGTCGAGCTCGGTCGTCGTGACACCGCCGGCGAGCTCGTCCATCACGCGCGCGCGGCCGATCAGCGTGACCTTCGCGCCGCCAGCGGCGAGCCGGCCTCCGACCCAGCAGCCGATCGCGCCTGCGCCGAACACGGCGATCATGCGAGCTGACCGGCGTCGAGCTCGACGATCGTGTTCGTCGCGAAGTCCGAGTAGCGCGCCCAGCGCGGGCGCACGCGGACGTACGTCAGCGTTGGCCAGTCGCGCAGGCGCTCGCGTCCGTCGGGATACGCGCCGAAGTAGCAGGTGCGCAGCCGATCGAGATCGTCCGCGGTGGGCTCGTCGGCGATCCCTTCGAGCTGCACCGTGATCGCTTCGCTCCACACGACGATCGAGCAGCGCGGATCGCGCGTGAGGTTCTGATACTTCCGCGAGGTCGTGACGGTGTCGAACACGACCTCGAGGTCGTCGGAGACGGCGTAGCCGACGACAGCCGCTTGCGGCGCGCCGCTCGCGTGGAGCGAGGACTGGACGCAGAGCTTGTGGTTCCTGAGGAACGCGATGAGGTCGCCGCGCGTCATGGGTACGACGTTACAGCGCAGCACGCACCTTGGCGCACGGCCGGTCATGGATTCCAGACCGTTAGCCCGGGCATGCGCGAAAACCGTAAGACCGCTGCGCCTCCTGCGTTGAATTGCCGAACGGTGTCGCTCCGTCGAGCGGCCCGGAGGAGCCTTTCATGCTGCATCGCACGTGCATCGCACTGTCATTGATCTGTCTGGTGGTCTTCGTCCCCGCTTGCGGCGCGAAGATGAAGATGGCCTCCGCGCCAATGGCCGCGGGTGTCGCGCCGCCGATGCCGCAGGCTCCGCCACCGCTGGAGCGCTCGCTGTTCGACAAGAGCCCGACCGGCGCGCTGACCGAGGAGTCGATCCAGAAGATCCTCGCGGCGCCGATCGAGCTCGAGCTGCCCGCGCGCGTCGGCGTGCTGCCGATCATGACGGCGACGGACTGGCGCGGCCCGGGCCCTGACAATCGCGTGCCGTCGGGGGTGGCGCCGCTCGTGAAGTCGCTGCGCCAGGACAAGGCATTCTCTCTGGTCACGCAGACGATGGTGATTCCGTCGGGCGCGCTCGGGATGGAAGCGCTGCGCGAGGTCGCCGCGCGCTATCGGCTGCGGTACTTGCTGCTCTATCGCGAGGTGCTCGCGAAGGGCTCGCGCTTCAATGCGATCGCATGGGGCTACGCGACCGTCGTCGGCGCGTTCTTCCTCCCGGGCAAGCGCCACGAGGTCTACGGCTACACCGAGGTCAGCATGTTCGACGTGAAGACCGGCACGCTGATGTTCACCACGCGCCGCGCGATCACGGCATCGCAGCGCTCGAACCAGTGGCACCAGCGGGTCAAGCTCGACCAGCTCGCAGCGAACGCGGTCGCGAAGTTCGCGCCGGAGCTCGCCTACGACGTGCGCGCCGACCTGCGCCGCTACGCGAAGGCGATCGTCGCGGAGAACGCTCGGATGCAGGGCGCGCCGCCGATCGAGATCGGGGCGCTTCCGCTCGAGGAGGACACGAAGACGATCGCGACCGACGCGAAGCCGGCCCCGATCCCGAACTGACTAGAACCGGAAGCGACGCTCGCGCATCGCGATTCCCTCGCGCTTGCGCCAGCCGCCGTCGATCCAGACGTAGCCACGGTCGCTCGGCTGCCAGCGGCCCTCGATGTAGACGTAGCCGGCTCGCTCGCGCTCGTGATAGCCGTCCTTCCAGATCCAGCGTCCGCCGTCGCGATCCCAGCGCCCGCTGACCCAGACGAAGCCAGGGCGATAGACGACGACTTCCTCGCGCGCGGCAGGCGGAGCGTTGTCATGGACGCTGACGTTCGTGGTGCTGCTCGCGACGACCACCGCGCGCCCGCGCCCGGCGCAGGCTCCGATGAGGAGAAGGGGTACGAGAAGTTTTCCGATCCGCTTCATGGTGTCCTCCGATACGACTCGGAAAGAGCATGAAGCGGACCTCGAGCACCCCCAGAGGTTCTCGGGATCTAGGTCTCCATCGTCGGGGCGACGGAGCGCGGTGAGCTTTCGGGCGCGTCTCGGTACCGACCGTCGGCTGCGACCGTCGCGCTCCGGGCGACTTCGCACGTACGTCCGATGCTCGCTCGGCCCGGGCTTCAGCCCGGACCGTCGCTGCGCTTCGGGCGTGCGCGCGAATTCGCCGCGGATCGCTCGGTCTCGCTCGACGTTCGGTACCCTGTTAGATCAGCGCGCCTTGCTGGATCCAGAGGAGGATCAGCTTGTAGTCGGGATCGTTGATGTCGACGAACGTCGCGTTCGGGTGGTTGTAGGGCGCGGGCTCGTAGAGCGGCTTCGTCAGGAGGAGCGAGGCCGCGGGCGTCGTGAGGTTCAGGACGTTGAGCCGCGCCTTGATCGCCTCGAGTGTGGGGCCCGCGCCGAGATCGAACTGGAGGACTCCGCCGGCCGGGCCGCCCAGCGTGTGGCAGTTGCCGCAGCCGAGGCCACCGGCCGCTGCCTTCTGCAGCTTCGGGTAGATGTCCGCCGTGAACTTCGGGGTCGCCGGAGGCGTGCCGCCGCCGGGCGTGCCGCCGCCGCCGGACAGCGCGAGCGTCGCGCCGTCGGCGACCGTCGTGATCGGCGTGTCCTGCGTCTGCGTACCGCCCTGACCGTTCGGGTACGTGACCCTCAGCGTGTACGTACCGGGCGGAACATCGAGCAGGGCGACGCGCGAGCGTCCTCCGTTCGTGGTCGCGACGGTGAGCGCTGGATCGATATCGCCGGCGGCACCGAAGAAGTAGGTGCCGGCCACGACCACCGGTGCGTTGAGAGCATCGCGCAGCACGATGTCGGTGATCGGGATGCCGGTCAGCGGCGTTCCGTTCTGGCGCTGCAGCTCGACGGCGAGGAACGCGCGTCCCGCGGTCACCGGCTTGCCGGCGGTCGCGTACTGGCGATTGATGTCCGCGATCGTCGCGATGTAGAGGTCCTTCACCACGTCGACGCCCTTCACCGCGACCGGCACGTTGCGGGTCGGGCGGTAGTTCGTGCGCGTCGCGGTGAAGAAGATCGTCGACCCGGTGGGGACGCTCGGTACCTCGTAGAGGCCGCCGGTCGCGCTGGTCACCATCATCGGCGGCGTGACGCCGTCGCTGGCGAGCGCGACCAGATCCATCGGCGTGTTCGCCGTGAAGTAGTCCATCGTCTTGCCGGACAGCTTGTGTCCGACCTCGGCGGGAGGCGCATCGACGCCTGCGTCCGGTTCCTCCATATCGTCCCCGGTGTTGCCCGGAGGCGCGTTGCCCGCGCAACCAGCGAGGGCGAGGCCGAAACACGTAATCGAAGAAATGAGTTGGCGCATGTGAGGCTCTCCCGAAAGACTCGCCACAGGTATCAAGGTGCGTGCCACCTTACGCGGTTACAAATCGGTCGGTTGCATGCACAACCACTGGGAGTGATCGCCCCGAGCCTGGGGCCTCGACACTCCATGCGAGCCTTGCCGTGGTCATACCCCACGAGTAAGGTGCGCCATGCTAGACGACCAGCTCAGGGAGGCGCTCACCTTCGACGACGTCCTGCTGGTCCCCGCGCACAGCGAGGTGATCCCCCGCGACGTCGATGTGAGCACCCGGCTCACACCATCGATCGCGTTGCGCATGCCGCTCGTGAGCTCGGCGATGGACACCGTCACCGAGGCCGCCACCGCGATCCGCATGGCGCGCGAGGGCGGGATGGGCTTCATCCACAAGAACCTGACGATCGAGGACCAGGCGCGCGAGGTCAACCGGGTCAAGAAGGCGCAGTCCGGCATCGTCGTCGATCCGCTGACGATCGCTCCGTCCCGCACGCTCGAGGACGCGCTCGCGATCATGCGGCACCACCGGATCAGTGGTCTGCCGGTGATCGATGCCGACAAGCGCCCGCTCGGCATCCTCACGAACCGCGACGTTCGCTTCGAGAAGCGGCTGGACCTCCAGGTCGGCGAGCTGATGACGAAGAACCCGGTGACCGTGAAGGACGGCGTCCAGCTCGAGGAGGCGAAAGACCTTCTCCACAAGCACAGGATCGAGAAGCTCCTGGTCGTCGACGGCGCCGGTAAGCTCAAGGGCCTGATCACGATCCGCGACATCGAGCAGGCGGAGATGAATCCCGAGGCGGCCACCGATGACATGGGCCGCCTGCGCGTCGGCGCAGCGGTCGGAGTCGGTGCGGACCGCGAGGCCCGGATCGAGGCGCTGATGGCCGCGGGCTGCGACGTGATCTGCATCGACACTGCGCACGGTCACTCGGCCGGCGTGCTCGAGGCCGTGAAGGCAACGCGCAAGAAGTTCCCGAAGCTGCAGCTCGTCGCGGGCAACGTCGCGACCGGCGAGGCCACGAAGGCGCTGATCGAGTGCGGTGTCAACGCGGTGAAGGTCGGCGTCGGTCCCGGATCGATCTGCACCACGCGCATCGTCGCGGGTGTTGGCGTCCCGCAGCTCACCGCGGTCGGTGATGCCGTGTCGGCCGCGCGCGGATCCGGCGTCGCGATCATCTCCGATGGCGGTATCAAGTTCTCCGGCGATGTCGCGAAGGCGATCGCCGCCGGCGCCGATACCGTGATGATCGGCTCGCTGTTCGCGGGCACCGACGAGGCACCCGGCGAGATCATCCTCTACCAGGGCCGCTCCTATAAGAGCTATCGCGGCATGGGCTCGATCGGCGCGATGAAGGAAGGCTCGAAGGACCGCTACTTCCAGGGCCACGTCGATTCCGAGGCGCCGCAGAAGCTCGTGCCCGAGGGCATCGAGGGGCGCGTGCCGTACAAGGGCCCGCTGCGCGAGTCGATCTATCAGCTCGTCGGTGGCCTGCGGGCATCGATGGGTTACCTCGGCTGCGCGACCATCGCGGAGATGCACGCCAAGGCAAAGTTCGTGAGGATCTCGTCGTCGGGGCTGCGCGAGAGCCACGTACACGACGTGATCATCACCAAAGAAGCACCGAACTATCGCGCGGAGTAAGTGTGGCTCATCAGCTGATCCTGGTTCTCGACTTCGGTTCCCAGTACACGCAGCTGATCGCGCGCCGGATCCGCGAGCAGAGCGTCTACTGCGAGATCCATCCGTACACGCTCGCGCTCGATCCCGAGCTGAAGCAGATCCGTGCGATGAAGCCGGTCGGCATCGTGCTGTCCGGCGGTCCGTCCTCGGTCTACGAGGAGGGCGCGCCGACGATCACCCCCGCGCTCTACGAGCTCGCCGTGCCGATCCTCGGCATCTGCTACGGCGCGCAGCTCACCGCGAAGCTGCTCGGCGGTGACGTGCGCCCCGCGGAGAGGCGCGAGTACGGCCGCGCGACCGTGCGCATCCGCAAGGCGGAGGGCGTACTGAAGTCGTTCACCGAGGGCGAGGAGCTCGCGGTGTGGGCGTCGCACGGCGACCACGTCGAGGGTGTGCCGATGGGCTTCACCCACACGGCCGAGTCCGAGAACTGCAAGTACTCCGGGTTCGCGAACACGCAGAAGCGGATCCACTGCGTTCAGTTCCACCCCGAGGTCGTGCACACGCCGCGCGGAGCGGAGCTGCTCGGGAACTTCCTGTTCGGCATCTGCCAGGCGTCGGGTGACTGGTCGATGGCATCGTTCGTCGACGAGGCCGTCTCGAGGATCCGCAGCCAGGTCGGCGGCGGTCGCGTGATCTGCGGCCTGTCCGGAGGCGTCGATTCATCGGTCGCCGCGGCACTCCTGCACAAGGCGATCGGCGAGCAGCTCACCTGCGTGTTCGTCGATAACGGCCTGCTTCGCAAGAACGAGCGCGGGTACGTCGACTCGATCTTTCGCGATCACTTCAAGGTCGACCTCCGCGTCATCGATGCGGAGAAGCGCTTCCTCGACAAGCTCGCGGACAACACGGATCCCGAGCAGAAGCGAAAGCTCATCGGGTACGAGTTCATCGCCGTGTTCGAGGAGGAGGCGAAGAAGGTCTCCGGCGCCGAGTTCCTCGCGCAGGGCACGCTCTATCCCGACGTGATCGAGTCGGTCTCGACCAAGGGCCCGTCGCACGTGATCAAGAGCCACCACAACGTCGGCGGGCTGCCCGAGCGCATGAAGCTCGCGCTCGTCGAGCCGCTGCGCGAGCTGTTCAAGGACGAGGTCCGCCAGCTCGGCCTCGAGCTCGGCCTGCCGCGCCACATGGTGTGGCGGCAGCCGTTCCCCGGACCGGGCCTCGCGGTCCGCTGCCTCGGCCCGCTCACGAAGCCGCGCCTCGACGTGCTGCGCAACGCGGACGCGATCATCGAGGAGGAGATCCGCGCTGCCGGTCTCTACGAGCAGATCTGGCAGTCGTTCGGTGTGCTGCTGCCCGTGAAGTCGGTCGGCGTGATGGGCGACGCCCGCACGTACGAGGAGACGCTCGCACTCCGCGCGGTCAACTCGCGCGACGGCATGACCGCCGACTGGGTCCACCTGCCGTACGAGCTCCTGGGCCGGATCTCGACGCGCGTGATCAACGAGGTGCGCGGCATCAACCGCGTGGTCTACGACATCACGAGCAAGCCGCCCGGCACGATCGAGTGGGAGTGATGCGCGCCGCGCGGCTCCTCGTCGCGCTCGTTCTCGGGCTCGCGATGTCGGCAGCAGCGAACGCGGACGTCGACTGGGGCAAGGGCCTTGTCACCGCGCCGGGCATCGGCCTCGCCGATCGCCAGGCGCCGAATCCCGCGGTCGCGCGTGGTCCCTCGCGCCGTCGCGCCGAGGACGCCGCCCGCGCCGCCCTCGCGAGGCAGCTGGCCGCGCTACCGATCGCCGGTGGAGGCACGCTCGCCGCGAAGCTCTCCGATCCGGCCATCAAGGCGCGCGTCGATGCAGCCGTCGCCGGCGCCTTCACCGTGAGCGCGGAGCCAGAGACCGACGGCTCGTGGAACGTGACGATGGCCGTGCCGGTCGAGGCGCTGCGCCAGGCGCTCACCGGTCCGCGCGCGCTCACCGCGAGTGATGCGGGTCCGGCGGTCGCGATCGTCGAAGGCGTCTCCGCGCCACCGGCGATCGGCTACACGATCGGGGGCATCGCCGCGGCGACGGTGTTTCTGAAGGAAGCACCGACGTGGGCGAAGGGCGCTCCGCGGATCAAGGCGAAGAGCGTGAAGGCCGACCTGATCGACGCCGACGTCGGCAAGGCCACCGCAGCCACGCTGTTCGTGATCGTGACGAAGTAGCGATCGCGCGACCAGCCCGCGCCATCGCGATCGTCCCCAGTCGAAGAGGAACTACACCAAGTCGGGCAGGCACGGAGGAGAGTGTTTTCACACTCTCCCTACCGATGTACACGCGGTTTTCGCGAGCTCATGCGGTCGCGAGCTCTTTGAGGCGGGATCGACAGAGCCCTGCTCTGTGCCTCGGTGACTTGGTGTAGTTCCTCCTCGACGAGCACCGTCGCAGGGTCGTCTTGCCGAGCTCGGAGGAGTCGGGGCCTCGTGGTCTCACCAAGTTGGTGCATCACGAAGTAGGTAGCGGCAGGCCCTGCTGGCGCAGGAACGACAGCTTGTCCCAGTAGCCGCGCTGGAACGCGATCTTCCCGTCGACCACGTGGAAGAAGCCGCACCCGCGGAGGCCGAGGGGATCGCGCCATTCGACGATCGCCCATTCACCATCGGCGAAGACGTTCTCGGGGATGCACACCATGTTCGCCGCACGGAAGCCGGCCGCGAACATGTCGCGGATCGCTGCCCGACCGTGAACCGGGGACTCGGCGACCTGATGATTGATCGCTTCGTCGGTGTAGAACGCGGCGAGCGCGTCCGCATCGCCGCGGTTGAACGCTTCGACCCACGCGCTGACGAGCTCCTTGGGGCTCATGCGACGCGCGCGGGCGGGTTCTTCGCCATCGCCTCGGCGGCGAGGCGACGGAGGTTCGCGAGCAGGTAGGCCGTGATCGCGAGGCCGATGCACGAGCTGATGATGTCCCGGCGGCCGAGGTCGCTGCCGAGCACCGATGCGACGAGGATCGTGTCGATCACGAGGATGCCGATGCCGACGAGCAGGAGGTTCTGGATCCAGCCGGCGCCGGTCTGCAGCGCGCTCTTGAGCTGGATGCCGGCCAGGATGTACGCGATGCCCAGGCCCATGCGGCCGAGGATCGGAAACCAGATCGCAAGCTTCCAGCTGACCGGCAGCTCGTCGAGCATGGAGCCGAGCTTGGTCGCGGTGCTGATGTCGCGCAGGCCCATGACCAGTGCGATCAGTCCGCCGACGATGAAGTACGCCCGCAGCGATCCTTCGGTCTCTCGCATCCCCATGCACGAGATCTATCACGTCGTCCGTGATCCGTTCGGACGTGGTCCGTCAGGCGTACGCCGCGGACACGCGCGCTCGCGGTGGTTCCAGCGCTCGGCTACCCTGGAGGCATGGTGAGTCACTTCACGGCGAAGGTGTCGCGAGGGCAGATCGTGATCCGCGACGTGAAGATTCCCCACGGCGCGGTCGTAGAGGTCGGTGTCACACCGGGGGGCTGGGTCGAGACCGCGAAGGTCTCGCGAGGACAAATCGTACTTCGCGACGTGGGGATTCCCGCGGGCACGGTGGTGGAGGTCGACGTGACGCCGACGACGTGGGTCGAGACTCGGTGGGGGTTGATGACACCCGAGGCTGCGGCGAGCCTCCGCGAGGGAGAGGCGGAGCTCCGCCGCGGCGAGGGCATTCCCGGTGACCAGTTCGTCGCGGCCCTCAGGAAGCTCGACGCCGCACTCCGTCGAGGTGTCTCCCACGACGACGCGTTCGCTCGATTCCGCGAATTGGCGTTGGAGAAGCGTCCACGGCCACGCGCCAAGCCGGCTCCAGTCCGAGCTCGCAAGAGCGATCGAGGCGCTCGCAAATCATCCGCACCTGGGCGTCGCCGTCGGGCGTAATCGGCGGATTCGGCTCGCCGTCGGTTACTACGTCGTCTACCGCGTGTTTCCGCGAAAGCGCGGTTGATTGGCCTCGTGCACGAGAGCCAGTTCCACACGATTGGAACAACGCGCCGACGCTGAGCGTTTGGGGCTGGAGCGATCGGCGCAGGTGCCTCGCGTTTGCTAGGCTCCGCGGATGCGGTTGTTCGTTGTCGTACTGCTCCTCGCTCTCGCGGCACCCGCACGCGCCGAGGACATCGCCAGCTACGACACCGACGGCGATGCCGAGGTCTCGGGCGCGGACCCACGGGTGGCCGCGCTCGACGAGGCGTTCGCGAAGGCGGTCGGCCTCGCGCTCATCGATACGGTCTCGGCCGAGGTTCGCGGTGCGAAGCGCTCCGAGCTGGACCGCGAGCTCGTGTCGCACGCGCGCCTGTATGTCGCGAAGTTCACCGTCACGAAGGACACGACGGCCGACGATCGCCGGCAACTGCGGGTCACGGTGCGTGTCGATCGGGACAAGGTGCGCGCGAAGCTGACCGAGCTCGGAATCCCGGTGATGACGTCGGGCGAGGCGTCGAAGGGACGCAGCGTCACGATGTTGCTCCGCGTGACGAACGGACCGAGTGTGCGCGCGAGCTATGGCGCGAGCGCGGAGAAGGACCTGCCCGGGCTCGGTGCCCTGGGCAGCTCGCTGCGCGCGGGCGGCATGAGCATCAAGCGGCCACCAGCAGCGGGCCCTGCGGCGCGTCCGGATGGTGACCTGCCACTGGCGGATGACGAGGCGGATGGTCTCGGCGGCGATGCGAAGGCCGAGCTGGTCGCGATCGCGGGTGTCACCGTCGGAGCTCCCGTGTTCGTGCGCGGCTTGCCGACCTCGGGCGTGCTGGTCACCGCGCACGTGCGGCTCCTCGAGCGTCGCGGGCGCAAGGTCGTCGGGCAGGGCGTCGCGAGCGTGGGTGCGCGCAGCAGTGATCCGGCGGTGGTCGAGCACGCGATCGAGCACGCGCTGGTCGGTGCCGCGACTGACGTGCTGCCGCCTCAGAAGCAGTCGCTCGCGCAGGCGACCGGCTTCTCCGGCGACGACACGCCGCTCGGCGAGGCAGGTGTCGTTCTCGTGCGGCTCGCACCGAAGACACCGTGGGGCCTCGTTGCCGCCGAGCAGAAGTACCTGCAGGGTGCGAAGGGGATCCAGAAGGCGGTCATTCGACGGCTCTCGCCCGGCGGCTGGGTGATCGGCGTGACCACGACCGAGTCGGTTGATCGGATCGCGCAGATCGCGAGGAAGGCACCGACCGCCGACACCAGCACGAAGGTGCGGGTCGCGGGTGACGTCGTCGAGGTCAGCATCGAAGGCGCACCGTGAACCGCGCGTTGTTCCTCGTCGCGCTCGCCGCGTGCGGCCCGAAGATCGGCCCCACGGGCGTGTCCGCGTCGGATGCGATCGTGCAGTTCAAGAGCAACGTGCGCGACGCGCAGGTGTTCGTCGACGGCCGCTTCGTCGCGCCATTGTCGCGGCTCGGCGGCGGCGTTGCGGTCGAGCCCGGCGTGCACCGGTTCGAGCTGCGCCATGACGACTACTTCTCGAGCTACCTCGAGCTGACGCTCGCGAAGGCGGAGCGCCGGAAGGTCTCGATGGACCTGGCTCCCGTGCTCCCTTAGCTACGCTGACTCGTGGTACGCCCAGCGCGGGTGATCACTCCTCCGACCGGCTCCGAATCGAACTACCTGCGGCAGATCCTCGGGATGCTGCGGTGGCTGCTGATCCTGCTCTTCATCGTCCTTGGCTGGGTGGTGGTGAGCTACATGGCCGGGATCCTCGGCCCGATCCTCGCGGCGCTCGGCATCGCGTACCTCCTGAATCCGGTCCTCGAGAAGCTGGTGAAGCAAGGTGTCTCGCGCACGCTCGGCGCCGGGATCCTGCTGATCTCGTTCCTCGGCGTGCTCATCGTCGCGCTCGCGCTCGCGCTTCCGGCGATCGCGGACCAGATCGCCGACTTCGTCCCCAAGCTGCCGCGGATGGTCGACAACCTGGCTGACTGGCTCCGCGATCGCTTTGGCATCGAGCTCCCGCCCGAGTGGCAGGAGTACGCGCGCAGCGATTCCGTGAAGCAGGGGTTCAACGCGTCATCGGGACCGATCGCGAAGCTCGCGGCGGCCGCGGTCGGCGGCGTGTTCAGCATGCTCGCGGTGTTCGCCGAGATGCTGCTGGTGCCGGTGTTCGCGTTCTACTTCCTTGTCGACTGGCCGAATCTGCTCAAGCGGATCTCGCACATGATCCCGCCGCGCCGTCGCTCGGAGGTCCGTGAGGTCGCGAAGGAGGTCGATCGCGTCGTCGCCGGCTGGGTACGCGGCCAGGCGATCGTGACCTCGATCCTCGCCGTGCTCTACGCGATCGGCTTCACGCTCGTCGGGATGCCGCTGTCGGTGCCGATCGGGCTGCTCGTCGGTGCGCTCACCATCATCCCGTTCGTCGGCACGTTCGTCGGTGCGGGCATCGCCGCGATGGTGACGCTCGTCGACGGTGGCAGCCTGCAGACGCTCGGCCTCGTCGGCGTCGTGATCTTCTTGCTCCATCTCCTCGAAGCGGGCGTGCTGACGCCGAAGATCGTCGGCCACCGCGTGGGCCTGTCGGAGTCCGGCGCGCTGATCGCCGTGATCGCCGGTGGTAAGCTGCTCGGCTTTGTCGGTGTCGTGCTCGCGGTGCCGCTCGCGGCGACGTTCGCGGTGCTCGTGCGGCTCGCGGTCCGCTACTACGAGCACACGTCGTTCTTCGGCCACGAGTCGGATGCCGACGTCGTGATCACACCGGCGATGGCGTTGATCATGCCCGGCGTCGTGCGCGGCGCGAAGGTCGTCCACGTGGTCGCAGAAATCGAGACGAAGACGATCCTGGAGAAGGAGCTGGACGAGCGAGCAGGTCCCATGGCGCCGGAGCTGGAGATCGATCTGCCGACCGAGCTCGGGCCGTCCGGACGAGGTTCCAGCGAACAGGTGGTCGACGCCGTCGCGCCGGTCGACGCCGTCGTGCCGGTCGTGCCGGTCGACGCAGTCGAGCCGGTCGACGCCGTCGCGCCGGTCGACGCCGTCGAGCCGGTCGAACCGAGAGAGAAGTAGCGCGCTCAGGGCGCTTCGTCGGGTCCCGTCTCGGGACGCTCCGCTTCGTAGAGCCGAGCGAGACAGTCCATCATCTCCCGCGCGATCAGCTGCGAGCGGCGGCTGTTCGGAACGTCGGCGTTGGCGACGCGCTTCATCGCCTCCTCACCGCACTTCGCGTCCTTGCATGCACAGACGGCATCGCGGATGCCCTGCAGCTCGACGATCCCCTCGTCGCGACAGCCCGCGAGCAAGGCGAGCGAGATCACGAACCGGCGCATGTGGGTGAAGCATACGCTACGGACGTGTGAGCAGCGACACGACCAGCGGCCCGGAAATGGGCGACAATCAGCCCATGCGCGCAGTTCTCGTAGTCGCCGTGATCGCGGCTGTCACCTCGGCTCCTCGTGCCGCGGATGCCAAGGTGTTCAAGCTGTGGGCCGAGCTCGACGGCGGAGGCGTGTTCGGAAAGCGCATGACCGGTGACGCCGCGAACGAGGACGCCGGGTTCTTCGAGAAGGCTCCGCACGGCGCGTACGGCGTTCAGATCGGCGCGCAGTTCCTGTTCCTCGACGCGGTCATCCAGCACCACCAGTTCACTGACGGCAGTCGCCTCGCGACCTGGACGCAGTTTGGCGCGGGCATGCGGTTCGAGATCGACATGGGGAACCCGACGAAGGAGGAGAAGAAGAAGGGGAAGGGCGGGTACGCCGAGATCGCGACGAATCTATTCTTCGGTATTGGCACCGGAGCGCAGGTGATGCCGCCGCTGTCGAACGACGAGGTCACCGACAAGGGCTTCCTCCTCGAGATGCGCCTCGGGTTCGGCAAGCGCCTCAACAAGGTCCTCGACATCGGCATCGCGTTCCCGGTGTCGTACGGCTACTTCATCAAGAACGGCGCCGGTCAGGCCGCGAACGATGAGACGACGCACTACCAGTCGCTCCAGGCCGAGGCGCTGCTCGTCCTCCGCGGAAATATCCGGTTCTTCTAGCTACGGAGTGGCCGCGCGCTGCTGGGAGGCAGTGCGGATCTTTCTCGCCGCGGGGCGCACGACCTCGAGCATTTCGTCGGGCTCGATCAGCGTCTTGATCCGGCCAAGCACGTTGCCGCTGGTATCCATGAAGATCACCGCGGGCAGCGTCTGCGCGCCGTAGTTTTCTTGCAGCTGCTTGTCCGCGGCGGTCTCGTGCGTGACGTCGAGCTTGAGCGTCACGAAGCTCGCGGTGATCGCCGCGTGGACCTCGTCGTCGCCAAACACGAGCTCGAGCTCTTCGCACGGCACGCACCAGGTGGCCGCGAAGTCGACCATCACGCCCTTGCCCTCGGCGCGTGCCTGCGCGAACGCGGCCTTCTCGTCGGTGACCCAGGGCAGGTGCAGCTTCGGGGTGAGCTTCCAGGTCCACGCGCCGAGGCAGCCGGCGAGCACGAGCGCGACGCCGAGACCCTTGCGAATCTTCTGGCCGAGCGTGCCGTGGAACGTGAGGTGCGCGGCGCCGAGCGCGAGTCCGACCGGGATCAGCGAGAGCGAGACGATCAGGAACCACGTCTCCGGCGATGCGATCGTGCGCATCCACGGCATGAGCGGTCGCAGGAAGTAGATCGCGCCGAACAGGAGCAGCATCGCGCCGACGGACTTGACGGTGTCCATCCAGCGCCCGCTCTTCGGCAGCGACATCGCCGCGGCCGCGAGCACCCAGAACAGGACGCCCATGCCGAGCGCGTAGACGAACAGCAGCGAGCCGCCGCCGACCACGTCTCGCGTGGTGGTGACGAACGCGAGCAGGCCCGCGAGAAACGGGCCGGTGCACGGCGCGGCGATGAAGCCGCCCACGAGGCCCATCGCGAACGCACCTCCGAACCCCTTGCCGCCGACCTGGTTCAGCTTTGCCTGCCAGGAGGCAGGCAGGTTCAGCTCGAACGCGCCGAACAGCGACGCCGCCATCGCGATGAACAGCAGCACGATCGGGATCACGACGAACGGGTTCGCGAGCAGCGCGCCCGCGCGGCCACCGAGCAACGCGAACGTCACGCCGAGCACGGCGTAGGTGAGGCCCATACCGAACACGTACGCGGTCGCGAGCAACAGGCGCCGGCCGCGCGAGACGTCCTTGCCGCGCGCGCCAAAGATGCCGAGCGTGATCGGGATCATCGGGTAGACGCACGGGGTCAGCGAGGTCAGGAAGCCCGCGCCGAAGGAGCCGAGGTACATCCACACCCAGCCTCGGGCCTGGTACTCCTCGAAATCAGCGTCACCGCCGGCGAAGGCGAGCGCGGGCACGAGGAGCACCGCGATAGCGACCAGGAGGGGGACGGTACGGCGCATCTGACGGGGTCCACTATAGACCGGAGCGCGCGCGGTGGGCATTCCGGCATTCCGCTCGCGGCCCGGTCATTGTAGGGTGCCGGCCGTGACCGACTGGTTCGACGAGCACGCCCCGCGCCACGTCCGCAGCCTCGACGTCTACCAGCCTGGGAAACCGATCGAGGAGCTCGAGCGCGAGCTCGGGATCAGCGGTGCGATCAAGGTCGCATCCAACGAGAATCCGCTGGGTCCATCGCCCGTCGCCCTGCAGGCCCTGCCGGCGGCGTTGAGCCAGCTCCACCTGTACCCCGATGCCGGCGGGTTCGCGCTGCGTCGCGCGATCGGAGCGCGACTGGGGCTCGACATCACGCGCATCGCGCTCGGCAACGGCTCGAACGACCTGCTGTACCAGCTCGTGCTCGCGACCTGCGAGCCGACCGACGAGGTGCTCACGCACCAGTACGCATTTCTCTCGTACCGGCTCGCGGCGCAGGTGGCGGGCCGGCCGTTCGTCGCCGCGCCGACCACACCGGAGCTCGCGTGTGACATCGACGCCTTGATCGCCGCGATCACGCCGCGCACCCGGCTCGTGGTGCTCGGCACACCGAACAACCCGACTGGCTCGGTGATCACGAAGGCGGGCGCCGCGAAGGTCCTTGCCGCACTGCCGGCGCGTGCGCTGCTCGTGATCGACGAGGCGTATGCGGAGTACGCGGCGGCCTGGCCCGAGGTCGACCATGTCGATGGTCTCGCACTCATGAAGGACGACCGGCGCGTCCTCGTGCTGCGGACGTTCTCGAAGATCTACGGCCTCGCCGGGATCCGCATCGGATTTGCCGCCGGTGACAAGGCGGTGCTCGACGTGCTCGGTCGCGTGGGTCGCACGTTCCACGTGTCGAGCCTCGCGCAGACCGCCGCGATCGCCGCGCTCGAGGACAACCTGCATGTCGCCGCGAGCGCTGCACACGCGCGTCGCCAGCTCGAGCGCATGCAGGTCGAGATCGCGGGTCCGGGCGTGAAGGTGTATCCGTCGCTCGCGAACTTCCTGTTGATCGATTACGGCCGTCCGTCACCGCCGATCTACGACGCGCTGCTGCGCCGCGGCGTGATCGTGCGCCCGATGGCCGCGTGGGGGCTGCCGAACGCGATTCGCGTCTCGGTCTGCAAGGACAGCGAGCTCGAGCGCGTGATCGAAACGATCAACGACGTGCTGGCGAGCTGAGCATGCGCGTCGCGCTCCTCGCGCTCGTGCCGTTGCTCGGTGGCGCCTGCGGCGGCGGTGCGGCGAAACGGCCGGCGATCTCGAAGGCGACCACGCCCGTGGCGCGCACGGCCGGCGATCGCATCCTCCCGCTGTTGCCCGAGGGCGCGCAGCTGATCGTGGAGCTCGACTTCGCGCGGCTTCGAGCGAACCCCGTGGTCGGCAAGCTGGTCACGCAGGCGCTCACCGGGCCGAATCTTCCGATGAGCTCCGACATCCCGATGTCGCCGCTCGCGAACGTGGATGCGCTCGTGCTCGCGTCGTATGGCATGGGCACGTCGCAGGCCGCGACGGTCACCGTGCTCGTCACGAAGGACTCCGTGCCGAACGGCGTGTCGGTTGGCGAGGGGCTCGTCGCGCTCGGTCCCGAGCTGTGGACCGCGCAGCTCGAGGCGCGCGCGGCGATCGCCGGCGTCGATCAGAAGCTCACCGCATCGCGCGAGCTGCTCGAGCTGCGCGATCACTCGATGCCGCCCGGTGCGCCCGGCGCCGCGCTGCGGATCACCGCGCGCCTGTCGTTCGATGCGCGCGTCGCACTCGCGCGGCAGACCGGCCTCGACGCCCCACCGGGACGGATCTCGATCTGGGGTGATGTCGTCGACGATCTCGCGATTATCGTCGATGCCGACGCGGTCGACCCCGGCGACAAGAAGTCGAAGCAGCCCACGAAGCGCCTCGAGACCGGCGTGCGCGGCATGCTCGCTGGGCTCGCGAGCGAGCCGGCGATCCGCGCGCTCGGGATCCCGTCGAGCCTCCACGGCGCCCGGATCGTCGCGAAGGGAAGCTGGGTACGCACGATCATCGCGATCGGTCCTGCGCATCTCCAGCGCGTCGTACAGCGCGCAGATGCGATGCTCTCCAGCCAGGCACCACCAAGCTCATGAAACTCTACGTCGAACCCGCCACTCGAAAGCTCACCGGCTCCGTCACCATCCCCGGCGACAAGTCGATCGGTCATCGCTCGCTGTTGTTCTCGCTCCTGTCGGCGACGCCCGTGCGCGTGATCGGCCTCGGTGACGGCGCCGACAACGGCCGCTCCGCAAAGGCGATCAGCGCGCTCGGCGCGACGATCGAGCGCGACGACAACGCGTTCGTGATCAAGGGGACCGGCCTCGACAGCCTGCGCGCGCCGACGGACCGCATCGACTGCGGAAACTCGGGGACGACGATCCGCCTCCTGTGCGGTCTCCTCGCCGGCCAGAAGTTCGCGACCACGCTGTTCGGCGACGAGTCGCTCTCGAAGCGCCCGATGCGCCGCGTGATCGAGCCGCTCATGGCGATGAACGCCAAGATCACGGGGCAGGGGACCGGCAGCGACATCACGCCGCCGCTCACGGTCGTTCCCGCCGGCGGTCCGCTGAAGGCCCTGGACTACACGCTGCCAATGGCCTCCGCGCAGGTGAAGACCGCGATCCTGCTCGCCGGTCTGTTCGCCGACGGCGACACCGTTGTCACCGAGCCCGGGCCGTCGCGCGATCACTCGGAGCGCATGCTCGCGTACCTCGGCGCACCGCTCACCGTCACCGGCCGCCGCACCGTGGTGTCGACGCGCGGCTGGGATCGCCGGCTCGCGTGCGACGGCTTCGAGGTCCCGGCCGATCCGTCCAGTGC
>JACCRC010000235.1 GCA_013813765.1 Deltaproteobacteria bacterium | reverse complement strand
GTCACCGACAGCGGGCTCGTTCCGTTGTTCGTGATCGACAGGGCCTGAGCGCTCGACGCCTGGTTGATCGGGATATCACCGAACGAAAGGTCGGTGCCATCGGGCGGACTGATCGACAGCGAGTTGGTCGCGGACGCACCGCTACCCTGCAGCGTGATGTTGAAGAACGCCGCGGATCCGGTGCCCGTCTGCATGTAATCGACGCGCACGGTGCAGCTCGAGATGCCGCCACCGACCGGAGTGAACGTCGCGCTGAACGTGTACGAATTCGGGATGCACGTCGACCCGCTGCCACTGCCGCTGCCGTCGTTCGTGCCGAGGCCGCCATCGCAGTACACGCGATAACCTTGCGGCGACGGGTTCAGCGCGAGATCGAAGTCGCCGCACATCTCGGTGATGTTGATGATCGTGTCGTCGTCCTGCGGCCCCTGCGAGCTGATGATGAAGGGCGAGGAGCCCTTCGTCACGCCGACTGGAACCATGCCGAAGTCGTAGAACGTCGAGCTCGACTGAAGGATGGGCTGCACCGTGGTGCCCGCGGTCGGCTCGCTCCCGAAACACGCGGCGATCGCAGCTGCACCACCGACGAACAGACCAGCGACGACGCGCTTGCTTCCCACCCCACCAGAATAGCCGGTCTTGCCGGCTACTACAGCGTGAAGATCGTCGCGCCCCAGGTGAACCCGGAGCCGAACACGCTCGACAGGATCCGGTCGCCACGCTTGACCTTGCCCTGCTGGCGCCAGTGATCGATCGTCAGCGGCACCGTCGCCGCCGTCGTGTTTCCGTAGAACTGGATCGAGTTGAGGATCTTCTCCGGCGGAATCTTCGCCACCTCGGCGACCTTCTCGTTGATCCGGAGATTCGCCTGGTGCGGGACGAACCAGTTGATGTCGTCCCAGGTCAGGCCCGTCTTCTCGAGCGCGGTGTTCGTCGACATGACCATGCCGCGCACCGCGTTCAGGAACACGCGCTTGCCGTCCATGTACGGATACATCGGCTGGTTCTCTTCGCGATTGCGCGGGTCGTACTGCAGATAAGGCAGCTTCGCGATGTCGAAGATCTTCAGATACAGGCTCATCGCGCCCGAGCCATCGGCGTGCGCGGACGTGTACATCACGCCGGACTTCGGATCGTCGGACTCCATCGGGCCGAGCACCATCGCGCCCGCGCCGTCACCGAACAGGATCATCACGTCGCGGCCGCGCGTGGTGAAGTCGAGCGAGTGGCTGTGCAGCTCGGCGCCGACCAGGAGGATGCGCTTGTACATGCCGGTGCGGATGAACGCGTCGGCCATCTGCAGGCCGTAGACGAAGCCGGAGCACTGCTGGCGGATGTCGAAGCACGCGCAGCCGCGCGACGCGATGCCGAGCTTGTCCTGCAGGAACACCGCGGTGCCGGGGAAGTGAAGGTCGGGTGACAGCGTGCCGAGGATGATGCAGTCGATGTCCTGCGGCTCGAGGTTCGCGTCGAGCAGCGCGCGCTTCGACGCTTGCAGCGCGAGGTCGCTCGTCGCGAGGCCGCTCTCGTTCGGTACATACCGACGCTCCGTGATGCCGGTGCGGCGCTGGATCCACTCGTCGGTGGTCTCGGACTGCTGCGTCTCCTGACGCACGTGCTGATCGTTCAGGAACGCGATCTCCTCGTTCTTGACGACGCGGTCGGGCACGTAGCTGCCCAGTCCGAGAATCTTCGTGCGGATCATCTGACGTGGATATGTCATTCACCGGCTTGACGACAAGACCCACGGACACCTCTGGCGTTACAACGTGCGGGGCCTAACGTATCGCTACCGTGCGCTTCTGCCTCGTTGTCCTCCTGCTCGTCGCTGGCTGCCCTGCAACCGGTCCGGCGACGCAGCGCGTGGCGAATCCGCCGCCACCGGTGAAGCCCGCACCGCCGCCGCCCGGGACAGTGCCGCCGGGCGCGCTGCCACCGAAGCTGGTCGTGCTGTTCATCGTCGATCAACTGCCGCAGTGGGCGTTCACCGCGAAGCGGCCCGCGCTGACGGGCGGATTCGATCGGCTGTTGCGCGAGGGCGAGTGGATCACCGGCGTCCATCCATCTGCAGCGACGCGCACCGCACCGGGCCATGCGCTGCTCGGTACCGGCGCGCCGCCGTCGGTAAGCGGCATCATCGGCAACACGTGGTGGGATCGCGATGCGCAGGCCGTGGTCGATGCCGTGCGCGATGCGAAGGGCGTCCTGACCACCGCGCGTCTGCGCGTGCCAGGTCTCGGTGATGCGATGGCCGCCGCGAAGACGGGCGGCAAGGCGATCGCGATCAGCTTGAAGGAGCGCGCGTCGATCCTGACGCTCGGCCATGCGGGCACGGCGATCTGGTACGACTCGAAGGCGATCGCGTGGACGAGCCTCGCGCCGGTGCCGTGGCTCGCCGAGCACAACCGCACGAAGCCGATCAAGTCGCGCCTCACCGAGGTGTGGAAGCCGCTCGATCCCGCGCAGCTCGCGACGTCGAGCGGCGTGACCGACGACGCGCCGGGTGAAGTCGGCGACGTAGGATTCGGCGCGACGTTCCCGCACGATCCAGCGGCGACGAAGAACCCCGCGTCGACGGTGTACGCATCGCCGCTCGGCAACGAGCTCGTGCTCGAGGCCGCGACCGCCGCACTCGATGCCGAGCAGCTCGGCGCGGATGACGCGGCGGACTTGCTCGTGATCAGCCTGTCGGCGAACGATTACATCGGCCACGCGTGGGGTCAGGAGTCGTGGGAAGCATGGGATTCGATGCTGCGGATCGATCGCAGGCTCGTCGCGTTTCTCGACGCCCTCGATGCGCGCGCGGGCGCCGGCCGGTGGGCGCTGATCGCGACGAGTGACCACGGTGCGAGCCCGATGCCGAAGGGAACGATCACGTACCCGCAGATCAAAGACGCCGCGAACAAGGCAGCAGCGACCGAGCTCGGCACGGGCGACTGGATCGCCGACGCGACGTTCCCGCACGTGTACCTGACGAAGTCCGCGCTCGCACAGAAGGACGTGAAGAAGGCGCTGCGCAAGATCATCTTCGCGCTGCGCTCGTTCCCCGGCATGGGCAACGTCGTGCGCACCGTGGATGTCGCCGGTCGCTGCGAGGGTCGCACCGGTGAAGCACGGCTGCTCTGCCTCGCGGTCGATCCGCAGCGCGCGGGCGAGCTCACCTACGTTCCCGCCCCCGGCTGGGTGTTCGGCTCGGACACGCTTCACGCCACGGCGCACGGCGGATACCACGCCTACGACCGCGAGGTGCCGGTGATCCTCGTCTCGCCGGGACGCATCGCGCACGAACCGCGCGCGACGCCGAGCGACACGCGGATCGGCATGGAAGAGATCACGGCGGTGCTCGCGCGTTGGCTCGGCATCGCGCACCCGCGCGATCTTCCGCGCTGATGGCGAAACCTCGACGGTGAGGTGCGTTCTTGCCACCTCGTGCCAGGTGCAATCGCGAGTTTCAGGCGGCATGCTCGCTGCACTTCCTCGCGGCATGAAGCTAGCTTGTGTTGCTGCGCTCGCCTCGATCGTGATCGCGACCGGTTCCGCGCACGCAGGGTCGCCGGACACCTCACCGCCCAAGGATCCGAACACCGCCCTCGCGCTGTCGCTCGGCGGCTCGCTCGTGTCGGTTGGACTGATGGGAGCCGGCATGGCGCGCAACGACGAAACCGGCGCGAAGCTGTTCGTGGCCGGCCTGTGGTCCACCGTGATCACTCCGTCGCTCGGCCACTGGTACGCGGGCGAGGTCGCGAGCACCGGCTTCAAGATCCGGCTCGCCGGCGCCGCCATCGTGGGTGTGGGCCTGGCGCAGGCCATGCGCTGTCTGTTCTGCGAGGACGAGGATCGCGGACTGGTCGCCGCCACGATCGGCGGTGGCATCTATGCGATCGGGGCGATCTGGGAGATCGCCGACGCGCCGGGGGCCGCAGAGCGCCGCAACAAGCGCGAGCTCCAGATCGCACCGGCGATGGTGTCGACCGGCGCTCACCCGACGCTCGGCGTCGGCATCGGCGGGACCTTCTAGACCTCGTGCGGCATCGGCCGGCGCGGCGCGCGGAAGTAGCGAAGCGGCGAGTACGGCCCGAAGTTCGACACGCGTGACGTGTAGAGGTCCGCGTAGTCGTTGACCTGCTCGCCGAACCGCGAGTTCTCGTTGCCCTCGCGCAGGCACGAGCCCCAGTGCGAGTTGTAGGCGCGATCGATGCGCGCCTCGAGCGAGTCGACCTCGGCGTCCATCAGGCCCGCGCGGTCGCGCAGCGAATCACAGTTCGCACGCGTGAGCCGCCGCTCCTCCTCGAGCCGCGCACGTAACGGCGCCGCGGTCGCGGGATCCTCGAGCAGCCGCTGCATCTTCTTCAGGCGCAGCGTCTGGTAGTCGATCTCTGACTCGAGGTTGCGGTGCCGCCGATCGAGCAGCTCGAGATCCTGGATCTGCGCCTCGAGCCGATCGGCGACCGAGATCTCGCGCTCGAGCTCCTGTAGCACCATGGCCGTTCGCCACATGTGCTGCTTCCGGAGGCGGAGGATGTCGCCGTAGATGTGATCGCCGACGTAGAGGACGTGCTCGCCCTTGATGCCGGTCATCTGCTCGAACGCGACGACGTTCCCGCCCTGGTAGATCTTGTCCCGCGACAGGTGCTTGATCTCGCCGTTCGTGACCTGGGCATGGGTCACCGGATCGATCTGCACGAACGGGCGCAGCTCGTTGAAGAACGCCGGCTTCGCGCCGCCGACGATCACGATGTCAAAGTAGTTGCGCCACGACGGGTACGCCTTGCGCTCGCCGTCGAGCAGGTACGACATCACCTTCTCGGTGTAGTCGTAGAGCGAGTTGGTCAGGAGGAAGAGCTTCTTGCCGGAGCTGCGGAACTTGTGAAGCGTCTCGCCGAGCAGCGGATCCTTGACGATGAACGACGCGAGGTCGCTCTTGATCACGCTCTTCAGCGTGTCGTCGCGGTGCGCCTCGTCGATCGCGGTCCGGATGTCGCCGAACAGCTTGTCGTAGTCGACGGTGCCGGTCTGATGGTCTGCCCAGTCGACCATCGTCGTGAACATCACGGCCTCGGGGAGACCGAACAGCGTGTCGATCCACTCCCACCGGTCGTCGGAGAGGTTCACCTTCTCGTGCCGGTAGCCGGCCTTGCGCTCGTCCTGGCCGAGCTCGCGGAAGCCGTGAAAGCAGCGCCCGATGTGGCTGTGGCGGTCGAGCTTGAACACGTTGCCGAGCTTGCGGTCGACCATCACGCCGCGGATCGCCCACCGCGGATCGTAATTGAGGCTCCGGATGGCCTCCGGATAGCTGTGCTTCTCGATCAGCTTGGTCAGGGTCAGCTCGATCGACAGCTGCTCGAGCCTCTCCTGGTGGTAGAGCGCGAGCGTGTAGTCCATGTCGAACCCGATCATCTCGATCGAGTCCATGCGCAGGTTCCGGTTGCAGAACACGCGGTTCTTCCGCGGAACGTCGATCTCCGTCGTGGTCTCACCCAGAAGCGCACCTAGCTGCGCTTCGAGGTCGGGGGGCGCAACGACCATTCGGGATAATTGTAGCGTGATCTCCACGGTCCAGCGCCACGTTCGGGGTACGTGACTGGGATACATTCGGGGTATGGCCGCGTCGCCACCTCCCTGGAACCGCACCCCGGACCCGTTCGCCGAGCTGATCTCGGCCGAAGCAATCGCCACCCGTGTCGCGGAGCTCGGTGCCCAGATCACGGCGGAGTACACACCGCTCGCGAAGGCCGCCGATGTCGTCGTGATCGGCGTCCTCAAGGGCTCGGTGATCTTCCTGTCCGACCTCGTGCGTCAGATCGGCGTCCCCATCTACGTCGACTTCATCGGCATCTCCTCGTACGGGGATGCGACGGTGTCCTCCGGCGTGGTCCAGATCACGCAGGATCTGTCGCGCCCGATCGAGGGCAAGCACGTGATCGTGGTCGAAGACATCGTCGACACCGGCCACACGGTTCACTACCTGATGGAGAACCTCAACACGCGGCGGCCCGCCAGCATCAAGCTCGCCTCGCTGCTGCACAAGCCCGAGCGCGCCGAGCGACAGGTCGACATCCACTTCCTCGGGTTCACGATCCCGAACAAGTTCGTCGTCGGCTACGGCCTCGATGTCTCGCAGCAGTACCGGAACCTGCCGTTCATCGGGTACGTACAGGGCGTTTAGGTGAGCAGGGACTTGAACACCGACGGGTTGCAGAAGCTCCCTGCGGCGCTGTTCGAGATCGGCAAGCTGATCGGATCCGATCTCGATCCCGGCATCCTGCTCTCGCGGATCGCCGAGCTGATCTGTCAGCTGATCGACGCGAAGGCGTGCTCCGTGATGCTGCTCGACGCGGACCGCAAGCGCCTGCTCGCGAAGGCCGCATATGGCCTGCGCACCGAGCGCATGCACACGCTGAGCTTCGCTGTTGGTGAGGGCGTCGCCGGCTGGGTCATGGAGCGCGGAACGCCCGCGCTGATCGCGGACGTCGCGAAGGACGTCCGCTTCATCACGCTGCCCGCGAACCAGACGCCGATCGCCTCGATGATCTGCGTGCCGCTGCTCGCGCGCGGAGAGCGTGTCGGTGTGGTCACGGCGACCAGTGATCGCCTCGACGCGTTCGACAGCAACCAGCTCGAGCTCGTCCGCTTCATCTCCACGACGATCGCACTCGACATCGAGAACGTGCGGCTGCACCGCGTGGCGGTCACAGATCCACTGACCGGCGCATACAACCGCGAGTTCCTGATGCAGCGGCTGCCGCAGGAGATCGAGGCCGCGGTCGATCGCGATCGCACGCTATCGGTGGCGATGGTCGACGTCGATCACTTTAAGTCGGTCAACGATCAGCACGGTCACGGCGTCGGTGATTTCGTGCTCGCGGAGATCGCGCGCCGGCTGCGCAGCGCGATCCGCACCGGCGACCTGCTCGTGCGCTATGGCGGCGAGGAGTTCCTCGTCGTCCTCCCGAAGGCGGACGCTGGTCGCGCATGGGAGGTCGGCGAGCGCATGAGGCAGCGCGTGTGCGAGCGCGCGTTCGATGTCGGCGATGGCCTCGCGTTACTGCTGCGCGTGTCGGTCGGCATCGCGCAGTGGCGAATGGGCGAGCCGATGCCGGACCTGATCGAGCGCGCCGATGTCGCGCTGTACGGCGCGAAGGAGCGCGGGCGCAACCGCGTCGAGGTCGCGCCGTGAGCACCGACGGCGGCGGCGGCGGCGACAAGCCGTCGAAGCCCGATCCGTTCGCGCCGCTGCCCCTCGCGAACCTGCCTCCCGTTCGCAAGCGGGAGCCTACCGGCGGTCTGCCGCCGACCGCCTTCGTTGCTCCAAAACCCGAGCCCGAGCCCCAGCCCGCTCCGGTGCCCAGCATGGATCAGGCGTGGTCGGAAGCGCCGCCGCCACCGCCGGGAATCCCCGAATCCGGCCCGGGCGCGCCCGACTTCACGTGGTCGTCGGCCCCGACCGGCCAGCAAGCGTGGGCCGAGGTCCCGACGCCGGCCGCCGCGGAGGCGCCGCTCTTGCCGGAGGCGTACAGCGAGAATGACCTACGCGCTGCGGTCGGTGCGACGCCGCTCGTGGAGTCGAAGAAGAAGCCCCCGAAGGTGAAGAAGCGCGCGCCCTCGGTCGACGATGACGACAGCGACGACGGTGACACGCCGCGCAAGAGCCGCAAGACGATGTTCATCGCGGCGCTCAGCATCTTCGTCGGTAGTGGCATCGCGGCGCTCGTGTTCATGGGCAAGGTGAACAGCGCGCGCTACGTGATCGAGTGTGAAGCGGAGCGCGTGCTCGTCGAGCAGGGCCGCGCATTCCCACCGTGGGGAACATCCTCGCTGGAGGGTGCGGAGTGGGCGCCGCTCAAGATCCCGCCGGAGGCCGCGTGCCATCCGCGTGAGACCGAGGACAGGACCGAGCTCGCGGCCTGGTACCTGAAGGTGTTGATCGATCAGGCGACGAAGCTGCTCACGGCACGAGAGGTGACGAAGGTCGATGATGCCGAGGCCGCACTGAACCAGGCGCTGCTCGTCACGCGCTCGCTGCGCACCGAGGACGACGCGAAGAACGCGCGCGGCGAGATCGATCGGCTGCTCGGTGATGTCGTGTACTGGCGTGCATCGGCGCGGCTGAAGGCCGCCTCCGACACGCTGACCGAGGCTGCGAAGCAGTTCGATACCGCGGCGGCCCAGCGCCCCGCGCACTTCACGGATGCTGCGGAGTGGGCGCACTTCTCGCGAAAGCTGATCGATCAGCTGCGCGCCGGTCCCGCCGGCGCGGTCCCCGGTTCGTTCCCGCCCCTTCCGCCCGGCGAGCGGCCGGTCGCGCCGATCGGCACCGCGTTGCCCGTCGAGCCCGAGCAGGGCAGCGCCGCGTCGGAGCCGCCGCCGCCCGCGCCAGATGCCGGTGTGCCGACCGGCGGCGTCCTGCTCTGAGCCGCTGTCGTACGGAGGTCGCCGCGATCGAGTGATGCGCGTCAGGCGCGGCGGCGACGGGAGCCGAAGATGATCACGAGGCCTGCGAGTCCAAGGATCGCGGCGGTGGCTGGGCCGCCGGTGTCCGTCGCGCGGCAGCCTCCGTCGTCGCCCCCGCCGCCGGCGGTGCATCGGCCGGTGTCGTCGCAGCGTCCGTTGTTCGGACACTCGCTGTCGCCCTGGCAATCGTGCTTGCACGCGTGATGAGGCACGTCGCAGTAGCGGCCGTTGCCGCACTCCGAGTCAGTGTCGCAGAAGTTGCCGGAGGGTCCGGCGTCCGGGCTGTCGGTGACGAATGCGCGGATCACCCAGTCACCGGTCAGGCCGAGCGCGCTGGACTTCTTCCAGCCGGTGGCGGTGAGGATGAAGTTGCGTTCGGACATGATGGTGCCGTCCGCGTCGTTTGCGATCGAGGGCGCGCCGGCGTGCTGAAAGATGAAGGCCACACGGAACTGTGCGGGCACGAACACGTTGGCCTGCGATAGGTCGAGCTCCTGCATCGCGTTGTCCGCACCGGTGAGCTCGATGTCGCCCATGTAGAGCTCGTTGCCGGGCGCGTCGGTGCCGGCGCTGTCGTCGAAGATCTTGATCGTCAGCGCCTTCATCGTCGCGGCGCCGCCGAACAGGAGCTGCACCTTGGTGAGGCGGCGCCCGGCCGTCGGCGCGACGAACCGGACAGCGCCGGCCTCGTCGGCGACGAAGCCTGTCTGGAACGTTGCCTGCGCGCCGGACACGAAGCCGTCGTTCTTGAGCTCGAGATCCGCGCGAGCGCTGGATGCGCTTGCCGCGAGGACGACACAGGCGAGGACCAACCGAGGAAGCAACATCGGCGGTTCGTCCCACAAAACGAGGCGGGTGTCGAACGATCTCCACCGGCACGCTCGTTGCTGAGCACGATCGCATGCGGATTCGATTCGATCGAGGAACCCTGGTCCTGGAGGCAGAGCACGACGGAGAAGATCCGTCGAGAATTCCAGGTGCTGCGTGGGACGAACGCACGCTCTCGTGGCGCGTCCCTGCAGATCGCCACGCGTCCGCCATCGGCCGGCTTTCGGACGCGGGCGGCCGATTCTCGGACGAATGCCAGACGCAGCGACTCGAGGGCGCGTGGTCGTTGCCCGAGCTTCGCTGGTACCAGCACGAGGCGATCGCGAGGTGGTCCGAGCGTGGCAGGCGCGGTGTGATCGCGCTGCCCACCGGCTCGGGCAAGACGCTCGTCGCACTCGGCGCGATCGCGGAGCTCGGGGTGCACGCACTGATCGTCGTGCCCACGCGCGTCCTGCTCGATCAGTGGATCGAGCGGCTGTCCGCCGTGTGGCCGCACCCGATCGGCCGACTCGGCGATGGCGATCACCAGATCGAAGCGATCACCGTGGCCACGTACGCGAGCGCTGTGCTGTGGGTACCGCGGATCGGTGACCGGTTCGGGATCGTGATCGTCGACGAGGCGCACCACGTTGGCGCGTGGTGCCCGCACGAGATCTTCGAGATGCTCGTCGCGCCGGCGCGCCTCGGCCTGACTGCGACCCCACCCGATGACCCCACCGCGCTCGTGCGCCACGTCGGCCCGGTCGTGTACTCGCTGTCCGTCGACGAGCTGAAGGGGAAGGAGCTCGCGGATTACCAGCTGACGACGATCCCGATCCAGCTCACCCGCAGCGAGCGCGTGCGCTATCGCGACGCACGCATCCGGTTCTCGGCGGCATACGGCCCGTTTCAGCGCGCCCTCCCGGGCTCGAGCTGGAACGAGTTCGTGCGCGCCGCACGCCGGACCGCCGCCGGCCGCGACGGTCTCGCAGGCTGGCGCGAGGCGCGCGGCTTGATCGCCTATCCCGAGGGCAAGCGCACCGCGCTCCGCGTGCTGCTCTCCCGGCACGCCGGCCAGCGCACGCTCGTGTTCACGGCGGATAACGCAACGGCTTACGCGATCGCGCGCGAGCTGCTCGTCATGCCGATCACGCACGAGATCTCGCGACCCGAGCGCGCCGCGGCGCTCGCGAAGTTCCGCTCCGGCGAGCTCACGGTGCTCGTGTCGTCGCAGGTCCTCGACGAAGGCCTCGACGTCCCGGACGCCGAGGTCGCCATCGTCGTCGGTGGCACGGCGAGCAAGCGGCGCCACGTGCAACGCGTCGGCCGCATCCTGCGACCGCGTCCCGGCAAGCGCGCGCACGTCTACGAGCTCGCCGTGTCCGAGACCACCGAGGTCGCGTACGTCGAGCGCCGTCGCGCCGGTCTGTCCGGGTCCGCCGCGCCGATCGGAGGTGCGCCATGAGCCGAAAGGCTCACGATCAGCAATCCGAGCTGCCCTCCTTTCCGGACGCTGCCGCGTTGCTCGCCCACAGCGCACGCGAGCGCGCGGGCGCGACCGACGTGCGGCTCTATGACCACCGCGACCTGCCGTGGATCGGAAGCATCGTCGATCACGCGGTCGACGTGCTCGGCCAGCCATGGCGCGTGCTGAAGGAACGGCTCGAGCACGCACCGATCGGCGCAGCACGCGTGACCGCGATCCTCTCGGCGCTGCGCCGCGTGTTGGGCGGCCGCGCGGAACGCGTACGGATCGCCCGGCGCGTGCGTTCGCTCGTGCTCGGACCGCCGGCGCTCGACGATGCGACGCACCAGCAACGGCTCGCGGCCGCGGGCGCGGAGCTCGGCCTCGATGCCGAGGGCATCCGCGATCTGCTGTGGATCGATCTCGCGAACGAACGGCCCGTCGCCATGCCGGAGGGACGCCCCTCGGAGCACCGACTCGCCGCGTACGCGAACCTCGATCGCATCCAGCGCGCAGTGCGAAGAGCACGCCGCGTGCGATTGCGCGTGTGGGACGACGCGCACGACCTGATTCGCATGGCTGCGCGCTGCGGACTCATCGCGACCGTGCAGACCGACGGCCAGTCGACGACGATCGATCTGCTCGGCCCGCTCTCGCTGTTCCACGCGACGAGCGTGTATGGCCGCGCGCTCGCGGCGCTGGTGCCGCTGCTCGCGGACCACCCGCGATTCGAGCTCGTGCTCGATTGCGACTTCGGCCACGGTCCGGCCACGTTGCGCGTGTTGCCGCCAGCGCTGTTGCCGCCGGTGCCGCCCGAGCGCGGAAAGCCGAGCGGCGCCGCGCGCCTGACACGCCAGCTCGCGAAGCTCGGCGTCGAGGTGGAGCGCGATCCATCGGCGATCGTCGAGGGTCGCGAGGTCCTCCACCCCGACCTCGCGATCGTGCACGGCGCAAGGCGGCGTGTGATCGAGCTCATCGGCTTCGCCACCGCCGAGTACCTGACTGCGAAGCTCGCGCGCTACACGGCGGCAGGAGCCGACGTCGTGCTGTGCATCGCCGAGAAGCGCGCGCCGGCGGGTCCACTCGATCCGCGCGTGTTCGCGTATCAGCGCCTCGGCGGCGCGTGCCTCATGAAGTTCTTCGAGGGGCTGTCGTGAGGTCGCGTGGTAACCTGGTGTGGATGAAGCGCAAGGGCAAGGTCAAGAACGGCGTCGTCGCCGTCGATCTGCCCGACGGAACCGCGGTCACGGTCGAGGTGGACGAGCCCGAAAGCGTGATCGACAAGAATGGCTTCATCGTCCGGACCGAAGAGGAATGGGAGCGCGCGGAACAGCTCGCGATGCGCGAGGCCGACCGAGGCGAAGGCATTCCGTGGCGCGAGGCGATGGCAGAGATCCGCCGCGAGGCCGACGCAGCCGCCGCTGCGCATCGCAAGCGCACGAAGCAGAGGTAGACCGTGTCATTCACGGTTGTCGTCACGCCGTTCGCGAAACGGGAGGCGAGTCGCATTGCCATGTGGTGGCGCACGCAGCGCGTCGAAGCCGCAGCTTTGTTCGAGGAGGCGTTCGAGCAGGTGCTGGCAGCACTCACCGAGAACCCCGAGCGCGGGTTTCAGCTTCGCCATCAGCGGCGAGCGCTGGTACTCCCAGGCACGGGTCATCTCGTCGTGTACCGCGTCCGGCCGCGAGCTCGGCGCGTCGAGATCCTCTCGATTCGTTCGCCGCGCTAGCCGCCGCCGCTGGTACCGATCGCGAGCCGCGTCAGGCCGGAGGACTTCGCACGCTCCATGAGATTGACGACCTTGCCGTGCTGCACGCCCTTGTCGGCTTTCAGCACGACCTGCGTGTTCTTGTCCTTCTGGAACGCGATGCGGAACAGGTTGTCGAGCTCGACGTCCTTCATCGCCTTGCCTCCGACCTGCACGTCGCCCTGGATCGGGATCACGAGGACGAGCGACGCCTTCGACGGATCGATCTCCTGCGCCGCACCGGACGGGAGGTTGACCTTGATGCCGGAGCGCTTCTCCTGCTCGGCCTCGACTTGTTCCTGCGTGATCTTCTTCTTCTCCTGGTTGCGCTCGACCTGCACGGCGAGCGCGCTGACCATGAAGATGATCACCATCACGAGGAAGACGTCGGTGAGCGGGGTGATGTTGATCTCGGCGAAGATCGAGTCTCCGCCCTCCCCGTCCCCTTCGTCGCCGACGTCAGGCTGCTTCCCGATCGCCATCGTCGTCCCCCTTCGTCCGCTTGGAGGTGGCCTTGTCGTCGTCGGTGGACTTCGCTTCCGTGTCCTTCTTCGCCTTGCGCGGCGCGGTGGTCTCGGACGGCGGATCGAGGAGCAACTCGAGGAACTCGTCGGTCAGGAGCTTCATCTCGGTCGCGATCCGGTTCGCGCGCTGGCTGAAGAAGTTGAACAGGATGACGGCCTCGACGGCCACGAGAATGCCGGCGGCGGTGACGATCAGCGCCTCCGAGATCGGGCCGGAGACCATCGAGAACTTCACGGACTCGTCGCCCTTGAAGCTACCCATCGCCTCCATGATGCCGACGACGGTTCCGAACAGACCGACGAACGGCGCCGTCGCACCGATCGTGCCGAGCATCCACAGCCGGGACCGCAGGTCCTGGTTCACACGCATGCGCTCGCGGTGGACCGCCGTGACCACGTGCTCGGGCTTTGCCCGACCGAGACGCTCGTAGCCGACCAGGAACACGTCGGCGATGGGTGATGGCGAGCGCTCGCACGCGGACCGCCCTTCCTCGACCGCACCGCGCGACAAGCAGCGCGTGACCTGGTCGCCGAGCAGGCGCGCGCGGGTGACAAACTTCCACTGGGCGATAGCGCGCTCGATGCCCACGGCCAGGGCGATCACCGAGAAGGCAACGACGACGTACATCGCGCCGCCGCCGTGACCCATGAGCTCCCAGATCGACTGGTCCATAAGAGAGGTGCCTCAGTGTGTGATAGCACGGCCAAACAAGCCGGGGGACAGGTGAGTCGGAACCTACGGCGCGAACGGAGCCTTGTACCCGCCGCCGTCGAAGTCGATGAACACCGGGGTGGTGAATGCCGTTGCCGGAACGCCCTTGCCGGTCAGCGCGGTCCTGATCGTATCGAAGTTGCCGCCGAGCACGGCCGTGAGCGCTGCTGCATCGGTGATCGCGTTGTTCAGGAGGAGCGGGAAGATCGCCCGGTCACCGCGCACGCGGAACACGAGCCACGCATCGGTACCGATGCGGCCCGCACGCGTCACGATGTCCTGCGCATCCAGCGTCACCGTGACCGTCGCCTGATAGCGCCGGTAGTTGCCTGGACCGACGATGTTCGCGAGCGTCACCGTCATGGCTTCCGCCGGCATCGCGGCGGCCCTGCACGGATCGCTCATCATGAGGCCCGCGAGCGTGCGCGAGGTCCAGCACTTGAGCGGAACGAGCGTCGCATCGCCAGACCTCGGCTCCGCATCCGGCGTCGTGTTGGCGAACACCTCGAGGGTGTCGAACTCCGCCCAGTCAGGCGACAGGATGTTCACCGTCAGGGTGATCGGCGCGCCACCGGCGGACGGGAACACGCGACCGAGCGCGTTCGTGGTGCCGACCTTGACGTCGATCATCGGACCATTCGTGATGACCACGTCGCGGGGCGTGCTCGAGGTGCCGGTCTGCGTCTGGATCACGGCGTCGACCGCCGTGCCGTTCGCGAGGGCAGCAGCGGAGTCGTCGCCCACGCGGACGTACGTGCGCGGCATGCCGATCGGATCCGCGATGGTCGTGTGCGTGTCACTGTTCCCGGTCGGCGTGACGAACAAGCCGAGAGAGAGCTGCGAGAGCCAGTCGCGCATCACGCGATCGAGGCTGCGGATCTCGCGCACGCCGTCCGCATTCGAGTCGGAGACCGAGAACCCGTTCCACACCTCGAGCGCGTTGAACTGATCGCTCCACAGCGACTCGCCGGGGAGCCGCAGGTAGTCGTTCGGCACGCTCGCGTTCTCGTAGTCGCCGAAGATGGTGCGGTTCGCGTAGTCGTACTTCACGTTCGCGCGGTTCCACGCCGCCTGGAACTCCGTGAAGCCCGAGCCGCGCGGGTGATTGACTTGCACCAGCTTGCCGCCACGGTCACGCATCGCCTGGAACACCTCGGCCGGTGTCATCGCGAAGCCCTCGCGGCCGCGGCCCCAGTCGATCGCGCCGTGGTTGGCCGAGTTGTTGTCGGGCACGATCGGCCAGCTGTTGAAGTGGCCATACGCGAACGGCGTGACCTCGATGCCGGGGAGCGCGCGCACGAGCTGCTGCAGCTCCATCTTCTCGACGAGCGGCTGCAGGTCATCGACGTAGTCGTGATCGGTGACCGCGAACATCTCGGTGCCCGAGGACACCGCAGAGCGAATGCGCTCGTCGCTCGGCACGTTCGAATCGGGCGAGCCGATCTGGTGCACGTGCCAGTCGCTCGACAGGTAGCCAGGCGTCGGCACCACGTGCTTCAGCGTGAACGTCAGGTTGACGTTCGCCGCGCCGGTCACCGCCTGCGAGGCGATCGACCACTCGGTGCCGCGCGATGCATAGATGCGGTACGTGCCGTTCGCGGGCAGGAGGAGCGCCGGGTCGACGCCGTCACCAACATCGACCGTGGTGCCGCGGATCGCGTGCTGCTGCGTCACCACGTCGTCGAGGCGATCGTAGGTCTCGAACACGCGGCGATCGGGGAACGCGAGGTGATCGCCGATCACGAGCAGCCGGCAAGGAATCGGCATCGTGGTGTCCTGATCGAGACACTGATAGTCGACCTTGATCGGTGAGGGGATGACGAAGCTCATGCTCGCGGCGACCGGCTGCGCGGGAGACCGGCCGACATTCTTGACCTCGGCCCGCAGCAACAGGTTGCCTGCTGCGGTCGGCACGTTGCCGGAGAACGTTCCATCCGCCGCGACGTCCATGTACGAGACGATCTTGTCGTCGGGCTGGCCGTTGCCGTCGCCGTCCACGTCGGGCGAGTCGAGCATGCCGTTGTTGTTGCCGTCGGCGTAGACGCCCACGCGCGCGCCGATCGCCGGTCCACCGCCCGACAGGTCGACCTTGCCCGAGACCGCACGCAGCTCCTCGCCCGCGTTGGTGCGGAACACCTCGTCGACATCGGCGCCGTCCTTTCCGACGACGAGATCGTAGCTCTGCAGCTTGCCCTTGCCCGGATCCATGTGGAGGAAGAACTTGTCCTTCTGGAGGATGTCGAGGATCGACGAGTTTCCGTTGAGGAAGATCGAGACGCCGGCGATGACGGCCTGGGCGTGCTCCACGGGAGAGTCGTGGCGCGGAACGATGCCGTACGCGACGCCCGGGCCCTGATAGAGCACGTAGTCGATCGGCTGCGGTCGCGACAGCGACGTGAGCTGCGAGATGTCCGCGCGCTGGAAGCCCGACGCGTTCGTCCAGCCCTCGGTGAAGCCGCCGGTATCGGCGAGCGTGCCGAGCGGGCTCGAGATCTTGTCCTTGCCAGCGTTGTAGAGCGAGTGGTGCACCTCGAGGTGCGTCGCGCCGGGCGCGAGCACGTAGGTCGTCGCGCATGTCACGCCGTCCTCGATATCGGGATCCACCGTGGGGTCGACCGGCAGCACGCCGATGCCCTTGAGGTTCAAGAAGTCGTCCGTCTCTGCCTTGCCGACCGCGCGCAGCACCGCGACGCCGCCCTTCGAACCATCGCGCACGATCTCCATGCGATCGGGCTCGCACGTGCGGCCGAGCATGTAGATCAAGCCGAGCTCGCCGAAGTGATCCTCGTCGGTCTGCTTCGTTCCATCCGTCAGGACCGCGTCGACGACGTTGCCGCCCTGCGGGATCACGCCGATCACGCGCGTCGGCGCCTGGATGATGAACGCGGCCTTGTCGTTCTTCATGTAGAAGTCACCGACCAGGCCGCTCCGGGCGGGCCCCGTCACGAGCTGCGTCGCGTCGGTCACCTCGCCCGCGAACGCCGCCTGCGCTTCACCGGTCTCCTTCGGCAGGTCTGGATAGTAGTCAGAGAGCCCGCCGCCATCGTCACCACATCCCACGAGCACTGCGACAAATCCGAGGCAAACAAGTCGACTGCATCCCATCTGCCGAGGATATGCGAAGCGGGGCTGTCACCGTAGCCCTCAAGCGACGGCCATGTGCGCGGAACCACGGCGGCCCCAACCCTTGCCGTCGGGGGCGGAATGCGCTCGAATGCCGCCGATGACCCGGACCGTCCAGTGCGCGAAGCTCAAGGAGACCCTCTCCGGTCTGCCCTACAAGCCCTTCAACGACGCGCTGGGCCAGCGCATCTACGACACCGTCTCGGCCCAGGCCTGGCAGCAGTGGATCGAGCACTCGAAGAAGATCGTGAACGAGTACCGGCTCGACCTGACTCAGAAGAAGGCGCACGAGGTCCTGAAGGAGCAGTGCGAGGCGTTCCTGTTCGGCGACGGCGGTATCAACCCGCCCGACTTCGTTCCCGAGAAGCACTAGCCACACATGCGCGCGCTCGCGCGTAGCTTGCCCGGGTTCGCGGCAGCGGTGCCGCATGTCGAGCTCGGCACCTGGCCTACTCCGCTCGAGCAAGTCCCGCTCGCGGGGCGCCCCGTGTGGGTCAAGCGCGAAGGCGCGTCCGATCCCATCTACGGCGGCAACAAGATCCGCACGCTCGAGGTCTGGTTCGGCCACGCGCGCGCCCGCGGCGCGAAGAAGATCTGGAGCATCGGTGCCTATGGCTCCAACCACGTGATCGCCACGCTGCTCCATGCCGAGCGCGCCGGCCTCGAGGTCGGCGCGATCCTGTTCCCGCAACCGACCAGCCCGTGGGCGGTCGAGAACTGCGGCGCGATCATCGACGCGCAGTGCGAGCTCGTGCGCCTCCGCTCCGTGATCGAGGTGCCGTTCGTCGGGCTCGCGATCGCCCGCCGCGAGAAGCACGCGGTCGTCATGCCGCCCGGCGGTGCCACCACCGTCGGAACGATGGGTGCGCTCGCCGCAGCGTTCGAGCTCGCAGAGCAGATCGATGCGGGCCTCGCTCCGCCGCCCGCACGCATCGTGCTCGCGATCGGCAGCACGTGCACCACCGCGGGCCTGCTCGCGGGCCTTCAGCTCGCGCACGCTTGCGGCGCGTGGCGGTGGAGCGTACCGATCGTCCACGGCGTCCGCGTCACGCCGTGGCCCGTGACCTCGCGCGTCCGGATCGCGAACCTCGCGCGTGTGACGCTCGCACGCGTCGCCGAGCTCGGCGGTCCGCGCGTCGCGATCGGGATGCGCGAGCTACTCGACCGCCTCGTCGTCGACGGCGCCGAGCTCGGGAAGGGATACGGCCGCTCCACGCCGCGCAGCGAGGCCGCGGTGCGGGCACTCCGCGGCGTGCGCCTCGACGGCGTGTACTCCGCAAAGGCCGCCGCGGCGCTGATGCGCCTGCATCGCGAGGGCGTGGGGCCGTTGCTGTTCTGGGCCACGAAGTCCGAGGCCGTGCTCGGCTCTCCAACACTCGAGTCATTGCAGGCCGCGCCGCGCGCGATCCTCGACTGGCTGCGCTGAGCGCGCGCTACTTGATGAACTGCGAGGCGTCGGAAGCGGCGGGCTTTGACGTCGCCTTCGCCGGCGCTGGCTCGTTCGCGCGCTTCTGCGTGGCCCGCGAGCGCTCGGCGCGCTGCTCGGCATCGCGCTCGCGCGCGGCATCGATGTACGCGAGGCACTCCTTCACGGAGCGATCGGTGGCGACGTTGGTCTTGTAGTAGGCGATGTCGCGGTTCGAGAGTACGACCGCGATGTTCGCCGCGCCCTTGCAGTCACCGGCGCGAATGCGCGCGATGATCGCGGTGTGCTGCTCGCGCGCCCACGCGATCTGCGGATCGTTCGCGGACTTGTTCTCGGCGGGGGCGGCCGCGCGCGGCTTGTCGGTCGCATTTGCTGCGCGAGAGTCAGCAACCTTCGGCGGCGCCGGCGGTGGCGATGGCTGGTTGCGGGCGGGCCCCGCGTTACCCGCGCCACTGCTCGAGCCGACCTTCGTGGTCGCGTTTGTCGGCGCGGGGCTTCCAGGCGTATTGCCGCGCGGAGTCTGAGCCACGGTGGCCCGCGAAGCGTCGGGCTTCGGCTCGGCCTTCGGAGCCGTGGTGGACGTCGTGGTCGGCGGCGCCGGCGCGTAGCCACCACGTGGCCCGGGCGTCACGGCGTTGACCTGCTCCTTGGCGAGGTCGTCTTCGTAGTCGTAGACGCGGCCGTTGGTCACGCCGGTGTCGAGGTCCTTGGGCTGCGGCTGATCGGCGCCGCGTAGCTCGAGATACGTCCCGCTCGGAGACGTCGTCGTGGCAACGGTCTTCTTCGCCTTGCCCTTCGTCGCCGGGGCCTCCTCCGACGCCTTCTCGCGCTCGAGCTTCGCACCTTCGTCGCGGCGCACGGCCTTGCCGTCGGCGGTGCTCTCGGGAGAGGCGACCTGACGGTCGAGGTTCTTCGTTGGATCCTGCGCAGGAGCGTTCTCGGCGAGACCGACCTGGTAGGAGTCCTTGCCGGCGCCTTCCTCGGTGCGGCTCTGGCCGGCGGCGGCGATCGTCTGATCCGCCGTAGGGCTGCCGCTGCCGACCTGGTTCGCGACCGCGGGCTGCGAGTACTCCGGCACCGACGTCTTGCCGATGTCGTCCTTGCGGGTGTTCACGAACGTCGCGACACCGAGCACGACCACGAGCATCGCGGCGGCGGCCATCGCGGGGTGCATCATGAACGACTTCGCGAGGCGCGCGAACCAGCCCTCGCGCTCCGCCGGCTTTGGAGCGCGGCGCGCGGCCTCCTGCATGAGGAGCGCGCTGACGGATTGCGGCGGGTCGAGCTGGACGGTGAGGATCCGGCTCTCGCGGACTGCCTCCCGGGTGGACGTCAGCGCGGCGAGCGCCGTCCTGTCCGTGGGGTGCGCCTCGAGATGCGCCGCCAGGCGGGTCTCCTCGGTGGGCGTGAGCTCACCGTAGAGGGCGCTGATCAACAGCGCGTCGATTTCCTGGCGTTCTAACATCTGATCCTGCGTCCTTATACTACCCGTTGTACTCGACGAACGACGAACGGACGAGGCCAGGGTTCTCAGCGATTGCGCCTACTTCGCGCCTCGCTCTCCACCAGGTGGGCCGTCGGTTTGTCGCTCGTTGATTACAGACGCAGCAGCAGGGCCAAGGATCTAACGTGGTGCTGTATGTGCACTACGATGACTGTCGCAGGCAGTAACGCAGCGAAATTCTTCAGTCCTGGTTGGGCTCGCAGGACCAGCTGATCGAGTCGATCGCCCACGAGTCGTCGCCGCAGACCGTGGCACTGGCCTGGGCCGATCCCTTGCCGGCGCTCGCGAGTGCGAACTTGGACGATCCAGGGTGCACGGCGCGACGCTTCTTCGAGGCCGGTGCGCAGACCACGCGCCATGACATCGAACAGTCGACGGGCATCGAGCAGCTGTTGTGGATCGACAGCTCGACGGTGTCCTCGTCCTTGTCCGTCTGATCGAACGAGGTGCAGGTCGAGATCGTCTTCTTCGATCCGCGGTCGGCAGTGGCAGCAGGAACAATGATCATGATGGCGAGGGCGCACGTCGCCCATCGCGCCCAGGTCGTGGAACGCATGGCAAACCTCCGGTACCAAAGGCGCGCCGCGAATAGCAGCCAGCGCCGTCGGTGTTCAAGACATGAGACAGCGCCGGCGGCTGTTGGTTCCGTGAATGTTCGCGTGAGCCCCCGCTCCGGCGGCATGATGCGCCAATGGCAGGTCCCTTAAGCGTATTTCGCGACGGCGCGCTCTCCGGTCACGTGGCTCTCATCACCGGAGGCGGCACCGGCATCTGTCGGGGGATCGCTGCTGCGTATGCGCGGCTAGGCGCGGATGTCTGCATCGTCAGCCGCAAGCAAGACGTGCTCGACGCCGCCGCGCGCGAGCTCTCGACCGAGACCGGCCGCACGGTGATCGGTGTCGCCGCAGATGTTCGCGATCCGGACGCGATCGCCCGCGCGATCAAGGCCACCGTCGAGCGCTTCGGCAAGCTCGACACGCTCGTCAACGGCGCGGCCGGCAACTTCCTCTCGCCCGCTGCCGCGCTGTCGCCGAACGGCTTTCGCACCGTGATCGATATCGATCTCAACGGCACGTTCAACGCATCGCGCGCCGCGTTCGAATACCTGTCGAAGACCGGCGACTCGCTGATCCTCAACATCAGCGCGACGCTCCACTACCACGGCACGCCGCTGCAAGTGCACGCGTCCGCGGCGAAGGCCGGCGTCGATGCGGTGACGAAGAACCTCGCCGTCGAGTGGGGGCGCTTCAAGATCCGCGTGTGTGGCATCGCGCCCGGTCCGATCGCGGAGACCGAGGGCATGAAGCGCCTCGCGCCCGGCGACCTGACCGACAAGATGACCGCCGCGATCCCCGCGAACCGGTTCGGGACGATCGACGAGATCGCGGCCGCCGCGGTGTATCTCCGCTCGAGCGCGGCCGCGTACGTGACCGGTCACGTGCTCGTCGTCGACGGCGGTCACTGCGTCGCGACGCCTCCGCTCGGGATGGCGTTCCCGACGTGAAGCTGATCGCTGGGAAGCGAGTCCGTCGCAAGAAGACCACCTCGCTCACTACGGTCGCCGCGCAGCTCCGTGAACCGAAGGCGGACCATCGAAGCTCGCTCGCGGATGTCGCTGCGCAGCTCCGCGAACCGCGCGCGAGGAAACGGAC
>JACCRC010000218.1 GCA_013813765.1 Deltaproteobacteria bacterium | reverse complement strand
GCGCTACCAGCTCGCCGCGTACGCGGGTGCGAGCAAGATGGTGGCGACCGGTGTGATGGTCGGCGCCGCGGTGCACCGATGGAAGCCCGATCTGCGCCTTCGATCGTCCCGCGATGCGTTCGAGGTGAACATCCAGTACTTCCCGAAGGCCCACCTCGAGCTGCATCTCTTGACCCGGATCGCCGGCGAAGGCGACTTCGACAATCCGGGCGTGCTCTCCCTCCTCCAGCTCCACTACTACCTATGAACCGCATCCTCACCACACTGTGGCCGTTCGCGCTGATCGCGTGCGCCCCGGACGCTCCGGCAACGCCGAGCTTCCAGGCCGACGTCATGCCGATCCTCGCCGGCAACTGCCTGCGTTGCCACGCCGCCCCGGTCATCGGCGGCGCGCCCGAGTACTTCCGCCTCGACGTCCTCGAGGATGTGATCGTGCGGGATCGGACGATCCCCGCGGGGGATCCCGACTGCACGCCGCCGCGATCCGAACCAGGGTGCCTCCCGACCGTGATCGGCGGCGCCGCGACCTGGGCCGCGACGGCCGCACAGCGGGTCGACAACGATGATCGGCCGATGCCGCCGCGATTCCGGATCGACGATCACGAGATCGAGACACTCCAGAACTGGGCGGACGAAGGAGCGCCCCGTGGCGAACCACGGCCCAATAACGCGGAGCCTGCTGCGGCCGTCGAATCGATCGAGCGCGTGGTGGTGCGATTGGAAGATACCCCCCCTCGCGCGTTCTTGGTGCTCCACGTCCGCGTCGATGACCCCGATCGCGATGTCGTCGGAGGGTCGCTCCATGCGCGGATCGCGGGCGTGGAGACGTTCGTTGGCCTCGTGCACTCCGGTGTCGCCGTGGTGCGCTGGGAGACGACCAGCGTCGCGGCCGGGACGTACCCGCTGAGTGCTCGCCTCGATGACGGCGGGGCGGTGTCGAACGTTGGACTCGGAACGGTCACCGTGGAGGCACCGTGATGAGCAAGATGTGTCTGTGCAGCTTCGTCGTCGCGATCAGCGCAGGATGCGCGGAATCGGTGACTCCCGAGGAGCTCGGGGATTACACCCTGTGGCCCTCGATGGGAGGCGACACGTTCACGGTCCGCGGTCGTGCACCCGGGCACGGTGACACGATCCGCGTCATCTACGTCAACCCCACCGCGGCGATGGCGGAGACCATCTCGCCGAGCTATCCGCTCGGTTCGACGATCGTCAAGGAGATCCGCAACAACGTCGACGGCGAGGCCGGCGACATCAACTACATCGCGATCATGCGGAGGCAGGACACCGTCGTCGACGAGGGGCTCGAAGCAAACGGCGGTTGGTTATTCAGCGAACAGCGCCCCGCCGGTTCGGCAGAGACTCATCGAGATCTGTGCTGGAACCGCTGCCACGTCGCGGCGCCGTACAACGGCGCGTTCTACGACTACCGTACGAAGTGATCAGCCGAGCCGCGACGGCGCTGGGGTGACGGCCCGTGATCCGTGCGATTCTCGGCGCATGGTACCTCCCGCACTCCGACGCTGGTTCGTCGTGCACTTCATCGCTGACGTCGTGGCCGCGGTGCCGCTGTTTATCGCTCCGGCGTGGGTCCTTGGCCTGCTCGGTTAGCCGGCCGTCGATCCGATCTCGACCCGGCTCGTCGCTGCCGCGCTGTTCGGGATCGGCATCGAGTCCTACATCGGGCGTAACGCCGGGGTCGAATCGTTCCGGACGATGCTGAACCTCAAGGTGATCTGGTCGGCGACCGCCGCGCTCGGCGTGCTGTGGTCGCAGCTCGAGGGCGGACCTCCGGCTGGCTGGGGCGTCTTCGCGATCTTCGTGGGATTCCACATCGTCTGGTTGCGCTACCGTCTGTTGCTGCGCAACCGCGCGGAGGCGACGCCGTGAGGCAGCTCGGGATGGCCGCCTTGCTCGTGGCGTTCGTCGCGCTGGGCGCACGCGACGCAGGAGCCGAGCCGATCCGGATCGACGGCGCGCTCGGGTTCTCTCACTTCCAGCAGCAGGCCAAGCCACGGATCGGGACGCCGCGGGGCGAGCGGCTCGTCGACCAGACCGCCGTCACGATCGGCACCACAGTGACGTACTCGTTGCACCGCTACCTTGCCGCCGGCGTGTTCGCCGAGCTCGATCGAACCACCCGGCGCGCCGGCGAGCTGGTTGGCTTCGACGCTGACGGCCGCGCGACGATCAATCCCGCCATCGGCGGGAGATCGACGGAGCTGTGGGCCGGCCTCGTCGTGCGCGGGGAGTGGCGGTGGTTGTTCGCGGATCTCGGCTACGGGCTCATCACCCGGCGCTGGGATACGGGGCGCGACGATCTACCGGCGGCCGACGGCTCCACCGACGGCGCCTTCCGCGCCGAGCCAGCGGTCCGGTGGATGCTCACGCTCGGCGCGGCGATCCCGGTGCGCTCGAACCTCGCGATCGTATTTCGGCTCGAGTGGAGGATCCGCTACTACGATCAGCGCGGAGATCAGCCGCTGCGCGACGGCATCGTGCATGGCACCCAGGAGATCCGGCCGCTGTTCGGAGTGGCGTGGCGACCGTGAGGCTCGCGTGTGGACACGCCGCGCGGCGAGGTCGACATCGTTCGAATCGACGACGGATCCTGGTAACTTACCTCCTGTAACCTGCGAACCGCCGCTTCGTAGGTATCGAGCACAACCAGGGGAACGCAGAATGACAAGACTCGCCGTGTTCGGATCCATCGTCACGATCGTCGGAGCGCTGACGTTTGCCGGGATGCCCTCGTCGGAGGCGGGCGACCCGTGTGCACGCAAGGACTTCAAGACGACACTCGTCAAGAACGCATGCCAGCAGGGCGGGCAGAAAGCCGCCAAGGACGCGATGAAAGCGTTCATGAAGGACAAGAAGATCAAGGACTGCAAGCAGTGCCATACGCAGCTCGCACCGACGTACGAGCTGAAGGCGGACGGCTTCGAACAGTTCAAGAAGGCCGGCGGCAGCTGAGAGAGCAGGCGGGTCCTGCGCGCGGCGAGCGTTGTACGGGATCTGCGCAGTCACGCCGCAGCGCGACGTGAGATCCGTCGGTTCGTTCGTCCGGTCGCGACGAGCTTGCTCGGCCTCACCGGGGTCACGAGTATCGCTTTCCCTACCAGTCGCACCAACCGCTCGGTGACGGGGCCTACCTTGCCGCCGCGACCGCGACCAACGATCGTGAGGTCGACTCCGAGCTCCTCGATCATCTCAGCGAGCTGGGCCGCCGGATCGCCGGCGCGAACCACGCACCGTACCCTGTTGGCCGACACGAGCCCGATCGAGCTCACCTGACGGTTCAGCGCGTCATCAGCCGAGCTGCGCTGGCGAGCGAGCACCTCGCGATACGCCTTGAGGTCATCCCGAAACACCGCCGCCTTCCAGTTCTTGAGCGCGGTGGGCATGGGAACCACGTGTGCAACGATCAGCTCGCTGTCGAAGATCCGGCCAAACTCGCGCGCATGCACGAGCGCGCTCGCAGACTGCGAGGTGAGATCAGTAGCCACAAGGATGGTGCGAAACATCGCCCGATGCTAGCCGATGCTCACCGTTCGCGGAGTCGATCGTGCTCGACGGCGAACAGCACGTGCATGTCATGCCGGCTGGCGAGGTCGGGCGTCACGCCGGCGTCCACGTGCTCGAGCATGATGTGAAGCTCCGGACCGCGGTACTCGATCGACATGGCGGGACTCACGTTCGACCGATCGTGGTGCTGATGACGGGTGTGTTCCTCGGCGTCGGAACTTGCGGCCGCTGGGAACCATCGTGCTGTGAGCGACCGCGGAGAGCAAGTTGCTCAGGCTCGGACACGCGACTGCCGTGCGCGGTCCATCAGGCGTGGCGCACACGATGAATAACGCGTTGATGTTCGCGGCCGCAAACTGTCGAGCGAGCGAGTGCGTGCGTGCGAGCGCCATGCGCGATCGGCGGTGGTTTATCCAGGACGATTGCGGTCGGCCTCACCCGTCGAACACCTCGACCGATCCGTCGGGATAAGGCTTCGCGCAGACGTCGGCGAACGAGTCGAGCATCGACGAGAAGTACTCGGCGAGGTCCCGCGCGGAGCCAACGGGCGTGAGCTGCGCGAGTTCCACGGGACTGATCGAGCGGTACCCCGTGTGGGCGACCGGGTAGAGGACGGCTGCCGTTCGCGCTCCGATCCGGAGCATGTCGATCGTGCACTCCTTCAGCCGCTGACGGAGGCGCTCGATCTCGTCGCCGAGCTCACGCGCGGGAATGCGGATCGATCCGAGCGCGAGTGCTTGTCCGATGGCCTCGAGCCGCGGGTATGCGGGGCCTGAGAAGACCGTGTCGAGATGCGCGGCGACGGTGTCCTGCAACAGAGCCCAGCGTCGCCAGCGGAACTCGTACGAGGCACCTTCGCCAACGATTGCGAGACTCATGTTCGGATCCTCGCACACGGCTATGGCCCGTGCTGGTTGTTTCCCGCCAACGCACCGCATCGACGGTTGCTCTGGGCTGACGTGTCACGAGAGCCGGCAGCTCCGATGGGTGGCTTCGAGCTCGCGGTGAGAAACACGCGCGCCCACGCATCATCACCGTCGTCGCGTTCGCCACCGCCATCTCGTGGTCCATCGGGGCCGCGCTGCTGTTCACGGCGAACATCGCTGGTATCACCACCGTTGTCGGCGTCGTGTTCGTGTTCGCGTCACGCTCCAGCGCCAGCTGGTGCATACAAGGGTTCGGGTCGCGCAGTCCGATCTGGGCTGTAGAGGGGCGTCGGTGCGGGGTAGGTTCGCGGCATGAAGCTGATCCCGTTGCTCGTGCTGGCGGTGCTCGTTGTGGTCGTAGGGCCGGCGAGCGCGCAGGACTCGGCGCCCGACGCTGCTCCAGACCCGGCTACCGAGACGGTCAAGGTCGCCCCGAAGGCTCGAGACCACGAGATCGAGACACGGCTCGAGAATATCCTCGCGGCGACGAAGTGGTTTCCGACGCTGGAAGTGCGCGTCGAGGAGGGCGTGGTGTTCCTCGAGGGCGCGACTGACACCGTTGAGCATGCGACCTGGGCCGGCGGACCTCGCGCGTCGCACGCAGGATGTCGCGGCGGTGATCAACCGGCTCGAGGTCGAGCCCCGTTCGGTGTTTGACTTCGAGCCGGCGACGGCGGGTGTGCGCGAGCTCGGTCGCAGCATCGTCGGGGCGCTCCCGCTCGTGCTGTTCGCGTTCGTCGTGCTCGGCATCGGCTGGCTGCTATCGCGGCTGAGTGCCGGGCTGACCCGTCGCGCGCTCTCGCGGCGGACGATCGCGCCGCTGTTGCGCGAGGTGATCGCGCGGGTCGCCGGCGCGGCGGTCCTGATCGTCGCTGCCTACGTTGTGTTCCGCATCGCGGGCTTGACCACCGTTGCACTGTCGTTGGTCGGCGGCACCGGCCTGCTCGGGCTCGTGCTCGGCATCGCGTTTCGCGGCATCACCGAGAACTTCCTCGCGAGCATCTTCTTGAGCATCCAGCCGCCGTTTCGCACCGGTGATCTGCTCGCGATCGACGATCACGTCGGCTACGTCGAGCGGTTGACCAACCGGGCGACGGTGCTGCTCTCGCTCGACGGCAACCACATCCAGATCCCGAACTCGAGGGTCTATCAGGCGACGATCCGTAACTTCACGAGCAACCCGAATCGGCGCGAGGACTTCACGGTCGGGATCGGGTACGAGGACGCGATCAGCGACGCGCAGAAGGTCGCGCTCCAGGTGCTCGCGGATCACCCGGCGGTGCTCTCCGATCCCGAGCCGTGGGTGCTGGTCGAGTCACTCGGCGCCGCGACCGTCAACCTCCGCGTGTACTTCTGGCTCGACGGCACCCAGCACAGCTGGCTCAAGGTCAGATCGTCGGTCATCCGGCTGGTCAAGCGCGCGTTTCAGTGCGCCGGCATCTCGATGCCGGACGAGGCGCGCGAGATGGTGTTCCCGCGCGGCGTCCCGGTCCATGTGATCCGTGACGGCGAACAGCCCGTAGCGGCGCCGACGGTGTCCGCGCCGCGCTCGCAGCAGGTGCCCGGCGAGACCGACGACGTCACGACCGCCGCCGAGGCCGGCTTGCGGAGCGATGCCGGCGACCTCCGCGAACAGTCGCGCAAGAGCCGGACGCCTGAAGGCGGGGACGACCTCCTCGCGGTGCGGCTGGTCGAGCCCGTGCAGGCCGCCTAAGGCTAGAACGAGCTCGCGAAGAACTCGCCGCCGCCGTGTGTGGCAGCCACGCGGCAGCCAGTGTTGGGCTACGCCAATTCCCTAGAGGCTCTCGACGACATCTTGTCCCCGGGCTCATACAAGCTCGACCTCGTCGATGCGCCACTCCTTCGCATCACACCTCGTGATGCGCGGGGCGAAGGCCGCTGCTCCGGCACTCGTCGATCGTGATGGCGATGCCCACCTCGCGCCGGAAGTGGATAGCGAAAGGATCGCTGCGCCGCCAGGGCCTCCGCAAGCTCGACGACAACATCCGCTGGTTCAAGGTCAGCACGTACTTGACCCCGCTGTTCAGCTCCGCCGAGGACTACATCCGCAGTTGGCGCGAAACCTGATCCCTCGGGCCAGCATTGCTAGAAGATGTTCGTGTCGCTGATGCAGATCACGATGAGCCCGACGAGCGCGAGCGACGAGAGAAAGAACAACGCGAATCGGACCTCGATCTTGTTCCAGGTCGCCTGCACGAGACTGTGCACCACGCGAAGACCGACGTAGATCCACGCGAGGCGCGCGCTCCAGCCGCCACCGTGGCCGACGATCGCGAGCGTCAATGCGATCGCATAGAACAGCGTCGGCTGCTCCATCAGGTGGTTGTAGTTGTCTGCCTTCCAGCGCACGCGCGGCGGCAGGGTCGCCATCTGCTCGCCGCGCGGTGCCTCCGGATCGAGTCGCATCTTCGCGCGCTGCATCGCAGGGATCCGCGTCACGTACATCCACGCCCACATCACCATCGTCCAGGCGACGAGGACCACCACGGGCGCGAGGATCGGGCTGCTCATGCTGGACGCTACCGTGCGCCGGCGAGTCAACGGCGCTCGGGGCTGCTCATTCCAAGATGCAGCTCGAGCATCGGCACGGCCTCGTTGCCGATCGCCTGACCGGAGGCAACACCTGCGCGGAGCTGTGCGAACGGCTGTGCAGCGCCGCCGATCCGCCACGACGACTGATACGCGAGGCCGACGAAGCCGTGATAGAGGCCGTCGAAGTCGGGATTGGTCGCGCCGTTCTGGAACGCGGCTACTGCAGACACGCCGGCGATCGCATCGGCTCGACTGCGGCCGATGGCGAACCGACCGACGAGTGTCAGACCGAGACCGACCTGGCCGTCCTCGCTCGGCGACACGCTCTTGCGCCCGAGGTCGAGGATGTAGAACCCGAGCTCGAAGGGCCGGAACCGGAAGCCGATCGTGCTGCCGACGATCGGTCGATCGGCGAGCATGCCCACGCTGCCGTCGGCGACAAGCAGGAACCGCGTGGAAGCGAACGGCACCGTGGTGCTCCGCGGCGCGGCAGGATCGCTACCGTTCGGCGCAGCGTCGACCGCGAGCGCGGTGCCCTCGCACCACAGATGTGCTTCGCGGCGTGACTCGGCGAAGCACCGCACGTCGGTGACCACGCCGGCACCCGCGTCGCCCGCGCGGGCTCGCAGCTCGGCACGGGCTTCATCGATCGCATCCTTCGCGATCGCCATCGCCTCCTCCCGCGTCGTGTTGCCGCACGGCCGCGGGTCGCCCATCGGCACGATCTGCCACGCGCACGCGACCGCAGCGAACACGTCACTCGCGAGGACGACGTCGCGGGTCCGGACGGGCCCGAGGATGCGCCCGCGCGTCGTGGTCTCGGCATCGTCATCGAGCTTCACGATGAAGCGTTCGTTCGTGCCGGCGAGCGTCCACCATGGCAGCTGCTTCATCTCGATGCGCACCGTCTCGCTGGCGCGCGGCGCGCCAACGGTCGCGAGCGGCGCGGGGCGCGTGGTCGGGTATGCGGGGTTGCCCGGATTGCTCGCGCATCCGACGAGCACGACAGCAACGACCGCGCGTGTTCGCATACCGGATGACCGTACGTGACCAGCAATCGCGATCGCAGGTCAGGTCGCGGCAGCAACCGGCAGCCTCGGACACTGCTAGCGTCCGCCGATGATCGCGCCGACGGTGCCGATCAGCGCGCCTGCCGCTTCACGCGTGGTGAACCTGGAGGCGCCAAACGGATTCGGTTCGCTCACGAACAGGAGCGCGCCGACTCCGAACACCACGGCGCCGGCAACGCGGATCCTCGTCCCCTTGCTCCACGGATCGCCGGCATGCAATCGACGAGTGTCCGACGGACCAGCGAACGCGAGCGGTATCGGTTGCACGATGACCCGGATCCGCGCGTGCGATACCTGCCCGGATCGAACCGTCGCGCGTATCGAGCCATTCGGCGCGCGAGTTGTTGTCCGGAACACCGCGGATGCGAGTCGCCGTCCGTCGGGCGACCAGGTGATATTGCGGATCTTGCCGCGGACAAACGCGATGCGATCATCGGGGCCGATCCGCCCGCGCTCGCCTTGAGCCACACGGTGGCCGGGTGCATACGGCGGGAGCGCATAGCGACTGACGATGCGCTACGCCCGCCTCGCGCCGGAAGTGGTTAGCGAAACCGTCCGGCTGATGGACGGGCCAGCGGCGGAGTGGGTGCCCGACGCGGTTGCGGCGTGGGCAGAGAATGGGCAGAGCGACGTAGGCCGAAAACGAAAACGGCCGCTTTCGCGACCGTTTACCGGGTGGAGATTAGGGGGATCGAACCCCTGACCTCGTGAATGCCATTCACGCGCTCTCCCAGCTGAGCTAAATCCCCGGGTTGGAGCCGGCTTTCTACCGGCGGCCCCTTTGCCTGTCAAGGGAGAGCGCGCACGTCGCGGGCATGGACGCGACGACGCTCGAGGCCGACGATCCGAAGGCGCTCGCGGACTGGCTCGGTACGCGCGGCTTCGAGGCAACGCCCGAGCTCACCGCCTGGCTCGCGAAGTACGTGACCGACAAGTGGAAGATCACGGCGTTCCTGATCGGCACCGAGCAGAGGGACGGCGATCGCTTCGAGATGGCGACGAAGGCCGTCAAGCTGACGTTCAAGACCGAGGAGCCGTTCTATCCGTATCGCGAGCCCGAGCTGCCGCCCGCACCCGAGGCGCTCGACCTGCCGCCCCGCATGCTGCGCGTGTACTTCGTCTCGAACCAGCGCTACACCGGCCGCCTCGGCGCCGCGTCGTGGAACGCGAGCACGTTGTTCTCGGCGCCGCTGGAGCTCCCCTCGGAGCTGTGGACCTCGAACGCCGTGAACCGCACGACCGTGTTCATCGACGACGCTTCGCCGCGGATCGCGCGGGACGAGGTCACGTTCGTGCCGCACACCGATCAGCAGGTGGTGAAGCAGCCGCCCACCGTGATCGACCGGCCTCGCAAGATCACCATCCCGCTCGAGGGCATCGCGCTGGTGCTGATCGTCGGCTTCCTGATCATCCGTCGGCGCAGCAGCCGCGCCGGCGCTGAGTAGAACTACTCACGAGCGGGTGGCGACGGTCGACGCGCACCGTGCGGCGACGGCGCACGCGTCGAGCGTCGTCGCGTCGTAGCGGCGCGTGTCGGCAGAGGTACGCCAGTTGCTTTGACGCGGACGCAACGAATCAAGGGGAGATCCATGTTCAAGAACAAGCTCGATGCAGTCACGATGACCTTGCTCGCTGCGACCGTCACCGGTTTCGGCCTCATGCCCGATGCGATTGGTGACGTCGCGAAGAAGCAGCAGGTCACGGTACCGGCGGCGAAGGTCACGATCGCTCGGGACGAGGTCGAGAAGGTGATCCGCAGCTGGGCGCCGGGACCCCAGCTCGCCGCGCAGGAGATGATGGCGAAGTACGGTGGGCCGCAGGAGGTGACCTCGGAACGCCTCATCTGGCGTGCGGCGGGTCCATTCAAGCGGATCACGCTCACGCGCGAGGAGCTGCCGCATGACTTCCCCATGCCGCACATGGACTACCTCGAGCACACGATCGCGTTCAACGTACCGGTCGACAAGTCGGACGAGGTTCACGCCTTCGGCGCCAGCCTGACGATCTATCGCGTCGGCGGCGAACTCTCGGCTCGTTGCGACCTCGAGAGCAACAACGTGCTCACGTTCAACCTCGCGAACGACGTGATCGCGGGCAAGAAGACGGTCGCCGACGCTCGCAAGGAGTTTGGCGACATCGTCCTGCAGCGGACCCTCGGCAAGGATCCCGCGTACGCGAAGGGTCTGCAGTTCCAGCCGCAGACGCTCGCCGTCGCCGCGTCGCGCGAGACCGTGACGATGCCGGGCGCCGCGAAGCGAGTCGATGCCGGCATGACCAAGGCCGGTGGTGACGCCGAGATCATGGCCATGCTGACGACCGTCGATCTGGACGAGGTGCACGCCGCGTCCGTTGCGAAGACGAAGAAGGTCGGTGGGCCGGTGATGGAGTACGCGCGGATGATTCACGAGCGCCACGGCAAGGATGTCGAGGACACCGCAAAGCTCGCAGTCATCATCGGCGTGACCCCGCTCCAGACGCCCGCGGTTCGTGCGCTCCACGAGAAGCACGCCGCAGCTCTGGCGAGGATCGTTCCGCTCGAAGGCGATGCGTTCGCCAGCGCCTACCTCGAGCTCATGGTCAACGGACATACCGAGACCCTCCAGCTGCTCGACCGCCAGCTCCGGGCGGCAAAGAACAAGGCGCTCAAGGCACATCTGACGAGCGTCAGGGGCATCGTGGCAGGTCACCTGACCGAGGCGAAGCGGCTCAGGACCGACGCGACGCAAACATCGTCGCGCTGAACGCTCGGAAGCCGCTCAGAGCGGAGCCGGGATCCAGAAGTCGCGCGGGTAGAGCCGATGCACGATGGCCTTCTTGTCGACGGTGGCGCGCAGGTACTCCTGGTACGCGTCGAGTTGCTTCGCCGGACCGATCACGAAGTTGATCGCGTCGGGTGAGGGCTTGCCGTAGCCGGGCATGATCTTTCCGTACACGGCGGGCAGGCGGGCGTGGAGGGTGGCGGCGAGATCCGGGCGGTCAGCCTGCGCGAGCAGCGCCTTGCGGAAGGTGCGGACGACGTCGGGCGTCAGGCCGTCGGCGAGATCGTTGGCCATCGCGGTCGCGCGCGATTCGTAGCCGGCAGCGATCCGCGAGTCGAACGCTTTCGCGATCGCGTAGCGCGCGTGGTTAGCGTCGGGCTTCGACGCCTTCACCTGGTCGACGACGAAGCGCATCGTCTGCGGCAGCAGCGGGCAACGCTCCGCGTAGTACTCGATCTGCGCCTGCGCGACGAACGGGTGCACGCCGTTCGAGTAGGCGAGGCCGGCGGCCCAGGTCTTCATGAACAGGCTGTGGGCGCCGTGACCGGTGAAGATGTTCGACGCGAGGTAGTCGAGGATCGCGTCCTCGGAGGTGTCGGTGAATCCGGTCGACGGCGCGTTGTTGATGAACACACCACTCGAGGTCGCGGGCGAGAACAGGCCGACGTAGGTCACGGGCGTCGTCTTGTCGTGATCCTTCAGGCGGTTCGTGATCGGGCGCTCGATGCCGACCTCGGAGGCCGCGAGGAACGCACCACCCTCGGGGAGCGAGGAGACGAGCGCGCTCAGGTCGTTGGAGAGTGCGCTATGCGATGCCGACGAACCGACGCCGGTGATCCGCGCCCGACCCTTCTTGATGATCGCGGCGCGAACGCTCGCGAGCTTCGCGAGAGCGGTGGGGGCCCCGAGCTTTAGATCTGCCGCCATCTGCTGGCAGAGGTAGGTCCAGTCCTTCGCGAGCGAGCCGTCGGGAAGATCCGAGAGCAGCGCGCTCAGGTCCTTGCCGGCAGCGACGGCGAGCAGCTTGCCTTGCGGCGAGAGCCGCGCGGCTTCAGGGGCCTTGCCGTCGGCGAGCGCCTTCGCGAGCGTCACGAGCTGCGCGCGCGGACGCTTGCCGGAGTCGGCGAGCCGCGCGAGGAACACGCTGACCTCCGCGGTGACCTTCGCATCGAGCGGATCGAGGAGCTGCCAGCGCAGCCGGTGCAGATCGTGCGCCCGGGTCAGGAACGATCCGATGTGGAGGTGGAGCAGCGAGTCCTGGCGCCACCACGCCTCGTGCGGATCGCGGACCCAGCTCTCCTCGCTGCCCTGCATCGCAGCGCGCAGCCCGGTCAGCGACTGATCCACGACGTCGCGGATGCGCGGCAGGTTGTCGGTACGCCAGTCGGGCGCGAGCATCACGTGTCGCATCCAGCGGAGCGCGGCGCGCGTCTCGGCGACGTTGTTCCCGGCACCGGCAACGACGAGCTCGGCGCGATTCGTGCGCAGATCCTCGTCGTAGCTCACCGACAGCGAGAGGATCTCCTTGCGCAGGCGCTCGGTCATCTCCTCGCTCGTGATCACCGTCTTCCCCTCTGCGACGCCGACGTCGGAGAGCAGCGACGGCAACAGCGCGAGGTACATCTGGTCCTCCGCGGCGATCCCTCGGACGTCGAACGACAGCGCGAGGCGCGCGCTCTGCATCGAATCGACGGTCGCCGTGAATGCCTTCACGCCCGCGACCTCGCCGGTCGTGTACTTCAGCTCGTCGTCGTGAGTCATCGGCGGCGACGCGACGAGCGGCGGCAGCGGAGTCGCCGCCGATGCGTCCTCGAGCGACTTCGTCTGCTTGTCGTAGTCGACCTGGTACTTCGCGAGCGTCGCGGCCTTGTCCTTCGTGGCGTACTGCGTGCCGAGGCGCGCGAGCTCCGCGGCGATCCGCGCGTCGCGTGCAGCGTCGAGATCCTTGCGCAGCTTCGTGCTCGGCTTCGCGGCCACCGCGTACGGCTGCGCGAGCAGCCCCCACTTCTCGAGTCGGGTGCGCCACGGGTTCCCGGGGGTCGCCAGGATCATGTCGATCGCCTCGAACACGGGCTTCAGCGTCAGCGACTTCTTGCCGCCCCCGGCCTTCGCGAGCATGTCCATCTGGTTCATCCATGCGGAGCTGGTGCCGCGGAAGCCGAAGCCGGGCGGCGAGTCGAGGAACTTCGCGAGGCGGCGCTTCATGTCGATCGCCCTTGCCTCGACCCGGCGGCGGATCGCGACGAGCTCGTGGTCGTCGACGTGGAGTTTCGCGATCCGCTGCAGCTCGGCGAGCACGAGTGCGCGGACCTTGCGGAGGTTCTCGGGGTCGAGCTTGTCGGCGCGGACGCCGTCGACGCCGAGGAAGATCGGATGGCCGTGGTCGCCGCTCATGTAAGCGGACACGCCGCGCGCACCGAGATCCATCGTGCGCGTCTTGCTGTCGACGAGCTGCTTGTAGAGAGGTGTGCTCTCGTCGCCAGCGAGCGCGCTGAGGAACAGCTCCAGCAGCGTGCGCTCGACGAGATTCATGTCCGTACGCGTCGCCGGCCACACCACCATCATCGGGCTCGGCTGCGTCGTGTCGGAGTACGGATACTCGACGATGACCGGCGCGTCGGGCGGGGTCGGAGTGGCCGGAGGCAGGTTCGCCTCGGTCGTGACCGTTCCAATCCGCTGGTTCGCCGACATCAGCACCTTGTAGGCCTCGTCGAGAATGGAGCCGAGTTTCATCGACGATGGGAACGCCGCGATCATGCCCATGTTCGCGAGGTGGTAGTTGTCCTCGTGAAACTTGCGGATGTCGGCTGTTGTCATCACGCGGATGTCGTCGGGATAGCCGCCCGACTCGTACGCGAGCGGGTGCTGCTTGCCGTAGACCAGGCGCTTCGCCGCGAACCACAGCGTGGTGTCGGGCTGCTCGTAGTAGCGGACCATCTCGTTGTAGACGGTGCCCTTCTCCTCGAGGCGGAGCTTGCCGTCATCGCCCTTGTCGACGCCGAAGTTGCGCACCTCGCGGCGGATCTCCTCGTCGGTGTAGTCAGCGTCGAGCATCGCGCCGAGCTGGTCCTGGAACACCGGCCAGAACGTGTCGCGGCCGGCGACGGTGTGAAAGTGATACGCGGTGCGCCACTGATCGGTGAACGCGCTCGACTCGGTGAGCGCCATCGCCTGGAAGCTGCCCATCTGCCGGCCCCGGTTGCCCTTGCCGAGCAGCAGGTGCTCCTGCGTGTGTGGCTCGCCCTTGTCGGAGGTCGGGAACGAGTTGACCCAGATGAACGCCTGCGGCGCGCTCTCGATCCGGAGGTAGTCGAAGATGAACTTCGTCCTGTCGTGCACGAGCCGCGCACCGATCGGCTGATCGCTCGCGTCGAGGTAGATCGCGGACGGCGTGAAGCCGCGCGTCGACGTGCCGACCTGCAGCGTCGCGAGCGACAGCTCACCGGCTGCCGGCGGCGGCGTCACCACCGCGGGGGGACCAGGATCCGGCGGCGGCACCGTCGGCTTCGCCGCGGGCGAGGAGCAGGAGGCGAGGACGAGCGCGAGCAGTGGTCGAAACCGCATGGCGCGTACTCTATCTCCGGGCGTTGAAACAAACAGTGCGACCGTGGAGGATGTCGCATGGCTGACTCGATCATCGAGCTGCGGAAGGTCGACCCCGTCACCGTGATGACGCTGTCGGCCGGCAAGGCGAACGTCCTCGACGCGACGCTCCTCGATGCGATCACGCGCACGATCGATCAGGTGATCGCCGACGGCGCGCGCGTCCTCGTGGTCACGGGTGACGGCGCGAGCTTCTCCGGTGGCCTCGCGCTTCCCACGTTGATCGATCAGGATCGCGCGGCGGTCCGCGCGCTGATGAGCAGCCTCCGCGTCGCGATGCAGCGCGTGCTCGAGGCGCCGATTCCCGTGATCGCCGGGATCAACGGGAACGCGATCGCCGGCGGCTGCGTCCTCGCACTGATGTGCGACGTCCGGCTCATGATCGAGCACACCGAGCGCGGCACGCCGCGGATCGGCCTCAACGAGGCGCAGCTCGGCCTCGGACTCCCGCCGGTCGTGCTCGAGGCCGCGCGCGCGAAGCTGCCGGTCGATAGCCACGTGCCTGTGATGCTCGAGGGCCTGCTGTTCGAGCCGGCCGCCGCGCTCGCGATGAAGCTCGTCGACGAGGTTGTCCCCGGGGACCAGTTCGAGGCGCGCGTGCTCGAGCGTGGGGAAGCGCTCGCCACCATGGCGCCGCTCGCGTATGCGCAGATCAAGCGCGCGCTCGTGCGGCCGATCGTCGAGGCGATCGAGCGCACCGACACGCTCGAGACCGACCCGTGGCTCGACACCTGGTTCTCGCCGGAAGGGCAGCGACGGATGCGCGCCGCGGTCGCGCGGATCACGAAGAAATGAACGTCTCCGTCATTGGCGGCGGCATCTTCGGAATCACCGCGGCGCTCAAGATGCGGGCGCGGGGCCACGAGGTCACGATCTTCGAGCCGGGCCCGATCCCGCACCCGCTCGCCGAATCGACCGACATCAGCAAGGTCGTGCGCATGGACTACGGCGCCGACGAGGACTACACGGACCTCGGCGAGCGCTCGCTGCGAGGCTGGCGCGTGTGGAATTCGGTCTGGCGAAAGCCGCTGTTCCACGAGACCGGCGTGACGTTTCTGTCGCGCACGTCGATGCGACCCGGGGGCTTCGAGCACGACTCGTACGCGACGCTCACCGCGCGTGGACACGAGCTCGAGCGGCTGGATGCCGATCAGATCGCGACGCGATTCCCGGCGTACCGCCGAGGTGCGCTCGTCGACGGCTACTTCAACCGCGCCGGCGGCTGGGCGGAGTCGGGCGCCGTCGTCGAGTACCTCTCCCGGGTCGCCAGCGGGGCGGGCATCGCCATCGAGCAGCGCGCGATCCACGACCTCGCGGAGGTCCGACGCGATCTGACGATCGTCTGCGCCGGTGCGTGGGTGCCGCGCCTCGTGCCCGAGCTCGCCGGATCGATCCGCGCGATCGGCCAGCCCGTGTTTCACCTTCGCCCCCGCGACCCCGCGCTGTACACGGCCGACCGGTTCCCGGTGTTCGGCGCCGACATCGCGAACACCGGCTATTACGGCTTTCCGGTCAACGCGGATGGCATCGTCAAGATCGCGAACCACGGCAGCGGCACGCCGATCGAACGCGACGAGGAGCGCGTGGTGAGCGAAGCACACGAGGTCGCCCTCCGCGCGTTCCTCGCGACCACGCTGCCCGGCCTCCGCGACGCTCCGATCGCCCATCGCCGGCTCTGCGTCTACGCGGACACGCTCGACGGTCACTTCTGGATCGCACGCCACCCCACCGACGAGAGCCTCGTGGTGGCGACGGGCGGCTCCGGCCACGCGTTCAAGTTCGCGCCCGTGCTCGGCGCGTTGATCGCGGGCATCATCCTCGATGGCGAGCATCCGCTCGAGGACAAGTTCCGCTGGAGACCCGAGCTCGGGGCGCAGACGCGCGGCGATGCGGCGCGCGCGGACCGCTAAAGACGCTCGGCGAGCGCGACGCGGCTGTGGTCGGCGCGCGAGATCGTGCTCGCGAGCTCGGGAGGCAGCAGCTTGTCGGCGGCCTCCGGTGTGCTCACATCATCGGCGAGCGCGAAGCCGCGCTCCTCGAGGTACTCTGGCAGCGCCATCGGATCCCAGCCCCAGCGGAACGGCTCGCCGAGTCGCGCGACCGCGAACTGCACGGCGCGCGCAGCGAGCGACAGCTTCTCGCCGGGCGTCTTTGCCTGGTACGTCATCGCGAGCTGCGACGTGGGGCAGCTGTAGTCGGCGATCGCCCGCAGCGACGCGTCGATCGCTGCCTCGGTCAGGTACATCGTGACGCCTTCCCAGATCGTCAGCGTCGGCTGCTCGGCGTCGTGCCCGGCGTCGGCGAGCCCCTCGGGTAGCTCGTCCATCGCGCGCGTCTCGAAGTCCCACGTGACGTAGCGCGCCGGCGACTGCGCGCCGAGCTTCGCGAGCGTCGAGAGCTTGTGCTCCTGCGTCGCCGGATGATCCACCTCGAACACGACCGAGCCGTCGAGCTCGGGCATCCGCAGCGCGCGGCAATCAAAGCCAGCGCCGAGCAGCACGACCTGGCGGCCGCCCATGTCGACGAAGTTGCGCACGGCATCGTCGAGCAGCTTCGTGCGCACCTGCATGTACGCGATCCAGGTCTTGAACCCGGGCACCTGCGCGAGCACGGAGGGGCGGCGCTCCTCGATCAGCTTCTGGATCCGAGTCGAGGCGAACGCGATGCCATACGGATCCTCTGCGATGCGGATGTCCGCGGGGAGCAGCATGCCGAGACCGCGCGCCGCGGCGACCCACTGCGCGGTGCGGCTCGGGGTGTCCTCACGCATTGGTCGGAGTACGGCCGCTGATCTTGTGCGCCATCGCGTTCGGACGCTCGAGGATCCGGTAGTCCTCGTTCTCGACCGCGACGCGGCCGTCGTCCTCGTGCACGAACGCGAGGTCGTACTCGATCTCGGAGTCGGTCAGCTTCTCGACGTGCTTGCGGTCCGGATGATCATCCGCAAAACCGACCATGCCGTTGAACGTGACGAGGTAGGCGCCGATGCCGCCCGCCGGATCCGGAGCGCTCTGTTCGAGGATCGCGGAGGCGTCCATCTCGAGCGTGTGTCCCGCGAGCCTCACGGCGGTGATCTGCGCCTTGTACCCGTCCCCGGGAACCCCGTCCGTCGCGAGCCACTTCACGCGGACCGGATGGTCGTGGTTCAAGCGGAAGTTGACGAGGACATTGCTCATGACCGCAGGATATCTGTTAACTCACCTGCATGCGCTACCTGCACACGATGATCCGCGTGCGCGACTTACCCGCCGCCCTGCGGTTCTTCTGCGACGGGCTCGGCTTGCGCGAAGTGCGCCGTCGCGATCACGAGCAGGGTCGCTACACGCTCGTGTTCCTCGGCGAGAAGGACGGCGGCGACAGCCCGCAGATCGAGCTGACGCACAACTGGGATCAGCAGGACTCGTACACCGGCGGCCGCAACTTCGGCCACGTCGCATACGAGGTCGAGGACATCTACGCCTCGTGCCAGCGCCTGATCGACAAGGGCTACACGATCAGCCGACCGCCGCGCGATGGGCGCATGGCGTTCGTGCGCTCGCCGGACCTGATCTCCGTCGAGCTCCTGCAGGCGGGCAGCGCGCTCGCCCCCGCGGAGCCGTGGACCTCGATGCCCAACGTCGGCGAGTGGTAGATGGCGAAGACAGGTGAACCGATCCTCAAGGTCGTCGCGCAGAACCGCAAGGCGACGCACGACTTCCACATCCACGAGCGCTACGAGGCCGGCATCTCGCTCGTTGGCTCGGAAGTGAAGAGCCTGCGCGACGCGAAGGTCACGATGGCCGACGGCTGGGTCGAGATCCGCAAAGGGCAGGCGTACCTCCACGGCATCCAGATCAACGAGTACGCGCAGGCGAACCGCTGGGGCCACGAGATCGCGCGCGTCCGCAAGTTGCTCATGCATCGCCACGAGCTCGAGAAGCTCGGCACGAAGACGCAGCTGAAGGGCTTCACGCTGATCCCGCTCGCGCTCTACTTCAAGGGCAGTCACGTCAAGGTCGAGCTCGGTCTCGTCACGCACAAGAAGCAACACGACAAGCGCGCGACGAAGAAGGAAGCGGACGACAAGCGTGAGATCGATCGTGCGATGAAGTCCAAGAACTCCCGCTCCTAGTGCATATTCACCCTTGCATACCGGGCAGCGTATGCGCATATATATGCAGATGACGCATACGCGGGTCTCGTTGTTCGGAGCTGCCGGGTACACCGGCGTGGAGCTGCTGAAGCTCCTCGCGCTCCATCCGCAGATCGCGCTCGTCGCGGCTGCGAGCGATACGAATGCGGGCAAGCCGGTCGAGGCGCTGACCGGCGCTCCGCTCGGTGGGCTCGGGTTCTGTCGCACCGAGGAAGCGCTCGCGATCGACGCGGATGTCGCGCTGCTCGCGATCCCACCCGAGCCGGCGGTCGCGCTCGCACAGCAGCTGCGTGCGCGAGGCGTGAAGGTGATCGATCTGTCGAACGCGCACCGCGCGACCGATGCGGCGGAGTACGGCCTCACGTCGCTGTTCGGCGAGCGGATCGCGGCCTCGTCGCTGATCGCGAATCCGGGCTGCTACGCGACGTGCGTGATCACTGCGGTCGCGCCGCTCGTGCGCCACGGCTTGATCGATCGCGATGTCATCGTGGCCGCGGGCTCGGGCGTCACCGGTGCGGGCCGCCAGGCCGTCGAGGAGATGAGCCTCGGCGAGATGCACGACAACGTTCGCGCGTACAAGGTCCTCCGCCACCAGCACGTGCCGGAGATCGAGATGGCGCTGAACCGCCTCGGTGGCCCGGTGCGGGTCGTGCTCACGACGCACCTCTTGCCGGTCGCCCGCGGCATCTTCGCGACGATCAATGTTCGCCTGCGCGGTGCCGCGACCTCCGAGCAGCTCACCGCGCGGTTCCGTAACGACTACGCCACCGACCCCACCGTGACGGTGTTGGGCACGCCCGAGGACGTATCGCTGCGCAAGGTCGTGGGGACGAACCAGGTGCTGGTCGGCGTGGCCTCGGCGGGAGATCTCTGTGTGGTCACGGCGGCGCTGGATAACTTGCTGAAGGGGGCGGCAGGGCAGGCCGTCGAAAACCTGAACGCCGTGATCGGGGTGCCGCGCACCACGGGACTCACGCACCTCGCGAGACACGCATGAAGCTTCCGATCGGATTCAAGTTCTCCGGCGTCGCCTGCGGCATCAAGCCCATGCGCCCCGACCTCGCGCTGTTCGTCTCCGAGACCGACGCGACGTGCGCGGGCGCGTTCACGATCAACCTCGCGAAGGCCGCCCCGGTTGTCGACGCCGAGGCGCGCCTGCCGGCGGACCGCGTGCGCGCGATCGTCGTCAACAGCGGTAACGCGAACGCCTTGACGGGCCCCGCAGGCGCGGAGGGCGTGAGGTCGATCATCGCCGCGGCTGCCGCTGCGCTCGGCGTCGACACCTCGCAGGTCGTCTCGGCCTCGACCGGCGTGATCGGGATGCCGATGCCCGCGGAGAAGCTCGTCAAGGGGATGCCCGCCGCGGTCGCCCAGCTCTCGCCCGATCCCGACAAGGCGGCCGAGGCGATCATGACGACCGACACGACGAAGAAGCTCGCGTCGCGCACGATCGACATCGACGGAAAGTCCGTCACCCTCGCCGGCATCTGCAAGGGCTCCGGCATGATCGCGCCGCAGCTCGCGACGGTGATCGCGGTGATCGTCACCGACTGCGCGATCGATGCGAAGCTCCTCGACGCCTCGCTCGACGGCGCGACGCGCGAGACGTTCGAGCAGCTCACGATCGATGGCGACATGAGCACGAACGACAGCGTGTTCGTGCTCGCGAACGGCCGCGCGAAGAATCCCAAGATCACCCGCGTGGACTCGCCCGCGTATCAGGCGTTCTCCGCCGCACTATCGGATCTGCTCGACGAGCTCGCGCGCGATATCGCCGCGGACGGCGAGGGCGCCACGAAGCGTATCGAGGTCCATGTTGCGGGTGCGCCCACGCACGACATCGCCCGCGACCTCGCGAGGAGCATCTGCGGCTCGCCGCTCGTGAAGGCCGCGATCTTCGGGGCCGATCCGAACTGGGGCCGGATCCTCGCAACCGTCGGCGCACGTGCCGGCGTGCTGTCGCTGCCTATCGATCCGCACGCCGCGCGCGTGATCATCCAGGGCGTCACCGTCTACGACAAGGCGCCGATTCCGTTCGATCGCGGCGCGATCAAGACGAAGCTACGCGACCCCGAGGTCGCGATCATCGTCGAGCTGCGCGCCGGCGATCACATCGCGAAGGCGTACGGCTGCGACCTCTCGTACGACTACGTCAAGCTCAACGCGGACTACACCTCGCTGATCATCGAGAAGGCGGACGGCGGCATCGCGAAGGACGACAAGCTCACGAACTACACGCCGTCGTTCAAGCGCGCGGTCCTCGTCGAGGCGCTCGGCTACATTTCGCGGTTCCGCGGCAAGCGCTGCGTGATCAAGCTCGGCGGGGCCGCGATCGCGAAGGACGGCGCGCTGCGCGCGTTCTGCGACGATGTCATGCTGCTCCACCAGGTCGGCCTGACTCCGGTCGTCGTGCACGGCGGCGGCGCGGCGATCACGCGTGCGCTCGAGGCCCGCGGCAGCGAGACGCAGTACGTCGATGGCCTGCGCGTGACGAACGCCGAGGACATCGAGACGGTCGAGAGCGTGCTCGATGCGATCAACGCGGATCTCGTCGCGATGCTGAACCGCCGCGGCGGCCATGCGATCGGCCTGTCGGGCAGTGACGCGGCTCTGCTTCGCGCGAAGAAGCTCGTGCGCCCCGACGGCAAGGACCTCGGTCACGTCGGCCAGCTCACCGAGGTCAACAAGACATTCCTCGAGTCGATGCTCGCGCAGCAGTACATCCCCGTGGTCTCGCCGATCGGCCTCGGTCCCGAGGGCGAGAGCTTCAACATGAACGCCGACACCGTCGCGGCGGGCATCGCGAAGGCGCTCGGCGTCGAGAAGCTGATCTTCCTCTCGGATGTGCCCGGCATCGTCGAGAACGGCGAGCTCGTCACCGACCTCACACCGTCCACGCTGCGGGCGCGCCTCACCACCGTCAACGTGCAGGGCGGCATGGCGCTGAAGGTCGCCTCGATCCTCGACGCGCTCGACGGCGGGGTAAAGGCCGTGCACCTGATCGACGGCCGCACGCCGCACAACGTGATCGCCGAGCTATTCACCGACCGCGGTGTCGGCACGGTCATCCGTGCGGAGGGTGCGTGACCGATTCGGCCGACACTCGCGCGCGACGTGCCGCGATCGTCGAGCTGATCCGCACGCGCCACGTCGCGACGCAAGCCGAGCTCCGCGAGCTGCTGTCCGCGCGCGGCTACGATGTCACCCAGGCCACGCTGTCCCGCGACCTCGCGAAGCTTCACGCTCGTCGCGCCTCCCGGCCCGACGGTGGCACCGCCTACGAG
>JACCRC010000206.1 GCA_013813765.1 Deltaproteobacteria bacterium | reverse complement strand
GTCCTAGACCGATCATTCCGAGCTGCATCGCTCGGAACGATCTCATCGCCTGCTCAGCGACGGAAGGCCTTGAACCGGTTGATCAGCCCGTTCGTGGAGGCATCGTGCGAGGTCACGGGAGTGGCGCCATCGAGCTCCGGCAGGATCTTGTTCGCGAGCTGCTTGCCGAGCTCCACGCCCCACTGATCGTAGCTGTAGATGTTCCACACGATGCCCTGCACGAAGATCACGTGCTCGTACATCGCGACCAGCGAGCCGAGGCGGCGCGGTGAGATCTTGTCGACGAGGATCGAGGTGGTCGGCCGGTTGCCAGGGAACGTCTTGTGCGGCACGAGTCGCTCGATCTGCTCCGCGGGGAGCTTCGCGGCGACCAGCTCGGCGCGCGCTTCATCGGCGGTCTTGCCCGTCATCAGCGCCTCGGTCTGGGCGAAGTAGTTCGCGAGCAGGATCGGGTGGTGCGCGCCGATCGGGTTGTGCGACTCGATCGGAGCGATGAAGTCGCACGGGATCAGGCGCGTGCCCTGGTGGATCAGCTGATAGAAGGCGTGCTGGCCGTTCGTGCCGGGCTCGCCCCAGATCACGGGACCCGTCGAGTAGTCGGTGATGCGCTGGCCGTCCCGGTCCACGCTCTTGCCGTTGGACTCCATGTCGCCCTGCTGGAAGTACGCGGCGAACCGGTGGAGGTACTGATCGTAGGGGAGGATCGCCTTGGTCTCCGCGTCGTGAAAGCTCGAGTACCAGATGCCCAGCATCGCGAGGATCACCGGGATGTTCTCGGCGAGCGGTGCGGTCCGGAAGTGCTCGTCCATGTCGTGCGCGCCGGCGAGCAGATCCTCGAAGCTGTCCATGCCGACGACGCATGCGATCGACAGCCCGATCGCGCTCCACAGCGAGTAGCGGCCGCCGACCCAGTCCCAGAACTCGAACATGTTCGCCGTGTCGATCCCGAACGCGGCCACTTCTTTCGCGTTCGTCGACAACGCGACGAAGTGCTTCGCGACCGCATCGGGACCGGCGCCGAGACGCTCGAGCAGCCACGCGCGCGCCGTCTTCGCGTTCGTCAGCGTCTCCTGCGTCGTGAACGTCTTGCTCGCGACGATGAACAGCGTCCGCTCGGGATCCACGCGACGAAGCACCTCGGCCACGTGCGTCCCGTCGACGTTCGACACGAAGTGGACGTTCATGCCCGGCTTCCAGTACGGGCGCAGCGCCTCGGTCACCATCACCGGCCCCAGGTCAGATCCGCCGATGCCGATGTTCACGACGTCGGTGATCGACTTCCCGGTGTGGCCCTTCCAGCTGCCGTCGTGCAGCCTGTCGGTGAACGCGCGCATCTTCGCGAGCACCGCGTTGACCTGCGGCATGACATCGGTGCCGCCGACGAGCACGGGGCGGTTACTGCGATTGCGCAACGCGACGTGAAGGACCGCGCGGTCCTCGGTGCCGTTCAGCTTGTCGCCGGCGAACATCCGATCGCGCCAGGCCTCGACCGCTTGCTGCTGCGCGAGTGCGGCGAGCAGCCGGTGCGTGTCGTCGGTCGCGCGGTGCTTCGAGTAGTCGACGTACAGTCCGCATACCTCGCGCGACATTCGCTCCGCCCGGCCGGGGTCGGTGGCGAATAGCTCGCGCATCGTCGTCCTGTCGATCGTGGCCTTGTGGGCGAGGAGCGCGGTCCAGGCGGCAGAGCTCGTCAGCGGCGACATGGTGCGCGGTATACTCCGGTTGGTGCGCCGCTGGGAGTCGCTGGTGCAGATCGGAATGCCATGAGCGAAGACCCGGAGCGCGAGCGAATCCGCAGCATCACCGACGACGCCACCGGCTGGCGAAAGTGGGGGCCGTACCTGTCGGACCGATCCTGGGGCACGGTGCGCGAGGACTACTCCGAAGATGGCAATGCGTGGCGCTTCCTCACTTACGACGCCGCGCGCGCGAAGGCGTATCGGTGGGGCGAGGACGGCATCGCGGGCCTTTGCGACCGCTATCAGATCCTCTGCTTCGCGCCGGCGTTCTGGAACGGTCGCGATTCACACCTGAAGGAGCGGTTGTTCGGCGTCACGCCCGACGAGGGCAACCACGGCGAGGACGTCAAGGAGTACTACTTCCACACCGACAACACCCCGTCGCACGCGTACATGTCGCTGCTCTACAAGTATCCGCAGGCCGCGTTTCCGTACCGCGACTTGATCGAGGAGAACCAGCGGCGCGCGGGGCAGGGCGCGGAGTACGAGCTGCTCGACACCGGCGTGTTCGACGGCGATCGCTACTTCGACATCACGATCGAATACGCCAAGGCGACGACCGACGACATCGCGATCCGGATCACCGCGCACAACCGGGGTCCCGAGGCAGCGCCGCTGCACATCCTCCCGACGCTGTGGTTCCGCAACACGTGGGCGTGGACGAAGGAGCCCGGCAAGCCGCAGTCGATCGAACGGGGCACCAGCGCCGCCGGAGCGATCACGCTTCTCGCCGAGGATGACGAGGCGCTGCACGGCGACGATCTTCCGGCGCACTGCGGCCTTGGCCTGCGCTGGCTCTACGCGCCCGAGGGCGGCGAGCTGTTGTTCACAGACAACGAGACCAATGGCGAGCGTGCCTACGGTCCGGGGAACACGAGCCGCACGCCGCACACGAAGGACGCATTCCATCGCGCGCTGTGCGAGGGCGAACGTTCGGCGCTGCGCACCGATGCGCGAGGGACGAAGGCCGCGATTCACTACGCGTACACCGTGCCCGCCGGCGAGAGCGTCACGCTGCGGCTGAGGCTGTGCGACGGCAGCAAGCGCGATCCGCTCGGGGACATCGACGCGATCTTCGCGAAGCGCAAGGCCGAGGCCGACGCGTTCTATGCCGGAGTCGCGCCGCCGAATGCCACTGCCGACGAGCGGCTCGTGCAGCGCCAGGCGCTCGCGGGCCTGTTATGGACGAAGCAGAGCTACATCTTCGATGTCGCGCGCTGGCTCGACGGTGACAACCCGGATGCACCGCCGCCGGCGTCACGTCGCGAACGTCGCAACGCGCACTGGCGTCATCTCAACTCGCTGCGCGTTATGAGTGTGCCCGACACGTGGGAGTACCCCTGGTTCGCCGCGTGGGACCTCGCATTCCACTGCGTGCCATTCGCGCTGATCGATCCAAAGTTCGCGAAGGACCAGCTCTGGCTGCTCCTGTTCGAGCAGTTCCAGCATCCGAGTGGACAGTTACCCGCGTACGAGTGGGAGTTCTCCGATCTCAATCCGCCGGTTCATGCCTGGGCCGTGTGGCGCGTCTACAACATGGATCGCCTGCGCACCGGCACCGCCGATCGGCAGTGGCTCGAGCGCTGCTTCCACAAGCTGCTGCTCAACTTCACGAGCTGGGTGAACAAGGTCGATCACGACGGCAACAACGTGTTCGAGGGTGGCTTCCTCGGGCTCGATAACATCACGGTCGTCGATCGCAGCGAGCGCAGCACCGACGGCTCGGTGCTCGAGCAATCGGATGCGACCGGGTGGATGGGCATGTTCTGCCTGAACCTCATGCGGATCTCGCTCGAGCTCGCGAAGGAGAACGCGGCGTACGAGGGCCTCGCGTCGAAGTTCTTCCAGCACTACGCGTACGTCGGGGCGGCGATGCGCACGGTCGGTGGACGCGACTACGCGCTGTTCGACCAGAAGGACGGCTTCTTCTACGACATCCTTCACCACGCCGACGGGCGGTATCAGCGGTTCCGCGTGCGCTCCCTGGTAGGCCTGATCCCGCTGTTCGCCGTGGAGCGGCTCGAGTCCGCGTGGATCGAACCGTTCAAGGAGTTCTCGCGAAACCTGGCCTGGTTCCTCAGGAACCGCAAGGAGCTCGTGTCCGACGTCGTGCACACGATCGAGGGCGCCGATGGCAGCTGCACGTACCTCCTCACGATCGTCGAGCCGGATCAGCTCGATCGGCTGATCGGCCACATCCACGATCCCGAGGAGTTCCTGTCGCGGTACGGCGTGCGCTCGCTGTCGAAGCAGCACGAGACCCAGCCGTTCGAGCTCGAGGGCCGCATGGTGTCGTACGAGCCGGCCGAGTCGCGCTCCAAGCTCAAGGGCGGCAACTCGAACTGGCGCGGACCGATCTGGTTTCCCACGACGTTCTTGATCATCGAGTCGCTCCGCAAGCTCGGGACCGCGTTCGGTGGACGGCACCGGATCAAGACGCCCGGCTCGAACGGTCAGGAGATCACGCTGCAAGCGGTGGCGAAGGACATCGCGCGCCGCATGGTCGACATCTTCCTGCTCGACGAGAATGGTCGCCGGCCGGTGTTCGGTGGGGCGAAGAAGTTCGCCGATGACCCGACGTGGCGCGACCACATCCTATTCTACGAGTTCTTCCACGGGGACAACGGCGCAGGGATCGGGGCCTCGCACCAGACAGGTTGGACCGCGCTGGTGGCGAACCTGATCGACGAGTGGCGCTAGACCTGTCAGCACGAGTCAGTTACTGACGCGGGGTCAACAAGTGCCACTGGTCTAGGATGCGCGCATGAAGCGCGCGCTGGTGCTCGTGTTGGTGGTCGTCGCGGCAGCATGCAACTCGTCGGGGATGCCGGGGGGCACCAGCGGCGACGACGAGCCCGGACCCGATGCCTCGGTCGATGTCGACGCCGCGATGCCCGACGCGCCGCCGATGTTCGATCCGACGGCCGGTGTTGACTGGTTCACGTGGCCCGAGCAGCAGCCGACGTTCGGTCAGCCCGCCTACGGCACGGACCTCACCGATATCGGGCGGCACTTGCCGTCGTCGTACGGCACGCAGTACTGGGATGCCCGGGGGATCACGGCCGGCCACGAGACCTCGCACGGAATCCACGCGCACCTGCGCAACTACCACAACCCCACGAGCGTGCGTTCGAACGCGTTCTACGTGCTCGGCAACAAGGCGGCATTCGTCGCCGAGCCGAACATGCGCAAATCCGACATCAAGTCGCGCATCCCGACCACGCTGCGCGGCCCGCGCTACCAGCTCTACCTCGTGCAGCAGACCGCCTGGGACGACACGCCGCTCTACGTGTTCGACGAGTGGAACTCGTACATCAACGGCGCCGAGGTCGCGATCGATCAGGTCAAGTCGGGGCTCTACAACGACGGCTGGACCGACGCCGTGCTCGGCCCGCTCGAGTTCACCGCCTACGCGATCGCGACCGCGAAGACCGTGTCGGAGGTGGACCCGAACTACTTCGCGTCGAACCTCCAGTTCAAGCGGTTCACCGCCTGGAACATCAAGCGCGCGATGGCGCTCTACGAGCAGGGCCGCGTGATGACCGAGTTCATGTACGCCGATCAAGACGCCTACGCGGTCAAGCTCCGGACCGGAGCGGAGGCCGATGCGCTCCGCCAGTTCGCGCGCACGACCTGGGGCGCCAGCTGGTGCCAGACCACCCTCGGCTTCTGAGCCCGCGATAGACTCGCGGGGTCATGACCCAGCAGCCACGCACGCTCGCGATCGACATCGGTGGTACCGGCCTCAAGGCCATGCTCCTCGGCCACGACGGCGCGCCAGTTGGCGAGCGCGTCCGCGTCGAGACGCCACGTCCGGCGACGCCCGACGCCATTCTTGCGGAGATCAAGAAGCTGATCGCGCCGCTCACTCCGTACGACCGCGTCTCCGTCGGGTTTCCCGGTGTCGTGATGGACGGCGTCACGCGCACCGCCCCGAACCTCGACCCCGCGTGGACGGATGTCGACCTCGCGAAGATCATCTCCGAGCACACCGGCAAGCCGACGCGCGTCCTCAACGACGCCGGCGTGCAGGGCCTCGGCGTCATCGAGGGCAAGGGCGTCGAGATGGTCCTGACGTTCGGCACCGGCATGGGCTGCGGCCTCTATCACGATGGTGTCTACGTCCCGAACCTCGAGCTAGCGCACCATCCGTTCGGCCGCGGCAATGGCAGCTACGAGGACTACGTCGACGACAAGGCGCTGAAGGACGTCGGCAAAAAGAAGTGGAACCGCCGCGTGCGCCGCGTCATCGAGCAGATCCTGCCGATCTGGAACCCGCGCATGCTCTACCTCGGCGGCGGCAACGCGAAGCACATCAAGCTCGAGCTGCCGCCGAACGTGAAGCTCGCCGACAACATCGCCGGCCTCACTGGCGGTATTGCCCTGTGGAAGCGCTGAGCCCGACGTAGCGCGAAGCCGGGCGGATCAACCGACCGGTGCGGCGCTGTTCGATCACGTGTGCGGACCACCCGGCGATCCGCGACACGGCGAATGTCGGCGCGAACTGCTCGCGCGGGAGGCCGACGGCGTCGAGGAGGACGGCCGTGTAGAACTCGACGTTCGCGGCCATCGGCCGGTCGGGCTTTCGCTCGCGGAGGATCTTCGACGCTGCGCTTTCGACGGCGCGCGCGAGCTCGAGGCGGCGCGATGCAAGCGGGCGGACGGCGGTCTCGAGCACGGCGGCGCGCGGATCGCGAACGCGATAGATGCGGTGGCCCATGCCCATGATGCGGCGGCCGGCCGCGAGCTCGGCGAGGAGCCAGGGTTCGGCGGCCTCGGGGCTGCCGATCGCGTCCAGCATGTCGAGCACGGGGCCGGGTGCACCGCCGTGTAGCGGACCCTTGAGCGCGCCGACGCCGCCGACGATCGCGGAGATCAGATCGGACGCGGTGGACGTGATCACGCGCGCGCTGAATGTCGAGGCGCTCATGCCGTGATCGATCACGGTGACGAGATATGCATCCAGCGCCTTCGCAGCCGCGGGCGAAGGCGCGGCGCCGATCGACATGCGCAGGTAGTCCTCGGCATGCGGAAGCGTGGGATCCGGCGCGATCGGTGCCAGGCCGCCGCACGTGCGGTTCCAGCCGGCGACGAACACCGGGGCTGCACCGATCGCTGCGATCGCGTCGGCGAGATCGTCACCGGTCGGGCGCAGGTGCCCGACCGCCGTGCGTAGCGCATCCATCCCGTCGGGCATCGCGAGCGCATCGCCGAGGCGAGGCACGAGCTCGAACGCGGCGGCACGCGCCGCACCGAGACGCGGCGGATCCGCGAGACGCGCACCGCCGGCGGTGAGCACCGCGGAGACGGCATCCTCGAACGTCGAGTGAAGGGCGAGCTGCTCGACATCGTGGCCGGCGATCACGAGACGGCCGCGCTCGCCGTCGACCTCGGAGATCGCGGTGTCCGCGACCACTACACCCTCGAGTCCGTTGCTGGTCGGATTTGTCATGGTCACCTCTCGATGCTTCTTGTAGGGTCATCGGTATGGTTGATCAACGTAGAATCGACGATCAACGTTGGGTCGATGCGCGCGTCGCGGCGAAGCACCTCGGGATCCAGGTGCGCTCGCTGTACGCCTACGTGAGCCGCGGGCAGGTCAGGAGCGTGCCCGGCGAGAGCGGTCGACCCCGGCTGTACGCGCTCGGTGATCTCGAGCGGCTGCGCGTGCGGCGTGATGCCCGCGCGGGGCACGGCGC
>JACCRC010000142.1 GCA_013813765.1 Deltaproteobacteria bacterium | reverse complement strand
GAACTCGGACTCCAGCGCGCGATGGTCATCACCGACGAGAGGATCACGAACCGCTAGCGGCCGTCGATCGCCACCGCTAACCGATCGATTTCGTTACGGCATCAACCTGATCGGTGCTCTAGCGGCGAGTCTTCGGGACGTCGCGGTCGAGGACGGTCTTGCGCTCGTCGCGCGCGGCGGCGCGGATCGCTTCGTCACAGACTGCGCGCACGTGATCGGACAGCATGTCGGCGACGGCGTCGGAGCAGTTCATGCCCGAGCGGTCCTTGATGTACTTCTTCAGCTTCGAGATGACGATGAGCTGATCCTTGTCGGCGACATCGGCGAGCGACGCGTCACCGGGCGCTGCCTCACCGACCACCTTGCGCGTCGTCACCTGCGCGGGCGGGCTCGCCTGCGGCATCGGGCGCGGGGCCGGGTTGCCGCTCGGGCTGCCCGACGCCAGCGGCCGGTCCGGCGTCACCATCATCGCGCGCGGCTGCGGTGCCGCAGCAGCGTCCGCCTGCTCCTTCTGCCACGACTCCTTCGACGGCGCGCGGACCTCGACGGCGTACGCGTCGCGGTGGCGCACGACCGAGAGGTGGCTGTCCCAGCACACCACCGAGCAGAAGTAGAGCGGCATCCGGCTGCGGTTGCAGGTCGAGACGCTGCACTGCCAGTACACGACGTCGTACGGGATCTCGGTCCGGCACTCGGTGCACTTCATCCAGGCTTCGGCCATGGGCGGGTTGTAACCCTAACGCCGGCGGCGGCGCAGCACGAGGAGCACGCCGATTCCAAGCGGTAGCGAGCCCCCGGCGCTCCGGCCGCTGTCACAGCACCCGCCGGAGTCGAAGTCGTCGACGTCGCAGCTGTCGGCGGCGTCGCCGTCGGTGACCTCGATCGCGACCACGTACTCGAGCTTGCGGGTCGGATCGTTCTGGTCGGTGATCGAGAGCTCGAGCGAGTCCATACCGACGACGCCGGGATCCGTGCACACGCGGAGGTGTCCATCGTCGCGTACGGCGGCCTCGCCGAACTTCGGCTGCTTCGTGATCGCGAACGTGTGCTTGTTGCTCTTCGGATCGTTGTGCTCGATCTCCGCGTCGGCGGCGTGCCCGCGCACCGCGGTGAGCTTGTCCGGAACACTCGGCTCGGGGCCGAGCGCGATCTCCGCGCCGGAGACCTCGCGGATCCAGTTCGTGACCTTCTCGGGCCGCACGTACACGCCGCCCTCGGAGCAGTCGTAGACGTTCCTGAAGTAACCGCGCGACGTGACACCGACGAGGAACGTGCCCATCTCGGTCTCGAGGTACATCGGTCCACCGGAGTCACCGGGGCACGTGTCGGGCATTCCGAGGCCGCCGGCCCCGAGCTCGCCCGCTGGCTTCGCGAGCTCGTTGCAATCGTCGGGGCTTCGCTGCGAGCAGTCGGCGTCGGTGATCTTCACCTTCGCCTCCTTGAGCTCGTTCACGAACATCTGTGCGTTTCGATCGATCGCGCCCCACCCGGCGACCGTGACATCGAGACCGTTCTTGACGTCGAAGGTCGCCCAGCCAGAGGCGAGCGTGCGCGGAGCACGCGTCGACGGTCGCTCGAGCACGAGCACGGCGACATCGAACGTCCGCTCGTAGTCCGCGTACGCGACCACCTTCGTGACCTTGATGGTCTCGCCCTCGAGCTTCTTGACGAGCGAGTTCGTACCGATCAGCACGCTGCCGAGAGGGTCCACGGTGCAGTGCCCGGCGGTCAGCACGACCGTGGGTCCGATCAGCGTGCCCGTGCACGTCTGGACTCCATCGGTCGCGTAGACGGCGGCGACGTCGGGCCACTTGCCAAACGGCGCGTCGGTGCCGCCCACGATCGGCGCGGGTCCCGGGTCGGCACTCGCGACGAGCGGGAACAGGGAGGCGAGGACCACGACCGCGACACGCATCGAGGCACTCTTACACCAGCCCGACGGGAAGAGTCAGTGAGGATCGTTCCATCGGCTGCTAAGGTAGCGACGTGAAACGCCGGTTCGCCCTGTTGTTCGCCCTCGCGGCCTGCTCGGGGGCATCCAATCGCCCCACCAAGCCCACCCCGTCGGACGAGACCGATCCCGACGGGCCGCATCGTGCGGCGGTCGCCGCGCAGGTCAAGCCGTACCTCGATGCGGAGGTCGTGAGCGGCCTGGTCGTCGGGCTCTACGACAGTGGCAAGCTCGAGATCTACGGCTTTGGCAAGGGCGCCGATGGTGCGCCGCCGAACGGCAAGACACTCTACGAGATCGGTTCGATCACGAAGGTCTACACGTCCCTGCTGCTCGCCGACGCCGTGCAGCGCCGCGAGGTCGAGCTCGAGACCGCGGTCTCCGAGCTGCTGCCGCCGGGGATCACGGTGCCGACCAAGGACAAGACTCCGATCACGCTGAAGCACCTGGCGCTGCACGCCTCCGGTCTGCCGCGGTTGCCACCGAGCCTCGGCACCGAGCCGAAGGCGGACCCGTACGCGGGCTACGGCGAGGAGCAGCTCTATCAGGATCTCCTCGGGACCGAGCTCCAGAATCCGCCAGGCACGCGCATCGTCTACTCGAACTACGGCGCAGGTCTGCTCGGTCACGTGCTCGGCCGCAGGGTCGGCGGTGGCTTCGCGGCGGCGCTGCGCGAGCGCATCCTCGTGCCGCTCGGCTTCAAGGACACGTTCCTCGGGTTCCCAGCGGGCACGGAGTCCCGCCGCGCGCAGGGCACCGACGAGGATCTGCAGCCTGTCGTGCCCTGGACGTTCGACGCGCTCGCAGGTGCGGGCGCGCTCGTCTCCACGGCGCGCGACCAGCTCCAGTTGATCGATGCGGAGCTCGATGCCGCGGCGGGCGGGAAGGCGCCGCTGCGCGCACCGATGCGGCTCACGCAGGAGGACCAGCTCGAATCGACGGGAGGCCCGAACACGGGGCTCGGCTGGCAGATCGATCGCGAAGGACGGTACTGGCACAACGGCGGCACCGGCGGCTATCACGCGTTCGTCGGCTTCGACATCAAGTCGCGCCGCGGCGTCGTGATCCTCGCGTCGACGTCGAGCTCGCTCGTCGATCGGCTCGCCGACTCGATGTACAAGGTGCTCGAGGGCGCACCGCCGGTCGCGGCGAAGTTCCCCGCGCCCGAGCAGCTCGTGAAGTTCGCCGGCACCTACGACTTCCAGGGCCAGAAGCTGATCGTCACCGTCGGCGGCAAGCGGCTCTACATCGAGGGGCCGGGCGAGCCGAAGCACCGCATGTCACCGCTCTCCGATCACGAGTTCTTCATCGAGCCGATCCAGGCCGCGGCGGTGTTCCGCGAGGAGGAGGGCAAGGTGAAGGCGCTGTTGTTCGCGATCGGCGAGCACACGCTCGTCGCGAATCGCGTCGAGAACTAGCCTACGGACAGGCAGTGTTGGCGGCGGGCTTCGTCGTGCTCGCCAGCCACATGTCCGCGCACGCGGTCGCGTCGTAGCCGGTCACGGTCTGGATCGTCTGGAGCATCTCGGCCATCGTCGCGGCCTTGCCCGCGTGCGCCGTGTAGAACGCCCTCAGCGCCTGATCGACCTTGTCGGCGCCCACCTTGAGGGCGACCGCGCGATAGAAGAACGCGCCACGAATGTACGGCGCGCGGGTGAACAGATCGTCCTCGATGATGTCGATGGTGTTGCAGCTGCGCGGCCACACCTTGTCGGTCGCCGGCACGCCATTCAGCTCGGTCGCGTAGCTCTGCCACACCGCCGCGCCCACCGTCGGGGCGACGACATCGAGCGCGCGACCGGCGAGGTAGGTGGTCGTCCCCTCGGAGAGCACGAAGTCCTCCCAGCAACCGATGCGGATGCCGCCGCCGAACCAGCCGTGCACGGCCTCGTGCGCGTGGGTCTCCTCGTCGGCCAGCGCGCTCGACGCGATGTGCCAGTAGGGGTGGTGCTCCATGCCGCCGAACTGACCGATGCCCCACTTCACCGAGACCGTGCCGGCCTTGGTGCCGAACCGATATGGACCGATCGTTTTCTCGAGCCAGTCGAACACCGCGACGAGGTTCGCGCTGCCGGCTTGCGCCATCGGAAGCTCGGTCGGGCGGTACCACACGCTGATCTGCGTTCCGGCGGTCGTCGTGCCGACGGGCAGCTCGGTGTACGTGTCGATCGACCACGCGAGCTGGTAGCTAGGGGCCTCGGCGATCGTCGTCGGATAGACCGCGGTCTTTCCCGCCGGCACGCCGGAGAGCGATAGCGACATCGGGGTGCCGTCGCGGGGCTCGCTGTGACAGGGGAACAGATTTCCGCAGAAGTACGGCCACACCAGCGTGAAGCCGGCCGAGGACGCGCCCTCGAAGTTGTTGTGGTGCTTGTAGTGGAACGCTATCTCCACGGTGACCGGCTGCTCGGACGCCTCGATCCCGAGGTCGATCGTCTTCTCGGTCGCATTCGCGCGGAACGGGACCGACACGCTGTCGATCGTCAAATCGCCAACCTCGAGCGTCGCGCCCGGATTGCCGCCCTCGAACGTGATCGTCGCGATCCCGGAGCGCGCCGTGACGTCGAACGCGAGCTTGGTGTCGGCGATCCCGCGCACCGGGTTCGCGACCGGCTCGACCGGCGTGAAGGCATCGGGCTTCGCCGGGCCTCCCTCCCCACACGCGACGAGGAGCAGCGCGAGCGCAGCGCGCATCAGTACGTCGGAACGCTCGGGTCGACGTCCTTGGACCACGCCGTGATGCCGCCGGCGAGGTTGTACAGGTTCGTGAAGCCCTGCTTCAGGAAGTGCTCGGCTGCCGCGCGGCTGCGCATCCCGCTGTGACAGTGGAACGCGAGCGGCGTGTCCTTCGGCATCCCCTCGATCTTCGCCATCGCGGCGTCGTCGAGCAGCTGCGCGCCCTTGATCTGCGCGATCCCGCGCTCCTTCTCGGACCGCACGTCCCACAGCTGGACCTTGCCGGCATCGAGCAGCGCCTTCAGCGCCTTCGCGTCGATCTGCTTCACCATCGCGGGGCGGTTCGGGTTCTCGATCTTGAAGCCGCCGCCGTCGGCGCCCTCGACGAAATCGATCGTCACGCCCGCCGCACGGCCCGCGCTCGCGCGATCGAGCTGCACGGTGAGGCCGTTGGACTCGATCGTCACGTGGCTCGCTTCCTTCGCGCCGAGGTCGAGCTGGTGCTCCCACGCCGGCGTGATCGTCAGGTGGATCACGTCGCCGGGGCTGCCGTCCTTGAGCGCGGCCGACAGCTCTTGCGCGGCGCGCGGGCTGACGGTGAGGTTCGGCGCCTTCGCCGGAGCGACGAGATCACCGAGCTTCTTCTCGAGCTCGCCGGCCTCGTGCATCTGGCGAACGATGTCGGCACCGCCGACGAACTCACCCTTGATGAACAGCTGCGGGAACGTCGGCCAGTCCGAGTACTCCTTCATTCCCGTGCGGATGTCCGAGTCGCTCAGGATGTTGACGGTGGTGAACTTGGGCACCAAGGTGTTCAGGATGTTGACGACGGACGCCGAGAACCCGCACTGCGGGAAGCTCCTCGTCCCTTTCATGAACAGGACGACAGCGTCGGACTGGACCAGGGAATCGATCTTGTTCTTCACGGACGGGTCGAGGGTCATGGAGGTGCCCCGTGTCTAGCACGATCGGGCAGGCCACGACGCTGGTTGTTCGGGGTGTACCGTCGGTCGCCGACCTCCCCGCGGCGGCCTGGGACGCCCTGGATCACGGTCCCTCGCCATTTCTGAAGTCCGGCTTCCTCCGAGCCCTCGAGGAATCCGGTTCGATCGATCCGATCAGCGCGAAGGGCCGCGGGAAGCGATCCGGCTGGAACAGCGTCTATCTGCTCGCCGAGCTCGATGGCCGACTGGTCGGAGCAGTGCCCGCGTTCATCAAGCCGCACAGCTACGGCGAGTACATCTTCGACTGGGGCTGGGCAAACGCCGCCGCGCGCGCGGGCCTCGACTACTACCCGAAGCTCGTTGTCGCCGCACCGGCGACCCCGGCGACCGGCAAGCGAATCCTGCTCGCGCCCGACCTCGGTCCGCTCGCCGGTCCAATCCGCGAGGCCCTGATCGGCGCGGTGCGCTCGGTGGCCGAAGACACGAGCTGCTCGTCGATCCACTGGCTGTTCTGCACGCAGGACGAGCAGCGGCATCTCGAGCAACTCGGGTTCTTCCCGCGCGCGAGCTACCAGTTCCACTGGCACAACGCCGAGCCGCGCTACCACTCGTTCGATGACTTCCTCGCCGCGTTGAGCTCACGCAAGCGCAAGCAGCTGAAGAAGGAGCGTGCGCGCGCGAAGGCGGCGATCGAAGGGCTGCGCTGGATTCCCGGCAAGGAGCTCGATCAGCGCGCGCTCGACGATCTCGATCGGTTCTACCGCCAGACCACGGATAATCACGGCGGCCGCGACTACCTACGCCCGCGCTTCTTCCACGTGCTCGCCGAGTCACTGCCCGAGGCGATGCAGATGGTCGAGGTCACTCGCGAGGGCAAGCGGATCGCCGGGGCGCTGTTCCTCGAGAGCGAGCAGGCGCTCTACGGCCGCTACTGGGGCACCGACGTCCATGTCGATCTGCTCCACTTCGAGACCGCGTACTACGCCGGCATCGAGCGCGCGATCGACAAGCAGCTGCCGCTGTTCGAGGCCGGAGCGCAAGGCGAGCACAAGCTTCTGCGTGGGTTCGCGCCGTCGCCCACGTACTCCGCCCACTGGCTCCGCCATCCGGGCCTCTCGGCGGCGATCGAGGACCACACGCGTCGCGAGGCAGCGGCAGTCGCGACGGAGATCGCCGAGCTCGCGAAGCTCGGGCCCTACAAGACAGGCACGACCGAGGACTGACCGCGGTGGTAGGGTCCGGTCATGGCCGACAACGACTCGCGTGCAGGGCAACGCTACACGACGAAAGCGATCCTCGACTACGTCAACACCACGCACGTTCCTCACGACGCCGGTCTCACGCGTGCGTTCGCGGTGCCCGACGGAGTCCCCGCGATCCAGGTCGGCCCATCCGACGGAAAGTTGATCCGGATGCTGCTGCAGCTCGCGGGTGCGAAGAAGGTCGTCGAGGTCGGCACGCTGGTCGGCTACTCCGCCATCCACATCGCCAAGGCGCTGCCGGCCGATGGTCACGTGTGGTCGATCGAGTTCGAGCCCAAGCATGCCGCGATCGCGCGCGAGAACCTCGCGGCCGCGGGTCTCGCGGACAAGGTCGAGATCCTCGTCGGCACTGGCATCGAGATGCTGCCGCAGATCGCGCACCTCGCTCCGTTCGACGCGGTGTTCATCGACGCCGACAAGGTCAACTATCACGTCTACGGCAAGTGGGCCGTCGAGCACCTCCGCAGCGGTGGCCTCGTGCTCGGCGACAACGCGTATCTCTTCGGCGAGCTGATGGAGGACTCCGACCGCGGTCGCGCGATGCGTGCGTTCCACGAGCTCGTTGCTGCGTCGTGCGATTCGGTCTGCGCACCGACGCCGGATGGTCTCGTCGTCGGTATCAAGCGCTAGGCGCTACATCCAGCCGGCGAGCGTCGACAGGGCCGCGAGCAGGCCCATCGAAACGCCGATCAGCTTCTTGCCCTTCGCCGTGAGGCGCAGCGCGGGGCGGCCGAACGGATCGCAGGGCGGAGCGGTCGGGATCGCGAGGACGCGCCGGGCGGGCTGTGCTGCTGCGGTGGCTGCTGCTGCCGCGATGCCGTCGCGGACCTTCGTGAGCACGCGGACGACCTCGGGGATGGCGGGGCGGTCGACCGGATCCTTCGCGAGCATCGCGAGGAGCAGCGTCGCGAGCTCCGGGTTCACGTCGGGGCACAGCGTCTGCGGTGCGGGCGGCGACGTGTTCATGTGCAGGCGGATCAGCGCGAGATCCTCGCGCGCAACGAACGGCGGCGCGCCGAACAGCATCTGGTACGCGAGGACCGCGAGCGAGTAGACGTCCGCGGCCGGCGTCAGGCCATCGGCGCGGATCTGCTCGGGCGCCACGTACGTCAGCGTGCCCGCGATGAAGCCCGCCATCGGGTCCGCCTCGCCGATCACGTGCGCGACGCCCCAGTCGAGGAGCTTCACGCGGTGACCGCCGGCACACGGAGCGTCGAGCAGGAACACGTTGTCGAGCTTGAGATCGCGATGGACGACGCACGCCTCGTGCGCCGCACCGAGTACCTCGCAGAGCTGCATCAGAATTTCGATCGCCTCGTTGTGAGACATCGCGCCGCTGTCGAGACGCTGCCCGAGGGTCTGGCCGCTGAGCCGCTCCATCACGAGGTACGGACGGCCGTCGTAGGTGCCGGTCGCGAACACGTCGGGGACGCAGGCGTGATTGACGAGGTTCACGATCCTCGCCTCGCGCAGGAACGTGTCGGGCGTGAAGCCCTTGCCGAGGATCTCCCGGTGCGCGAGCTTGAGCGCCGCGCGCTTGCCGAACTTCGTGTGGGTGACCGCGTACACCGAGGCCATGCCGCCGCGACCGAGCGGGTTCTCGACGCGCCACGATCCGGCCTTGTCTCCTCCGGTGAGCGTCTCCGGACGCGCGCGACGCTGGCGGGTGGTGGTCCGCCGGCGGCGAGGCTCGGGCTCAGCGATGATGTGCGGAGCGAGTGTGGCGGGGAGCGCGACCATGCGAAGTGTCGTGTGCACCCCGCGGACCAGGCTCGGCCTGTCGGAACATCTCGTTTTCGCTCGCCGTTCCGCGCGTGGACGCGCGACCGTGTCGGACCAGCACGTGCGCCGGTAGGCCCTCGCGCACGGTCATCACTCGAACCTCGCCCCGACGGTCATCGGGGCGTCAACCGTCACGCTGCACGTCGACGAGCCCGTGGTGCAGCCAGCTGTCCAGCGGTCGAAGTCATCGCCGGTGCTGACGGCATTGAGCGTGACGGGGCCCTTTGGCACCGGGATCATGCAGTCCGACGGCCCGGCCCCGCCGCAGCTCGACGCCCCGATGACGTCCACCCTGCCTTTGCCCATCACCTGCACACGCAACATCACGCGGGTGTCGCCGGCATCGACTGCAGAGTTCCCGCAGGTGATCCCCTCGTCGGCGCAGTAGCCCTGCGCATTGCAGACCTGGCCGCCGGCGCACTCGTCGGGGCTCGAGCACGAGACCGTGCAGTCGCGGACCTCCGGGGCGTAGCAACCCGACAGGATCGCGAGCACGAGCAACACCTGATGGAGACGGGTGAGCGTCCGCATCAGTTCGCCCGCCGGAATTTCACGGCGATGGTCGTCGTGGGTGGCAGCGGCGTCAGCGTGCAGGTCGCGCCCTGACCGGCGCATGCAGCGGACTGCCACTTGTCGAACTCGAACTCGTCGATGCCCGAGGCGGTGAGCATCAGCTGCGCGCCGATCATCACGGTGAACGTGCACTGATGATTCGGGGCGGCGTAGCCGCAGTTACCGACGCCGGGAATCGTGACGGAGCCGTTGCCCGCGATCTGGACGACGAGCGAGAGCGTCGTCGGAGCGTCCGGTGCGGCGTCGACGGTCGCATCGACCGCGGCGTCCTCGATCACGCCCGGCGCGCCATCGGTACCGACCGCAGCATCCGGCGTCGCCATCGTGAGGCAGCGCCCGGCCAGCGAGGGCGAGGCGCACCAGCGATCGCTGCCGCAGACCTGGTTCGGACCACAGTCATCGACGCTCGCGCAGGCGACCGCGCAGTCGCGCAGCTCCGGCGAATAGCAGCCCGTGAGGGCAGCACTCAGCACGGCGAACCTCAGAACCGCCATGAGACGTTGACCGCGGCGCCGTTCTTCGTGGGGGCCACCGCGATGGGGGCCATCCGCTCCGAGTGGCGACCGAGGAGGTAGAGCGTGACACCACCGGCGACGGCGAGGCCGCCACCGATCCCGAAGATCGTCGCCATCGAGGCGCTGCTCTCACCGCGCGCATCGATGTCCTGCAGATCCTTCCACTTCGCACCGTTTGCATAGCCGGCCTCGACCTCAGACGCCGCCTCGTGTGCACGGAAGCCGTAGTACGCCGCGACGCCGATCGCGACACCGCCGCCGATGATCAGGCCGAGGCCGATGTCCTTCTTGAGCTCTGCCTTCCGGTTCACGGGTGCAGTGGCGAACAGAGAGCCGCTCTCGCGGTCGGTCTTGATCACGACCGCCGCCGGCGAGGTCGGGTCCTGCGGGATGCCGAGCGAGGCCTTGTGCGCGCAGCGCTCGACGGTCCCGAGGTGACCCTCGGCGATCGTCTTGCCTTCGGCGCTCGGCCCGGTGGCGATGTAGCGCCGATACATCAATGACGCGTCGTCGCAGTTTCCCTGGAGGCGGTACGACTGCGCGAGGTTGAACAGGAGGCCCGGGCTCGGGGCCATCACGTACGCTTCCTTGAACGCGATGATCGCGTTGCCGTAGTCGCCGGCATCGTGGAACGCGCGCCCCTTGTCGGCGAGTGCGCGCGCCTTCGCCGGGATGAACTCCGGCGGAGCGGGCTCGCCCGCGAACACGGTGCCGGAGGCAGCCGCGACGAGGGCCGCCACGATGAACGCGCGCGCCTTCACCACGGGTCGATGGTGCCGTTAGGGTCGATCGGCTTGGCCGGCCGGCGCGGCGCAACCGGTGCCTTGCGCGCCGGTGCATGCTGCACGCGGCTAGGACGGGTGCTGGTGCGTGCGGCGTTCTCGACCGGGGCGTTCGAGGCGCGCGGCATCGACGCCGGGGAGGCGGAGGGGAGATCGGAAGCCCGGGCGGGGACGTCGTCGCGCACCGCGAGCGTCTCGGAGGTGACGAGCGGAGCGCCAGGCGCGGTGTCGTCCGCCGTGGTGGAGGTCTGCGTGATCTCCGGGGTGGTCGCGGCCGCAGCGGCCTGCGTGTCGCCATTGCGGGTGACCAGGAACATCACGAGACCGACGACAAGCGCGGCGGCGCCGAGCGCCCACTGCCAGCGCTGCGTGCGCGGCTCGAGCACGCGCCAGTCGGCGGAATCCGACGGCAGCGTCGGCGCGAGGCCGGCGGACGGCGGACGGATGATCGTGCGCGGGCGCATCGGCTCGATGGCGACGACCTCGATCGCGTTCTCGAGCACTGCCTGGCGGCGGCGATCGAGCTCGGCACGCACTTCCTCGAGCTGACGCGCGACGTCGAGCATCGTCGGGCGGTTCTCCGGGTTCTTCGCGAGCATCCGCAGGAGGAGCTCCTCGAGCTGATCCGGGATGTCGGGCCACAGCTCGCGCGGGGCGGGCGGGATGGCCTTGAGGTGCATGACCATGATCTCGGCGGAGGTCTCCGCCTCGAACGGCAGCTGCTCGAGGAACAGCTCGTACGCCATCACGCCCAGCGAATACACGTCGCTCTGTGGCGTGACGTTGGCGCCGCGTGCCTGCTCGGGGGAGAGGTACTGGGGGGTGCCGACGAGCTGACCTTCGACCGTGTGGCGGACGTCGTGGTTGATGACCTTCGCGATACCCCAGTCGAGGACCTTCACCTTCGGTGATTGCGGGGCATCGGCGTTGTCGACCAGGAACACGTTGTCGAGCTTGAGGTCGCGATGGATGACGCCGTGCGCGTGCGCGGCGATCAGTGCGTCACACACTTGAAGCAGGATACCGATCGCATGGTCCGCCTGGATCTTGCCTTCATCGGCGCGGACCGCGAGCGGCTGGCCTTCGAGGCGCTCCATCACGATGTACGGGCGGCCATCCGGCAGCGAACCGGTCTCGAAGATGTCGACGATGTTCGGGTGACCGACCGTGTTGACGACCTTCGCCTCGAGCATCACGCGCTCGACATTGAAGGCCGGAGTGAGCAGGCGACGGTGGACCACCTTCAGGGCGGCGCGCTTACCGATCTCGTCATGGACGACGGCGTACACGGCGCCCATGCCGCCACGGCCGAGCTCGCGCTCGACGCGCCACGGCCCGGCCTTCGCTCCCGGGAGGAGCACATCCGGACCGAGGGCGGTGAGGGGAAATCCACCGCCAGCTGTGCTCACCATCGTCTTCATAACCGTCGAGGGACCCAGGTGCAGCCGTTGTGCCGCGAGGATTCCGCTCAGATCCCTTTCGACATGCGGACTTCCACCGATTACGCGTGCCTGGTGCGCGCGATGTGGCGTCCCCGCACGCTCTCTTGACGGCGAGACGTGAGCCATCCGACGCTAAGCACACCTATGCCGACAGTGACGCGGGACCAGCTCGAGGCGTCACTGTCCGATTTGTGCACACAGGTTCGTGACCCACGCGCCGGCATTCTCGGGCCCGACTCGATCGCGTGGCAGCTCGGTGGCGACCTCGGCGTGTTCATCGGCGGCGGACGCGCAGCGCTGCTGCAGCTCGCACATCCGATGGTCGCGCACGCGATCGATCACCATTCAAAAACGCGTACCGATGTGGTCGGTCGGTTTCAGCGCACGTTCCGAAACGTCTTCGCAATGGTGTTCGGAGAGCTCGAAGATGCACTCCGTGCAGCGCGCCGCGTTCACGCGGTTCATTCACGGATCAGCGGCACGTTCGCCGACGCGATCGGTGGCTGGCAAGCGGGCACCGAGTATCACGCGAACGACGCGGACGCGCTGCGGTGGGTTCACGCGACGCTCGCGGACACGACGATCACCGTGCGCGAACGACTGGATGGTCCGCTTCCGATCTCGATCAAGGATCGATACATGGTCGAGCTCAACCGGTTCGCCGCGCTTTTCGGAATCCCGAGGTCACTCTTGCCCGACAGCTGGTCGGCGCACGCGCGCTACATGACCGAGATGATCGCGTCGGATCGACTCGCGGTGTCGGCGAGCGCGCGAGAGATGGGTCAGTTCCTGTTCGGTAGAGGGCTCGGGACCGCGCAGCCACCGCTCGGCCGCGTCGCCGAGGCGATGTCTGCCGCGCTGTTGCCACTTCACCTCGCGGACGCGTTCGGGCTCCGCGCGTCACCGCGGCTGGTGAGCGCCGGGCTCGCAGCGTTCCGGACCGTCTACCGTCGCCTGCCGGAGGCCGTCGTCAAGCTCCCCGCGCGGGCCGAGGCCGAGCGCCGGCTCGTCGGCCAGCCGCCCGGTCGGTTCTCGGCGTGGACCGAGCGGCAGCTGTTTGGCCTCGCGCATCGCGCGACCGGACAGTAGGAAAAGTGCGGCCGCGCAGCCAGCTCCAAGGTCACGTGCGAAAGGGAGGCTCAGGGCTGACTGCGCGGAGAGCAGCTGCAGCATGAAGCAAGCAGCGTGCTCGATGGGTTACCCCTCAGGTAAGCGGATTCCCTCGCTACCCGACGGGGAATGATCCCGTTTGCGACGTCGCATGACCCGTCGCTGCGACGACGCAGTGGCTAGCGGTAGCTGCCGGGGTCGAGATTGAACCGCTTGATCCAGCGCTGGATCTGCTTGCGGTCCTTGTCTAGCGCGCGGGCCACGGCGGACACGTTGCCCTGGTGCTCGCGCAGCGCGGCGACGACCTGATCACGGACCTTCTGATCGGTCTCGCTCAGCACCACCGGCCGTGGCGCGCCCGGCGGGCGGCCGGTGCGGACCGAGTCGGGCAGGTGCTCGGCCCGGATCGCCTCGGCGCCGGCGAGGACCTGTGCGGTTGCGAGTGCCTGCTCGAGCTCGCGCACGTTGAGCGGCCACGGATAGCGAAGGAGCAGGCGCGCGGCGTCGATGTCAAAGCCCGGGTGCTCCTCGGCGAACATCCGCTCGTGCAGTGCGCCGATCAACAGGCCGAGGTCGGTACGCCGTTCGTTGAGCGTGGGCACCGAGACGCGGAAGCCCGCGAGCCGCGCGAACAGATCGTGGCGGAACGAGCCCTCGGCGACCATGTCGTCGAGGTCCCGGTGTGTCGCGGCGACGACCCGAAGATCGATCTCGACGGCGCGCGTACCGCCGACCGGCATGACCTCGCGCTCCTGGAGCACGCGGAGCAGTGCCGCCTGCGATGCCGGCGGGAGATCACCGATCTCGTCGAGGAACAGCGTGCCGCCGTTTGCCGCACGGACCAGTCCGTCGTGATCTGTCTGCGCTCCCGAGAATGCGCCCTTCTTGTAGCCGAACAGCTCGCTCTCCACGAGGTTGTCGGGGAGTGCGCCGCAGTTGACTGGAACGAACGCGCCCTTGCGGCCCGACAGGCCGTGGATCGCCCGCGCGATCACTTCCTTGCCGCTGCCGCTCTCGCCCTCGATCAGCATCGGGATCTCGGACGACGCGATCTGTTTCAGGCGCGTCAGCTCGTTCTGCCAGGCCGGCATCAACGTGACGGTGCCGGGCGCGCCTTCGCACGGCGTCAGCTCGAGCAGCGTTGGTGCCTCCGACTCGACCGGCAGCCGCTCGAAGAACAGAAACAGCGTGTGACCCAGCTCGATCAGCGAGCCATCCGTCAGCACCGCGCGCTTCGTGGTGTGGCCATCGACGATCGTGCCGTTCTTGGACTCGGTGTCCGTCAGCACCCAGCGACCGAAGCTCGGCTCGATGCGCGCGTGACGCGATGACATCCACTTGTCCGGAACACGGACCGTCAGCTCGTTGCCCTGCAGCTCCGCGCGCCGCTCCGGTCCGCGTCCCAGTGCGACGCCCGTCAGCTCGGACAGTCGATAGCGAACGGATCCGGCGCGCGGTCGCCCGCACTCGAGGACCAATACAAGCACCGGTTCGGGTTTCGGCCCGACCCGGCCGCTCTTGCCATCCTCGTGAAAACTGAGGGTGGTGCCGTGCGCGTCGCCCACGTCCGCATCTTACAACACGCTCGCCAAACTCGAATGTCAGACGGTCTGGTTAGCGTCGACACGTGGGCGATCTTCTCCGCTTCGAGCTCGGACCACGGCGCGGGCTGCGCCGCGGCACCAGTGCGACCTCCTGGTACGCGGAGGGCCGCGCGCACGAAGCAACCGATCCGGCGCGCGCGATTGGCGCGTACGAGCGCGCCATCGCCGGTCGCCCGGACTTCGCGGACGCGTACAACAATCTCGGCCGCGTCCTCCACGAGCTGCACGACCGCGGTGAAGCCGCTGCACCGCTGGCGCTCGCGGAGACCCACTACCGCATCGCGCTCTGCCTCGACCCCGACGTCGCGCTGTACTGGTTCAACCTCGGCGTCTCCGTCGAAGATCAGGGCCGCACCGCGGAGGCGATCGCCGCGTACGAGCGCGCGCTGGCGCTCGATCCGCACCTCGCGGACGCGCACTTCAACCTCGCCCGGCTCCTCGAGCTGGTCGGTCGCTCCAGCGCGGACGAGCTGGTCCTGCGCCGCGCCGTCCGGCACCTGGTTCGGTACCGCGACCTCGCCCGCGTCGGTTAGAGGCGTCGCAGATCCGCACCCCATTGATGGCTGCGGGAGTGTTCGCCTTCGTCGCATGCGACAGGTGCGACGAACCTGCGGCGTCGCGGCCTCACGCTGGGCGAGGGATCTCGTCAGACTTTGAAGTAGTGCGAACCGGCCGCTAGCGGACGGCCCGGCGCCGGAAACCGAGGATCTTGAGGTAGTCGGCCTGCGGGAAACCGACGGGATGATCGGGCTCGGGCGACAGGTCGCGCTCCTTCGTGAAGCCGCCGCCGATCGTCTCGGTGACGGTCTTCTCGAACAGTGCTCGCTCGATGCGCGAGGTGCAGCACGCTGCGATGAGGAGACCGCTCGGCTTCACGAGCGGCGCGGCGGCTCGATACAGCTTCTTGTAGCCGGCGAGCACCGCGGGCACCTGCTGCTTGTTGCTGGTCATCGCGGGCGGATCGACGATCACGACGTCGTAGGGGACCTCGGGCGCGTGCGCGAGCAGCCACTCGAACACATCGGCAGTGACGAGCTCGTGCTTGGCTTCGTCGGTGATGTGATGCGCGCGCGCGAAGGCGAGGGCGCGCTCGCTCGAATCGACCTGCACGATCTTCGACGCGCCAGCGAGCTCCACGGAGCGTCCGATCATGCCGGAGTACGAGAAGAGGTTGAGCACGCGCGCCCCGGTGAGCGGGGCGGTTCGCAGCGCGCGGCGCAGGCCGCGGAGATCGAGGTACGTGCCGGACTTCTGGCCGCCGGCCAGGTCGGCCGCGAACGGTACGCCGTCCTCGGTGAACCGCGCGACATCGGGCGGTGAGCCGCGCAGCGCGCGGGGCGGTTGCTCGGAGCCGCGGCGGCGGTGCGCGGGGACGAGCAGGATGTTCGGGATCGAGAGCTCGCGCGCGAGCGCGGTGGCCGCGAAGCGGGTGAGGGCCTCGGAGCCGCGGGTGTAGCTCTGCGCGACGAGCGTGTCACCGAAGCGATCGATCACCACCGCGGGGAGGCCGTCGCTCTCACCGTTGACGAGGCGCACGCCGTCGGTGGTGGCGGTCAGCGCCTTGCGCTTCTCGAGCGCGGCGGAGAGCTGAGCCTTCACCCACTTCGCGTCGGGTGGCGAGGCACCGCGACGGAGCACGCGGATCGCGATCGCGCCGTCGGCCTCGTAGATGCCGAAGCCGAGGACCTTGTTCTGGCCATCGACGAGCTTCAGCAGATCTCCATCGCGAAACACGAGCGCCGCGGAGGACAGCGTGTCTCGGAAGATCCACGGATGGTGTCCCATCACGACGCCCGCGGCCTCCTTCTTCAGCTGATAGCGGCGCGGCGTCATGAAGACGTGAGTAGCACTGTCCGTCAGGCGGGGTGAGGGCGGAGGCGCGCCATCGTGTACGTATCGACCAGCGCGCCGTCGCGGAGTGCGTAGGCGCGCAGCGTGTCATCGACGGTGGCGCGGCGGATCGAGACGGTCATCGTGGCGTGATGTTCGGACGCGCGCGGAGGCGCGCCATCGAGTACGTGTCGACGAGCACGCCTTCGCGCAGCGCGTACGCGCGCAGCGTCCCCTCGATCTCGAAGCCGAACTTCTTGTACAGCGCGACGCCAGCCTCGTTGTCGGTGTAGACCGAGAGCTCGAGGCGGGCGAGGCCATACCAGTTGTCGGCGATGTCGATCACGGCGGCGAGCAGCGCGGAGCCCACACCCTTGCGCTGCCACGCGGTCTGCACGCCCATGCCGAGCGACGCGGCGTGCGCGCGACGCGGCGTCTTGAGGTTGAGGTGGAGGCCGATGTTGCCGATCACGGACTCACCGCTGCTCGCGACGAGGATGATCTGGCCGTCGGTCTGCGCGAGGCGATCGCGCCACGTCGAGACGAGCGGGTAGGGCATCTGCAGCGTGCCGGCGCGGACGCTGGCGTCGTCGTAGATGCGGGCAAGGGCCTCGGCATCGTCGATCGACGCGCGGCGGATCGAGACGGTCATCGCGGGCTCCGTAGGCGCTCGGCGACAAGCACCGACCGGACGAAAACCATGTCCGCGCGGCCCGCCGCGATCGCGGCATCGAGGTCCGGCAGCAGAGCGTCGGCGCCGTCGACCACGATCGCGACCCCGAGCTCGTTGCGCAGGCGATCTGCGAGCGGCGCAGCCGGGAGCCGGGCAGAGCCGTCGCTCGGAGCCGAGACCCACAGCACGTCGGCGCCCGCGCGCACGAGCTGCGCCGCGTGACCGACAACCGCCGCGCGCGCCGCGGGCTTGTCGTGCACCTGCGCGCCGAGCCAGCCCTTGAACTTTGGCCGTGCCGCCGCGAGCGTCGCGGGCATCGCCTCGCCAGCGAGCGGATCGTGACCGGCGTCGAGCACGAGGACGTCGAACCCGATGAACGCCGCGCGCTCGGCGATCAACGGCGCGCTCTCCGCATCGGCAGTCGTGATCCGCAGCGCGAACCGCGCGCCCTTGCCGTGGACGTAGTCGGCGATGCGCTGCCACGCGACGAGCGCGTCGTCGGACGCAAGCCCGAATGCCTGCAGCACCGGCGTTACGACGAGGCCGGCACCGGCGGCGGCCGCACCTCCCAGGGCGACCAGTGCGTCATCGTCCGGCGTGCGGGGGCAGAACGGCGCGACCGCGATCCGCGACGTCGCGCGCACGGACCCCAGCGCGATCGGCAGCAAGGTCGGGGGCGGCGGCGGATCCGCGGTCACGCCCGAGCGCGCGGCAAGCAGCCGCTCGACCCCACGCGCCAGGTGCGGATCGCGCCTCGCGACCGACGCGTGACTCACGCGCAGGCTGCGCGTCATCAGGCTGTACGT
>JACCRC010000140.1 GCA_013813765.1 Deltaproteobacteria bacterium | reverse complement strand
GAACTCGGACTCCAGCGCGCGATGGTCATCACCGACGAGAGGATCACGAACCGCTAGCGGCCGTCGATCGCCACCGCTAACCGATCGATTTCGTTACGGCATCAACCTGATCGGTGCTCTAGCGGCGGCGCTTCAGCGACTGGCGATACGCGCGCACCGCGTGGGTGTGGTTCGTGGCCTCGTCGACCGCGTGAACCGCGCGCGTGAGCTTGTCGAGGTCGAGGTCGGGGAGCTGCACGCTCCGGTCGCGCAACTCGATCCCCTTCGCGGTCAGCCAGTAGACCTGGAGCTTCCGATCGATCCAGAACCAGACCTCGGGCACGCCCAGCCGGCGATAGATCTCGAGCTTGTTGATCCCGCCACTCGTGTACACGACCTCGATCGCGAGCGTCGGAAACTCGCGCATCGGTCCGACGCAGTAGCACTCGTCGGGCTCGAGGCCGGCGCGCTTGAGCTTCTTGCGAAAGGTCGCGTTTCCGACCGCCCCGAGCTCGATATCGGCGACGTCGACGTACGCCTCTACGAACCGCGCGATCAACTTCTTGTCGATCTCGTGCGCGCGCGACGTGCTCACGATCTCGAGCTCCCCGTCGAGGTACGCCATGAGTGGCTTCGACGACCGGCGTTGCTCCGAGAGCGCGACGTACTGGTCCCACGAAACGCCGCGCAGCACGATGACCTGATCGCGGTCCGCGGGCTCCAGCAACCGTTCGTTGCGCAGGTCCATGGCGAGCATGTTAGCAGCCATCTCATTTGCCGTCCCGGAGGAACCGCGCGAGCGTCTCCTCGAAGGTCTCGTCCTCGCAGCGCCGCAGCGCTCTCACCGGATCATTCAGCTCGTGCATGCGCCGCGCTCGAGCACGGCGCAGGCCAGCGCCAACCGCGACATCACGTGCTCGCGGTCCGCGGTGCGGACACCGCGTCCGAACCTCGCCGGACGCCGGACGCTACTGCTTCTCGTCCTCGGCGCGCTTCGCCTTGATCGCCGCGCTGGCCTCCAGCACGAACGCGAAGTCGTTGATCGGCTGCGCGAGCACCTCGGAGCTGTCGATGTCGAGCACCGGCCGGATGCTGACGACCTGCGCGATCCCACGGCGCTTGATGCGACTGACGATCGCGCTGTCGTGACAGTGGCCGTTGCCGGCGAGGATGATCACGCGGCCGGTCGGATTCGAGGTCAGCCAGCGCGCGGCGCCGTCTGCCATCGTCTCGTCCCATAGCACCTGCACGCTGTAGATCTGATCCGCGGACGGCATCGCGGGGCCCGTGTGCGGCGATGCCGGGGCGCCGTCCTCGGCGGGCGGCTTCGAGTGCGCGTGCGTGCCGCCCATCGAGTCCATCAGCGCGTCGAACCACGCGCGGTGCTTCGCGTCCGCGAGATCGAGCTCGGGCACCTGCGCCTTCTCCTCGGGAGTCAGAGCGGCCATGCCCTTGCGCGAGACCTTCTTCGTCAGCTCGCGCGCCGCGTTGAGCGCGAGCAGCTGTCCACCGGCGGCGACAGTGAGGTCCATGATCGGGCCATAGAAGCCGAACGGAAAGCCCCAGCGCTCCTCCCAGCCGGCGCGAGCCTGCAGCGCGGCGGCGTCGATCCGCTTCGCGGCGTAGTCGTCGACCACGCCCTGGAACGGGCGCTGGAACATCTCGAGGCCGAGCGCGAGGCGATCGCCGGCGGTCTTGCGCTGCACGAGCTGCTTCGTGATCTCGAGCTGCGCCCAGTGGTGGTGGATGTTCGAGTGATCCTCGCCGATGCAGATCGCTCGCGCCTGACCGAGCTGCCCCCAGAACGCGTCGTTATCGATCTGCCGGCCGGTGCGCGCATCGATCACGCTGTATGGAAGCGCCGCGGCCTCGAGCCCGCCGGCGGGCATCGTGACCTTCTTCGCCATCGGCGTGCCGCCGTACTTGCCAGCGCAACCAACCAGCAGCGCAGCAAAGATCGCCAGCATGGGTTGCGCGGACATCATCCGAGCTTATCACTCGGGTAAGGTCGTCGCGTGGCGACGGCGTATCGGTCCATCCGCGAACACCTCGACGACATCGTGCAGCTCGCTCGGCTCGTGCTGGGCCGGCGATCAGACGGGGATCCGCGCGAGACCGCGGAGCTCGACCTCCGGATCGTGGACCTCGGGGAGATCATCGAAGCGAGGATGGCGCTCGCCGAGAAGCCGCTGCCGCTGGATCGGTTGCGCACGGCGTTCCAGCTCGAGGCGACCGAGCAGCGCTGCCTATGGCTCGCGCTCGCGCACGCCGTGTCGGGAGAGGTCCGCACCGCGTGTGGGAATCCCGACGGCCTGCCGCTCGAGCTCCTCGATCGCGTGGTCTATGGCTCTCCCCGGGTCCGCGATCGCTTCGCCGCCGAGCTCGGGACCCAGGGACGACTCCTGCGCTACGGGCTCCTCGAGCTGCGCGACGCCGGCACCGGGACATCACGGTTGGGCAGCGTGGTGGGGGTCCCCGACGCGATGGTCGAGCTCGCGCACGGTGTCGAGCTACTGCCCGAGGACATCGCCGGGTTCGCCGCGCTCGTGGATCCGCCGGCCGACGAGCTGTTGATCGAGGAGGGGCTCGTGCGATCGCTGACCGCGGCACTGCGCGAGCACGTCGAGCACCAGCGCGGCCCGATCCCACTGGTCAAGGGCGCCGAGGGCGCGGGCCGACGCTCGTTGCTCGCTCGCGTAGCGCACGATCTCGGCGCACGCGCGCTCGTCGTCGACTGCCGCGCGCTGCCTGCGGATCGGCGCAGTCTCGTCGCGCTGCAGCGCGAGGCGATCTTGCGCCGCGCGCTGATCGTGCTCTCGCGCGGCGAGCTGTTGCTCGAGCCCAACGACAGCGCAGCGCGTGCCGTGGATGCGATGTTCCGCGGTTATCCCGGTCCGATCGCGATCACCTGCGGCGCACACGTCGCATCCCCGCTCGTGCCATCGCGGGGCACGGTGCTGTTCGAGATCCCGGTCCCCACCGAGGCCGAGCGCGCCCAGCTATGGCTGCGCCACCTGCCCATCACGACGGAGCTAGCGGCCCAGGCAGCGGCACGCTACCGCTTGACCGGAGGGCAGATCGAGCGAGCCGCCCGCGTGACACGAGCGCGCGCGGACGCGCTCGCACTGGAGGACGTCCACGCCGGCGTGCGGTCCGCGCTCGACGACCAGCTCTCCGCGCTCGGTTCGCGGGTCGACTGGCACCAGGAGTGGGCGGATCTGGTGCTGCCGAAGGAGAGCCTCGACGAGCTGCGCGAGCTGATCTCGCGGGTTCGCCATCGGCGCAAGGTCATCGACGACTGGGGCTTCGGCAAGAAGGTCGCGAAGGGCCTGGGACTCGCGGTGCTGTTCTCGGGTCCACCTGGCACCGGCAAGACGATGGCCGCCGGTCTGATCGCCCAGGAGCTCGGTCTCGATCTCTATGCGATCGATCTATCGCGCATGGTGTCGAAGTACATCGGCGAGACCGAGAAGAACCTCGCGCAGGTGTTCGATGCGGCGGAGGTCGGACACGCGATTCTGCTGTTCGACGAGGCCGATGCACTGTTCTCCAAGCGCACGGAGGTCAAGAGCTCCGTCGATCGCTACGCGAACCTCGAGGTCAACTACCTGCTCCAGCGGATGGAAGCGTTCTCGGGGATCACGATCCTGACCACCAACTTCGACGCTGCGATCGACGAGGCGTTCCGCCGCCGCCTGTCGTTCCGTATCGCCTTCCCGGTGCCCGAGGAGGAGGAGCGAGAACGACTGTGGCGGGCCGTGATCCCGACCGCCGCCCTCGGTGCCGACATCCGGTTCAGTGACCTCGCCCAGAAGTTCGCGATGAGCGGCGGCTATATCAAGAACGCCGCGCTGCGTGCCGCCTACCTCGCTGCCGCCGACGGCACGACGATCCGGATGAATCACCTGCTGCGTGCCGCGACGTCGGAGTACGCGTCGATGGGCAAGGTGATGACGCAGGGGATGCATGGGCTCTGAGCGCGAGCACCTGATACGCGGCGAGCAAAGCCTGGTCGCGCGCGCGCCCGCTGCCGAGCCCGCAGACGCGCGTGCAGCGGCGAATCGCGCCAGCGATCTCGGCGCCGCACCACCGCCGCTGCCCCCGCCTCCGGACATCCCGCTGCGCCCACCGACGAGCTGGCTGCGAAGGAGGCGCTGATGTCGACGTGGAGTGACCGAACGATCGCCTGCCCGCGTTGCTCGGCGAGCGTGCGCGCGCGGATCGCGCTCGGCGCCCACATCGGCCGAGTGCCGGAGGTGCGAGACGCGGTCCTCGCGCGGACGTTCCATCGCTTCCCGTGCGCGGCGTGCGGCATGTCGATCCAGGTGCACGCTCGCTTCGAGTACACCGACATCGAGCGCCGGCAGCTCGTGCTCGTGGGCCTGCCGCCCGAGGTGCGTACGTGGCAGGAGCTCGAGACCACGCTGAACACCACGATCGATCGCGCGCTCGAGCACGGCTCCCCGCTCGTCGCTCCGTTCGTGCGCGAGGTGAAGCGGCGCGTGGTATTCGGCGTCGAGGAGCTGCGCGAGAAGCTCGTCGTGTGGGACGCCGGGCTCGACGACGGTCTCGTCGAGTGCATCAAGGTGCGCGCGTACGCATCCGATCCCACGCTCGCCGCGCCGGGCAGCCGGCTGCACGTCGACGCTGTGAGTGAAGGTGACGTTCTCCGGTGCAAGTGGTTCCCATCCCCCGACGCCGCTCCCGACAAGGTCCTCGAGCTCCCCGACCACTGGGTCGCCGATGCGGTGCGCGACCGCGAATCCCTCGAGGCTCGGTTCCCCGAGCTGTTCCGCGGCGGCTTTGTCAGCGTCGATCGGCTGTAGTGCGCGTGTTACCGTTGATCCCGATGACGCGCGCGGCGGTGGTGGTGGTGCTGCTCGCCGCGTGCTCGACGCCGGTGCAGAATTCACAGGGACCGCTGCCCTCGGCGCCCCCCGACGACGAAGAACGCGCTGTCGCGTGGCAGAAGGCGCACCCCAAGCCGGACGCGGACCTCACCGCGATCGACTGGGAGAAGGCGCGCAAGTTCACGTTGAGCGTGAAGGGAACACCGATCGGGCCGTGCGACTACCGGCGCAAGGGCCTCGCGCCGAGGGGCGTCGAGTGTCTGCCGGGCGGCGATCCGGTGATGCTCGGCGCGCTCGTGCGCAACAAGAAGTCGCTGGTCGGCGATCGGACGGAGATCGAGATCGATATCGGCGTGGACTTGCACATCACCCATGAGTGGTATGTCGCCGTGCTCGACGAGTCCGGTCATGTGCTGGGCACGTGGGTGCACCCCGACATCGTGTTCGCCAACTTCGCGAGAGTCACCGTGGACGTGCCGTCGCCGAAGATCGAGATGTGGAAGGGACATGCAGTCGTGACGAAGGAGCCGCGACGATGACGAAGCCGGCGCACGAAAAGGGACAGGACCCGCAGCAGGACGTCGAGGCACCGGTCCGCGGCCCACGGGCCGGCGGCGACGCCGAGATGCTGAACGATCGCCCGAACGAGTACACGGCGGCGCGCCTGATCAACGAGGTGCTCAAGGGCCAGGGCTCGGTCGACCAGCTCCCCGAGCTGATGACCGGTCTCGACGACGTTCAGAAGAAAGCGTTTCTGAAAGACTCGGTAAACAAGCTGAAGGCCGTGCCCGGTGACGTCGCGCTGCGCTGCCTCGAGATCCTCGGCGCGACGGCACCGGCCACATTGCGGATCGTCCTCGGCACGAGCGAGGCGGTCACCCCAGCGGCCCTCCATGAGTGGTTCGCGCGCCAGAGCGGCGACTCGCTGGCTTCCGTGGACGACGCATTGTTCGCAAAGCTGAAGGCTGCGTCGCCGGCAAAGCTCTTGACTGCGATGCCATCGATGAGCCTCCACCTGACGAGCCTGCCGAAGCACGCTGGCTTCGTGCGCTGGTTCGTCGAGACAACCGAGCCCGGCGTGTGCGCGCAGCTCATGGCGCTCGCCATGTCGCCCGACCTGGCAGCCACGCTGGACAAGTTGCACCTGTGGTCGCCGTGGATCGCTCACCTGCGGCCCACGCACGCGACCGTTGCGCTCATGGACACGCTCCGTGCGAACGCGATCAAGGATCCCGACGCTCTGTCGACGCTGAACAAAGTGATCAGCCCGCGCGCGAAGATGACCGACGATCAGCGCAAAGCCGACGAGACCACGCACACGGGCGACGTCCGCACGGAGATCACTTCGAAGCCGACTGTCCAGTCGCTGCTCGAAGCGGTGGCCCGGGAGGGTCAGCTGGACACAAAGGATGCGACGGCGCTGGTGGCGACACTCAAGAAGCTGAACGCGTCCGCTGATGACCTCCTCGCGGTCAGCGAGGTGGGTGGCGTGTCGAAGACCGAGTTATTGCCGGTCCTGCTGCACGCGCCCGGCCTTACCGCGCAGCACCTATCTGCGTTCTTGACGCGTGCAGGCACCGGCGTGGACATGCTCGCGGATGCGAAAACCCGCAAGGCAGTGCGCGCGGCTATGCCCGACCTGCGTATCCAGGACGTGCTCGTCACGATCGAAGCGGATCGGGTGCACGACCTGCTCGTCCACAACGACGGTCTCGCGTCGTGGTTCCTCGAGACCGCGACGGCGAAGGACCTCCTGTGGTTCTGCGCGTCGCAGGTCGGCACCGCCGCGAAGGCGACGCGCCTCGCCGGCGCGAAGCGCGGCTGGGGCTGGGTCAACGAGCTGACGTCGCTCGCCCAGGGCGAGGACACGATGCTGCGCGTGCTCGCGATCAACTGCCCCGACGCGAAGGCCAAGGCGTACATCCGCGACGTGCTGATCGCGGATTCCAAGTACACCGACGCGGTCGTCGACAAGACGTCGCAGCCGATGGACGAGCGCGCGAAGCACGGGCAAGGCGGCCGCCTCGTCGATGCGATGGAAGGCACGGGCGACGAGTTGTTCGCGCGGCTCGGCGACCTCGAGGAGGCGAAGCGCGTCAAGCTCGGCCAGAGCGACGAGTCCGCCGAGTCGATCGGCAAGCGGCTGCGTCCCGAGGATTTCGGGCGGGCGGCGCGCTTCCTCGACCTGACGTTCCGCCGCACCGTCCTCGCGAGCCCGGGACCCGCGGCGGCGACCGTCGCATATCTGGACACGCGGCCGCACGCGGAGCAGCTCGCGACGCTTCGCGAATCGACGCTCGTGAAGCGCGCCGCCGAGGAGGTGCACGCGAACCTCCTCGTGGTGTTCCCGGCACTGATGGAGCCGGCCGTGCTCGCGGGTGCGCTGCAGCGCGACGAGCATCTGATGCGCAAGCTTATCGAGGGGTCCGATCCGGATCTGGTCGTCGAGCTGATCTCGCGCGACCCCGTGCTCCCGATCGCGGAGAAGATCTTCGACAAGTACCCCGGCATCGCCAGCAGGCTGCCGCGCTACAAGCACATGACGAAGGAAGCACGGGCCGGGATCGATCGGCTCGCGAGTCGTGCGGAGGCCGACAGCAATGCGCTCTACACGTTCAACGACGTCAAGTCGGGGGACGTCGAGACCGACGCGGATGCGAGGGAGCAGGGCAAGCGACTCGAGAAGGTGGAGGGCAAGACGCTCGTCGAGGCGATCGAGTCACTCGGAAAGAAGAACGAGAAGGAGAAGGAGCGGATCAACGATGTCCGCGATGCGAAGACGCATCGCGCGGAGTGGAAGGAAGAGCGCGAGGTCGCGGAGGTCGATGCGCTCTCGGTGCTTCGCCAGCACAAGGCCGAGGTGCCGGCGCTGATGAGCGATCGCACGCAGCGCCCGGTGGTCGAGAAGCTGAGCGCGATGGTCGACCTGCCGCCAAATGTGGCGATGCCGTGGATCGACGACGCGCAGCTACTCGGGATGCCGAACGCTCTGCGCTGGTGGATGACGTATCGTGACCGGACGATCCTGCTCCACGCGCTCGCGACCAACACACAGGCGCGCGCGATCGTGTGCGGAGCACTCAACTCCAACACGATGGGCGCGCTGCGCTGGGTGCAGGACCTGCCCAAGGGCGGCGCGCTCGACGAGGCGGAGCGCAAGACGCTCGACTTGATGCGGCCGCTGGTGCGCGACGCGGACGCAAAGCGCTTCCTGTTCGAGGACCGATTCGGGTTCCCCTCGCCGACCGAGTACGACGGCAAGACGCTCGACCACCTGTGGGACATCGTCGCGCGGCTCCCGCCTGGACATATCCTGCAGGAGCGCATCAAGAGCATCTCCGCCCCCGCTCTGAAGGATGAAGCCACCGGCATGTACGGCGAGGGCTCGGGCAGCGTGATGATCGACGATGACGTCCGCCCGGGGCTGAAGGAGGACACGATGTATCCGGAGGACATGCACGGCTGGTATACGGCCGAGCAGATGAAGACCACCTACGGGTACGACGACGCCCGGATGGCTTCGCTCCAGATGGAGAACCGCATCGTGTCGAAGCTGATCGGCGGCAAGGTGCACTACCACCTCGTCGAGCAGAAGCCGGATCTGTTCCTCCAGGTCGTGCTCCACGAGATCGGACACTCGGTCGACGAGGCGCTGGGGAAGCACACACCGCCGGTGTTCGACTTCGCGCGCTGGCACTCGTACAGCGACGCGACGTTCGATCAGTGGGCCGCCGAGATGGGCGGCTGGGACAAGGTGTCAGGCGCCGATAAGAAGGCCATCCGCGAGATCTGGATCGACGCGACCCGCGGCAAGACGGCGGTGGACAAGCTGGTCCCCGAGGACCATCCCGCCATGTCCAAGGAGTACGAGAAGAAGGGCGTCGGTATCGTCAAGCAAGCGCGCGCCGGCCAGACGATGGCCTACGAGGATCGCGTGCAGATCGGCGACCGGGTGTTCGTCGCCGGATCGTACCCCGATGTCTGGTCAAGCGTGAGCGCCGACGCGGCGCTGTCCGCCCCGAGCGTGTACTCGCTGTACGCGCCCGCGGAGTACTTCGCCGAGAGCTACGTCGAGTACTACAAGGGTCTCGACGGAACGCCCGGCTCGCAGGCGAAGAAGGGCGGCGCGCTCCCCGGACCGGTCAAGCAGTGGTTCGACGCCAACGTCGACAAGATCAAGTACGACCCGGCGCGCTTCAAGGGCGGTGCGAGCGACCACGGCAGTGATCAGCCGGCCAAGGTCGCGGGCAACGACTCGAAGCAGGCCGCCACCACGTGACCGACCTGCCGTACCTCACCGCGGACCTGCCCGGAACGGGCGGCGTGCTGCGGACGCGCGACGAGGACTTCTTCGTCGACGAAGAGCCGGCGTATCTGCCGTCGGGCGCGGGCGATCACGTGTTCGTGCGGATCGAGAAGCGCGGGATGACGTCGCGCCACGCCGTCGCGCAGGTCGCGCGCGCACTCGGCGTCGCCGAGCGCGACATCGGCATCGCCGGCATGAAGGATCGCCACGCGGTGACGCGGCAGTGGCTGAGCCTGCCGCCGCCGGCGACGCCCGAGCTCGCGCTCGCGATGACGATCGAGAACATCACGATCCTCGAGGCGAGCCGCCACCCGCACAAGCTGCGCACGGGGCACGTGCGTGGAAACAAGTTCGTGCTGCGCGTGCGAGGCGCGGCGACCGACAGCGTGGAGCGCGCACGGGCGATCCTCGCGCGGCTCGCCGAGACTCCGGGCGCGCCGAACTGGTACGGCGAGCAGCGGTTCGGGCGCGACGGCGACAACGCGCAGAAGGGCCGCGACCTCGTCAGCGGTGCGCGAAAGCTCGGGCGCGACAAGAAGCTGGATCGGCTGTTCGTCTCGGCGCTGCAGTCCGAGCTGTTCAACGCGTGGCTCGTCGCGCGGATGGGTGACGGGATGTACCGGCGCGTGGTGGTTGGAGACGTGCTCCACAAGACCGGCGGCGGGATGTTCGTCTGCGAGGACGCCGCGACGGACGAGGCGCGCCTCGGTGCCGGCGAGCTCGTGCTGACCGGACCGATGTTCGGCGACAAGATGCGGCGGCCTCCCGACGGCACACCGGCTGCCGAGCGCGAGGCGGCTGTCCTCGCCGCGGCGGGCCTCGAGGCGGCAGCGTTTGGCAACGTGCGCGCGCTCGCGGAGGGCACGCGGCGGGACGCGACGATAACGGTCGCCGATGCCAGCGTGTCCGCGGTCGCCAGCACCGAGGACGAACGTGGTGAGACCTTCGAGGTCGCATTCGCGTTGCCCGGCGGGGCCTATGCGACGGCCGTGATGCGGGAAGTGATGAAGACCGTGCCGCAGCGAGTCGACGACACCCCCGACGCGGGGTAACACTTCACGCGATGGATCTCGCCGGAGCGTTTGTCGAAATCGCCCAGCTCGGCGCGAACTGGGTGCTGTGGCTCCTGATCATCCTCTCCGTCGTCTCGGTGGGCGTGATGATCGACCGGTGGCTGTGGTTCCGCGGTCGCGACACCGACACCGACACGTTCACCCGCGAGCTCCGCGGTGCGTTCATGCGCGGCGAAGTCGAGCGGATCGAGTCGAAGTACCGCAACGATCCCGCGATTCCGATCCAGGTCAGCCTGCGCGGGCTCGCCGAGCGCGATCGCGGACCCGAGGCCGTCGCCGAGGCGATGCATGGCGAGCGTGCTCGCTGGCGCCGCGGTGCGGACCGCAACCTCATGATCCTCGGCACGCTCGGCAACAACGTCCCGTTCATCGGTCTGTTCGGCACGGTGCTCGGCGTGATCAGCGCGTTCCAGAACCTCACGGTGAAGACCGCCGAGGCCGAAGCGCTGACACTGCGCGCGATCGCCGAGGCGCTCGTCGCCACCGCGGTGGGTCTGCTCGTCGCGATCCCCGCGGTCATCGCGTACAACTACTTCTCGCGGAAGCTGAAGATCGTGATGGGCGGCGCCGACGAGTGCGCGCACACGGTGCTGTCGCTGCTCTACGGCGAGAAGTACGTCGGCAAGGCGCCCGAACCGAAGCCGGCGCCGGTGGACGAGAAGAAGGACAAGGACTGAGATGGCCGGCGGCAGTCTCTACAACGACGACGACGGCGGGGGCATCACCGACATCAACGTCACGCCGTTCGTGGACGTGGTGCTCGTGATCCTCGTCGTGTTCATCGTCACCGCGAAGCTGATCGTCGCGCGCGGCGTCGAGATCGACAAGCCGAAGGCGGCGACCGGCGGCGAGGTGCAGAGCACGCTGCGCGTGTCGGTCACCGAGAAGGGCGAGCTCTTCGTCAACGGCGACAAGTTCACCGACGACGCCGCCGCGGTCGCGCGGATCAAGACGATCGCGGCGACGACATCGAAGCCGAAGGCGATCATCGCGGGCAGCCGCGTCGGCCCGTACGGCAACGTGATGCGCGCGATCGATCTCGTGCAGCAGGCAGGTGTGACGGCGATCGCGCTCGAGAACGAGCGGCCCTGATCCTGCCGTTTGTTACCTCTGGTACCCCGGCCGTACCCGACAGGAACGCAGGTAGCGTCGTGTTGGTGGGTAACGTGGGCCTGTCCCATATTTTTTCGGAGGAGCCTGAGCATGAACAAGATCCTGATCGCGTCTCTCGTCGTATGTGCGGCCGCTTGTGGTGAAGATGAGGCTGCCAAGGGCACGGTGAACACCACCAGCGCCAAGGCCTCGGTCGAGCAGGTCGGCAAGGTCGACAGCTCGATGTCGATGAGCAACGGCGCGAGCGCTGCGAGCGCGGTCCAGTCGATGACCCAGGCGGGTCAGTCGATGGTGACCCCGATGGGTCAGGCGGGTCGGCAGCTCGGTCTGCTCCCCGAGACGTTCCCGCGCCCCGATCTCTCGCAGGCAGTTACCGGCACGGCCGAGTGCACGCCGACCTCGTGCACGTTCACGAACTACGGCGACGACGGTGCGGGCTGGAAGATCAACGGCACGATCACCAAGAGCGGTGACACCACGACGTTCGACGTCAAGTACGACGTCGTGTCGGCGGGCACGAGCCTCAAGTGGGACATCGACGGCAAGCTCACGATCACCGCGACGAGCATCGACGGCGACGTGCACAGCCACGGCGTGACCGACGTCCAGGGCGGCAGCGGCGCTGGCGCGATCAACATCACCTGGGATACGTTGGTCGACTACCAGGCGATCCAGCTCGATTCGGCGGGCTGCGCGGTCGGCGGAAGCGTGCACGCGGTTGTCTCGTACGA
>JACCRC010000091.1 GCA_013813765.1 Deltaproteobacteria bacterium | reverse complement strand
GTGCGCGACACCGAGCTTCTCGAGCAGCTCCGCCGCGCGGCGCGCCCTGCCCGGCCGCGGCTGATCGTGCAGGCCATACTCGACGTTCTGCTGCGCGGTCATGTGCGGGAACAGCGCGAGGCCCTGGAACATGTACGACAGCCGGCGATGGTGCACCGGAACATCGATCTGCTTGTCGCGATCGAACCAGGTCTGCTCGCCGAGCTTCACCGTGCCACGATCCGGCGCCGCGAGCCCCGCGATCGCGGCGAGGATCGTGCTCTTGCCCGAGCCCGACGGCCCCATGACGCACGTGATGCCGGGCGCGCACGACAGCTCGACGTCGAGCTTGAAGCCACCGCTGCGCACCACGACAATGCGCGCCTCGAGGCCGCTGTCAGACATGCGCTCCCGAGAGCTTCTTCAGCACCTTGTTCGCGACATACAGCAAGGTGACACCGACGATGGTGGTCACCACGGCCATGTTACGGGCGTCCTCCTCGCGCCCGCCGTAGAGCGCGTTCATCACATGGATCGATGCGGTCTCGGTGCCGTCGATCATCTGACCGGCGACCATCTGCGTGATGCCGTAGTCGCCCATCGCGCGCGCGAACGCGAGCATCGCGCCCGCGATGATCGCCGGTGATGCGAGCGGCAGCACCACCGTGAACAGCACGCGCACCGGGCTCGCACCGAGCGTGCGCGCGGCCGCGATGAGATTCCCATCGATGCCCTCGATCCCGACCCGGGTGGCGCGCACGACGAGCGGCAGCGATCCGACCGCGCCTGCGATCACCGCGCCGGTGAACGTGAACACGATCGGGCTCCCGGTGAGGTTCTCCCAGCCGCGCCCGAGCCAGCTGTCGGTTCCGAGCGCCACGAGGAGGTAGTAGCCGAGCACGGTGGGCGGAAGCACGAGCGGGGCGAGCGTGAGCGAGTAGAGGAAGTCACGCCCGGGCAGCTTCTTCCACGTCAGCAGCACCGCGAGCGCGGTGCCGAAGATCAGCGCGAGCAGCATGGACAGCGCCGCGATCTGGAGCGACAGCACGAGCGGCGCCCAGCTCACGCGCAGCTCCTACTCGGGGATCCGGACGACGAACACCGCACCCAGGTCCCCGCGTTGCTCGACGTGGATCGTGCCCCCGTGGGCTTCTGCGGCGAGCTTGCAGAAGTACAGGCCGAGCCCGCGGTTCGCACGCGCAGCCGCGCGGCGCGCTTCGACCTGGAAGTAGCGGCCGAAGATCCGCTCGCGCTCGGTCTCGGGAACCGGCGGTCCGCTGTTGCCGATCGAGATCTCGACCCCGCACTCGTCGCGTCGGACCGCGATGGCGCAGCGTCCGTTGCGGGGCGAATAGCGCGCGGAGTTGTCGATCAGGTTCTCGAGCACGCGGCCGAACAGATCGCGATCGAGCCGCACCACCATGTCCGGATCGACATCGACATCGATCGAGAGACCGCGAACCTCGAACTGGGCCTTGTTGCCGGCGCGCGCACGATCGATCAGCTCGATGATGCGCACCGGCGCGAGCTGCGCGCGCAGGATGCCGTCCTCGAGCTCGTCGACATCGAGGATCGTCGCGACCAGGCTCAGCGCCTTGCCGACGAGCGTGACCGCGTCGTCGAGAAACCCGATCGCGGTCGGCGAGTGCGCCGGATCCTCGGTGAGCTCCTCGCGAAGGAGCTGCAGGTAGCCCTGGATCCCCGACAGCGGGCTGCGGAGATCGTGAACGACCAGCGCTGCGAGGACCCGCTTCTTCTCGCGGAGCTCCCGTGCACTGTCGGAGCTCTCGGCGATCTCGGCCATCAGCCCTTCACCTGATTACGACCGCCCTCCTTGGCCGAAAACAGATGCGTGTCCGCCTGCTTGATGAACTCCAGCGCGTCCTCGATCTCGCCTCGAAGGCTTGCCACCCCTATAGACACGGTCACGGGTATCAGCGCGTCCTCGAACTTGAACTCGGCGACCTCCACGAGCTTTCTGATCTTCTCCGCGAACTGCATCGCGTTGTAGTGATCGATCTCCGGCAGGACGATCGCGAACTCCTCGCCGCCGTAGCGCGCGAGGATATCCTCTCGGCGGATCCGCGTCTTGATCACGCTCGCGAGGTGCTTCAGCACGTGGTCGCCCGCGAGGTGGCCGAAGCTGTCGTTGACGCCCTTGAACCGGTCGATGTCGAACATGATCAGCGACAGGTCGCGGCGATAGCGCAGCGCGCGCCCGATCTCTCGCTCGAGCGTCTCGACGAAGTAGCGGCGGTTGAAGATCTGCGTGAGGCCATCGACGGTGGTGAGCCGATAGATCTCCTCGTGGTACGCGTTCTCGATGTTGTTGCCGCTGAGGAACTTGAAGATGCAGCGGCCGACCTTGATGAAGTCGCCATCGCGCAGCACGTACTCGTCGATCATCTCGTCGTTGACGTAGGTCCCGTTCGTGGACCCCATGTCCCGGAGCATGATCGCGTTGCCCGTATTGATGATCTTGCAGTGGTTCCGGCTGACTGCTTCCTGATCGATCTGGATGTCGGCCTTCGAGGATCGGCCGATGATGATCTGGGGGCGATTGAGGTTGAACTTCTTGCCCAGCTCCAGCCCGTAGATCACGACCAGGCACGCCTCTTTGGCCACCGGTCGGTCGCTGATCTTCGAGATCGCGGTGACGACGGTCTTGTTCCGGCCGGTATCACTCACCCGGAAATGATCCTAACATTAATCGAGGGTTTCATCGTTCCGAGTCGCTGCAATCGAGCTTGTCATCGGCTGCACGCCTGCACAGGAGCGCGTCGACAAGCTGATACCCACCGCGCACGAAGCGGTACGACTGCAGCAGCATTCTGCCGCCGTGTAGGTTCCAGTAGCCGCGCACGTCGCGCATGTTGTCGTCGCCCGTCGCGGGAAGCGGTTCGAGCGCTGCCCCCGCGAACGTTCCCGCGTATCGCGCGCACTCCTGCGAGCCCGCGGGCGGTGGCTTGAAGACGTTCCAGTAGCAATTGCCGTCACCGGTGCACATCGCGCGATCGACAACGATGCTCTCGGGCGTGCCATCGCCATCGAGATCGCGGTCCGCGCGATCGAGGTTAGGGTTCTCTCCCATCACGCCATCGCGACCAGGCTCCCCGCACGCACCGACCTGAACGCTGGGCGTGGGGACCTCGCGAGGCGTGGTCGCCTGCTTTGGCTTCGAGCAGCCCGCGAACAGCGCGAGCGCCAGGACGAGACGACCGGCCATCTGCGGAAGAACCCTACCTCGATTCGACGAAAGATTCTTGTGCCTGCGCGCAGATGAGGCTACTCACAAGGACTATGCGACGCAGCTTCGCCCTGCTCGCTGGCGCCGTGGTGGTCGCCGGTAGTGCAGCGATGATCGGAGGCGGCAAGGGGGCCTCGAGCGCTCCGCGCGCCGAGATCCCCGGTGCGCCGCTCGCGTCGAGCGTGCAGCCTCCCGAGGAACGAGCGGCGTTCGAAGCGCTCGCGGAGACGCCGGCGCCCGTTCCAAGCATCGGGCCGATCGGCGCGATGGTCGACCTCGACCGGATCGAGCTCGTGGGTGACCACTACGAGGCGCCGCTGAAGGGCGGCCGCCGCGCCGTGCTCACGCTCGATCCCGTGCTGCAGCCGCTCGCCGAGAAGCTCCTGAATCAGTCGCGCGCGCCGCGCGGTGCGATCGTGGTGATGCACCCGGATGGCCGCATCCTCGCGCTCGCGGGTCGCCGCACCGAGGAAGACAAGGGCTCGCGAACCGGCACCTTCGACTGGCGGCTCGCGACCGATGTGTGGGCGCCGGCTGCATCGCTGTTCAAGCTCGTCACCGCGACCGCGCTCGTCGGCGTCGGGATGAACGCGAACGATACGGTCTGCTACCACGGCGGTATTCGCTCGGTGACCGAGTCAAACCTCACCGATTCCAAGCGGGACTCGCGCTGCGAGAGCCTCGCGTACGGCGTCGCGCACTCGAACAACGCGATCCTCGGCAAGCTCGCGTACCAGAAGCTCCTGCCGCCCGGCCTCGAGTCCGCCGCGCGGACGCTCGGCCTCTACGACGCCCTGCCCGGTGGCGAGCTTCCAGGCAACGCCGGCACGTTCACGCTGCCCCAGACGAAGAACCTCGAGTTCGCGAAGACCGCCGCCGGCTTCCTCAACTCGCGGATGTCGGTCGCAGGTGGCGCGCTGCTCGCAGCGACCTTCGCAGATCGCGGCGAGCAGCCGCAGATGCGGATCGTCGCGTCGATCGATGGGAAGCCCGTCCCGGTTCCGCCGGCAAAGCGCGTGCTGAGCGCCGCGGCTGCATCCGAGGTCGCGAAGATGATGGTCGGCACGTGTACCTCCGGCTCGGCCGCAAAGTCATTCCGCGGCCGCGATACGCGCGTCGCCGGGAAGACCGGCACGCTCACGAGCACGAAGCCGTTCTACATGGAGCACTCGTGGTTCGTCGGCTACGCCCCGGCCGACAAGCCCCAGGTCATCGTCTCGGTGCTGTTCGGTAACCCCGAGAACTGGCACCTGAAGGGCCACGAGGCCGCGAAGACGTTGATCGACCGCGCACTCAGGTCTGCCAGCGCGCGTGGGAAAGATCGCACCGCATCGATCGGCGCGGGGCGGCGTGGCGACGTGGTAGAATAGCGTCCGTTGCTCGTCCGTCTGGGGAGGAAGATATGACTAGGCTCACTTCGATCGCGACGGCTATTGCCGCTTCGCTTGCGCTCGCTACGTCCGCATTCGCCCAGCAGGCGGATCTCGCGGCAAAGCTCAACGAGGAAGGCAAGGAGCTGATGTTCTCCGGCAAGTTCGCCGAGGCCAGCGCCAAGTTCCGCGACGCCGTCGCCCGCGTGCCCGAGCCGAAGTACTTCTTCAACCTCTGCACCTCGCTCTATCAGGAGGGCAAGTTCGACGAGGCGATGACCGCGTGCAGCGCGGTCGACAAGAACAATCCGTCCGCCGAGCAGAAGGCGAAGACCGACAAGCTGGTCGGCAAGATCGAGGCGGAGGCGAAGGCGCAGGGCATGACGCTGCGCCCGGCCGGAGGGGGCGGTGGCAATCAGGACCTGCCGCCCGATCCGAACAACCCGCCCGACCCCAACAACCCACCGAACCCGAACCACCCGCCGCCGAACTATCAGCCGGCCGTTGGCCGCCCGCCGAGCGGGAACCTGGTCGCGATGGGTCGCGTCGAGAACAAGTACACCTGGACGCTCGGCATCGACCTGTTCGGTGGCGGCGGCAGGATCGGCAACCAGTTCTCGGATGGCTCTGACGTCTACGGCAACTCGGCGGCCGGCTTCCGCATCAAGAGCGACTACCTGCTGAACGCGGCGACGCGCATCGGCGCTCAGGGCTACATGGGCATCTCGCACTTCGGCAAGGGCGAGATGCAGGTCGGCGGCAACTACACGCTCGACGTGTTCGACATCGGCGTCGCCGCGTACAAGCACCTGTGCGCACCGACGGCACAGCTCTGCTTCACGCCGCTCGCCGGCATCCAGCTCGCGCTGATGTCCCCCGCGGGTGAGGACGACGGCGCAGGCAATCAGCTGTTCAACTACTCGGCGCTCGGCGCGCGTCTCGAGCTCGGCCTGCAGTACATGCTCGGCTCGCGCATGGAGCACGTCCTGTCGGTCGCCGCCGGCGCGAACCTCTACTCCTCGGTGTTCTCCGAGTCGCAGGACGCGTTCTACACCGCGGCGGACGTCGGCCTCGATAAGGGCGGCGCGGTCGGCTACCTCAGCATCGGCTACACGTACCGGTTCAACACGCCGCTCGGCAGCTCGCCGTTCGTCACCCTCGAGTAGGAAAAAGTTTGGCGCTGCGAGGCGTCAATCTTCCCGTCGGAATCGGCTATGGTCTGCGCCATGGCCGTCGAACCAAAGCAGTCTGCAAAGCTCACTCTGCCCGGTGGCAAGGAAGTATCCCTTCCCGTCATCGTCGGGACGGAAGACGAGCATGCCGTCGACATCAAGTCTCTCCGCGGCGAGTCCGGTTACATCACGCTCGACAGCGGGTTCATGAACACGGGCTCGACCGCGAGCGCGATCACGTACCTCGATGGTGAGCAGGGCATCCTTCGCTACCGCGGCTACTCGATCGAGGAGCTCGCGGAGAAGAGTGACTTCGTCGAGACCAGCTACCTGCTGATCAACGGCAAGCTGCCGACCGTCGAGGAGCGCAAGAAGTTCTCCACGATGCTCACGCGTCACTCGCTGATCCACGAGGACATGCATCAGTTCTTCGCGGGCTACCCGCCGACCAGCCACCCGATGGCGGTGCTCTCGGCGATGGTGACCTCGCTGTCGGCGTACTACCCCGACAGCCTCGATCGCAACTCGGCGGTCGACCTCCACATCACGCGCATCCTCTCCAAGGTCCGCACGATCGCCGCCTTCGCCTACAAGAAGTCGATCGGCCAGCCGCTGATGTACCCGAAGAACTCGCTCAAGTACTGCGCGAACTTCCTCCACATGATGTTCGCGGTGCCGAGCGAGGACTACGAGATCAGCCCCATCCTCGAGAAGGCCGTCAACCAGCTCCTGATCCTCCACGCCGATCACGAGCAGAACTGCTCGACGTCGACCGTGCGCATGGTCGGCTCCTCCGGCGCGAACCTCTACGCATCGATCGCCGCCGGCATCCTCGCGCTGTGGGGCCCGCTCCATGGTGGCGCGAACCAGGCCGTCATCGAGATGCTCGAGGACGTGAAGAACAACCGCGGCGGCGATGGCAAGAAGTTCATCGATGACGTGAAGAACAAGCGCGACAACCAGCGCCTGATGGGCTTCGGCCACCGCGTCTACAAGAACTTCGATCCGCGCGCGAAGATCCTGAAGAAGATGTGCGACGAGGTCCTCGCGCACCTCGGCATGAAGGATCCGCTCCTCGACATCGCGAAGTCGATGGAAGAGGTCGCGCTGAAGGACGACTACTTCATCTCGAAGAAGCTGTACCCGAACGTCGACTTCTACTCGGGCATCATCTACCGCGCCCTCGGCATCCCCACGAACATGTTCACCGTGATGTTCGCGCTCGGCCGCCTGCCCGGCTGGATCGCCCACTGGAAGGAGATGGTTGACGCCCCGCAGACGAAGATCGGTCGTCCGCGCCAGGTCTACACGGGCGAGAAGCTGCGCACGTACGTCCCGATCGGCGACCGCAAGAGCTAGAGCGGCGATGCGGGCGGCAGAAGGAGGGTCGGCGTGGCCGTAGATCGCAAGCTCGGAAAGGAAATCCAGCGACGCCTCAAGCGTTTCGGTGGCCGTCGGCTGGAGCAGCGTCTGGATTGGCTCGAGCCGTATCCGGTCGGGCTTCGAATTGGGGCGACGGTCGACATCCAGAAAAGCGCCTGGTCCGAACTCGCGGCCCGATCGAAGAGGTTGCGTCGGGAGGCGAATCGCGACCTCGCTGGGATGAAGGCTCAACAGGTCGAGTGGAACGCTCTGTGGACGGACGCACAGCGCCTGCGCGCGGGGGCAGCATCCTGGCAGACCCCCGGCGAGCGCTCGGATTGGCCGGCCATCCGCAAGGACCTATTGCGGGAGCTACCAAACAGGGGGATCAGCGGCGCAGCGCTGAAGGCGGCGCTTCGAGAGTTCGCGAGAGTGAGCTCGACGGGAATGATGAAAGTAGTCGCGGATCCGATCGTCTGGCTCGGACGTCAGCTCGACGCGGGTGCCCCGGGCCGGCTGAGCGGCCTTGCGGCCGCAGATCTTGCGGACGCAGTCTCCACGTTCAACCTCTCCGTGGAAAACGGTAGTGTCGCCCCGCGCCGACCGGCGCCGAGCGTCGCTAGCGTGGCGCTCGGTAGGACGAGCGCACTCCTGCGAGGCATGCACACGAGCCTGCGAACGGGGACTCGCGCTCGACTCGCCGTCAAAGCGAGTCAAGCCGAGGCGAAAGCACAGGCTCTGCTGGGTCCTCTGGCTCGAGTCGCGGCCTATTACGCAGATGCCACACTCGCACTCGAGACGGCCCTCGACGCACTGTGCCGCTGCATCAGGCGTTACTCTCAAAGTTTGCGCGACTTGTAGGAGCGTCAGTCTGGGTTACCCACGATGAACACCAACAGCACCTCCGAGCTCACCACGCTACAACGTGTAGCGCGACTCGTGCCGCCCCTCGCGATGGTAGCGGTGCTCGCATTGCATGCGCTGGCGCATGCTAGGCCGCGCGATCTGGAGAGTGTTCCACCGCCGCCGGTGACGTCTGCACTCGGACATGCATGCCTCGTATTTATCGCCATTGTGACTCCCTGGAGGCCGCGGCTAGGTTCATTTTTCAGGATCGTCGGCGCGATCTTTGCCGTGCTCTTGTCCCTCTTCGTAACGATAGAGTGGCAGGAGTGGTAGCGCATCGAGATGGACGAGCACCGCGGCTTTCGCTTCGTCGCTAACCTGAAGCCCTACACGGTGCACCGCGGGCCGGGTGTTCCTCGATTCGGCGCGTACTTGCTCTCGACCGACTACGCCCGGTCATTTCAGGATCTGGCCCGCGAAGTCGTGGGGCACGGCAGTGCGCTCTGCGCCGACAACGGGAACTTCGATCTCATTCGGACCCTTATCGCTCGACACACGCCGGCAGCCGATGCACTGGACGCTGAGCGTCGAGTGCATGAGCGCCGTGTTGGGCGACGTGCTCGTCGCGACGATCTTCCCGCATCGCTACGCGATCGTTACCGCCAACTCGCCAGTGAGGTGCGCACCGGATCGGACTCTGCAACCGACCGATCTCGCGTCGCCGAAATCGTGCGTGCACAAACAGCGATGTCACCAACGTATCTCGTTGGAATGGAGGACTTCACGGTCCCCGCTTTGACGGGACTGGGCGTTTCACCAGAGGTTCTTGACGTCGGTGAACCTTTCTACGCACGGCTGGCGAAGCGCTCGATCGAGTTCGCGATCAAAACGCGCGCCGGTCGATATGGACCATGTACCGCCGCCGTGTTCGCGGGGCTACACGCGCTTGATTACGACACCGCGAGAATTGCAGGCCTTGCCGCGGGGAAGGCCGGAGTGACCGCGATCGCGACCGGTCTCGTCGGTGCTTTGCAAGACAAGACCTACACTGACTCGCGAGTCGAAGCTGGACGAGTGATCGAGCTCGGTCACTCGATCCCTCGGCCGTACCTCCGGGTCGCGGAAATCGCAGCTGGCTTGCATGAGGGCTGCGTGACAGCGTCGGGACACCGACCGTGCTTTCACGGACTCGGCGCGGGCACGCCAATCTTGCTACCACTGCTAGCAGCGCTGGGCGATTCGACCACATACACAGCGACCGACAGCACCGCTCCGATCGTCGACGGTTGGAGCGGACCGACCATCAGTCTCTATGTCGACGAGCCTGCGCCCCTCAAGTACAAGGCGCACCGGATCGCCGAGGTTTGGTTGGCCGATGATCGACCATGGGAGTGTCGGTGCCCGCATTGCCGCGCGTTCAACCGCGCCTGTCCGCCGCGCGTCGACGAGGCCCGCAGATGGTGGCGCGCTCAGAACAAGCCGCCGTTGACATCCACGTCCGTCCGAGCCCCGAGCCCGCTCGCCGATTGGCTTCCATTGCTCGGCAGCCCAAGCGACCCAGGTCTCCGGCTCACGGGAGCGATGGCCCGCGTCAACCACAATCACTGGGTCTTGCAGCGCATCGAAGCGGCAGCGAGGCGGCATAGCGACACCTACGAGGGCCGCGTGGCTTGGACCGATGAGATCGTGCGCGCGTATCTGGCCTCGGCCGCGGATCCCCAATGGAAGCTCGCGGTCAGCGCCGCGTGGATGATCGTGCGTCGCGCAGCCGAGAGGACTCGCGACGCCGCACCGACGCCACTTACGATGCCGACAGCATAGCGATCTACTTGCAGCCGACGGGCAGCACCTGCTCGCGGTACTTGCCTTCCCAGTTGCCGGGCGGGTCGTACTCGCAGACCCAGATGTCGTTGCCCTTGCACTGACTCATCGCGCAGCCAACCTGCGTCGTGCCGCGCCAGACCACCTGCGTGAAGTGGCCGGTCTGCATCGAGAAGCCGGGCTGCTTGAACGAGTAGCCCTTGACCTCGTCGTACCACATGGCCACCACCGACTCGGGATCCATGGCGCCGGTGGTGCCAGCCGCGAGGTTCTCGCCGTACTTGCCTCCGGAGTGAGCGAACTTGCAGCCCTGATCGCGGAGCGAGCTCGCCCACTGCTGCGCGAACTGCGCGAGCTTCGCCGACCACGTCAGCGGCTGCGCGCAGTGCTGCGCACGGACCTTGTTGTGCGCGGCGAGGAGGCGCTCCGCATCTCCCGCAGGCGCCACCGGGGCGGGCGCGCGTGCGGGCGGCGCAGGCGGCGCCTCGCGCGGCATCGCGGGTGCGTTCGTG
>JACCRC010000090.1 GCA_013813765.1 Deltaproteobacteria bacterium | reverse complement strand
GATCTGAAGCGCTCGCTACCACGACTCACGCCGTCGGCAGAGAAGCGTCTGCAGGCGGCGAGCTGGCGCGGCAACGTGCGCGAGCTCGCGAACACGCTCGAGCGCGCAGCGATCCTCGCCGAAGGAGATGAGATCGACGCGAGTCACATCTGGCTCGACGACGCATCCTCGAAACCTGTTGTGACGGCAGCGCTCACGGGCTCGGAGATCCGGCCGCTCGCCGATCTCGAGAAGGAAGCGATCCTCCATGCGCTCGAGGTGGTCGGCGGAAATCGTAGGAAGGCGGCCGAGCAGCTCGGTATCGGCGAGCGCACGCTCTACGACCGGCTCAAGAAGTACGGCGTTGACTGAGTGGGCTGCGGGTCCCGCAGGACCGTGACTGCGGATCCTGCAGCGGTGCCCTGCGGCAGCTGCAACATGCCGACATTGCTTACATCTGGTTCGGCACGGGGGATGCTTAATAGCTCGTCATGCGTCGAATCATCACTCTCACTGCTCTCGCCCTCGGCCTCCTCGGCGGCGTCGCTACTGCCGACCGCCGGGATGACCGCAGGGATAACCGGTGGGACCGCGACCGCGTGGTCCACCGCGACAACAACTGGCGTCACAACAACTGGGACCGCGGGAACCGCGGCTGGGATCGCCGCGACCGCGTGGTCCGGCGCGACCGCATCGTCCGCGTGGAGCGCACGCGTCCGGTATACCGCAACGGTGGGTTCTACTTCAGCGGTGGCTTCCACCGCGCGTACAACCGCCCGGTGATCAACGTCCGGTATCGCGACTACTACCGTCGTCCGGCGCTCATCGTCGAGAACTACGATCCGGTCCCCGGCTACACGTGGATGGCGGGTAAGTGGGAGTGGAGCGGCTACGAGTGGACCTGGATCCCAGGCCACTACGACGTCGATCACAGCTACGTCGATCACGGTCACGTCGACCACGATGGCGATGGCTACGCCGACAACGACACCACCGGCAGCTACTACAACAACGGCACGTACAACAACGGCACGTACAACAACGGCGGCTACATCAACGGCACGTACAACGGCGGTTACTACAACAACTACTGAGCGCCGCTTCCTGGATGGAAGAGCGTCTCCCGTAGTCGGCCGATCTGGCCGACTACGGCGTTTTTGTGGTGGCCGGCACGAACTTCATCGACACCGAGTTGAGGCAGTAGCGCAGACTCGTCGGTGCCGGGCCGTCGTCGAACACGTGACCGAGGTGAGCGTCGCAGCGCGTGCAGCGGATCTCGACGCGCCGCATGCCGTGAGCGTCATCGACCAGCTCGCGAATGTGTTGCTTGTCGTACGGCTGGAAGAAGCTCGGCCAGCCCGTTCCGGACTCGAACTTCGCACCCGAGTCGAACAGCGGGAGGTTGCACAGGCGGCACGTGTAGACGCCCTTCTGCTTGTTGTCCAGGAACACGCCGCAGCCTGGGCGCTCCGTGCCCTGATGGAGGATCACGTGCTTCTCCTCGGGCGTGAAGCCTTCCGAGAGCTGCGCGATGCGCTCGGGTTTCAGCGGCGTGATGTCGTGGCCGGTACTTGAAGTTGTCATTTGCGCCTCGTGACCATGAGGATGGAGTCCTGCACGGTGATGTGTAGCTTCTGCACGGCCGCGACGGTACAGGCGATCTGATCCCACGGCACGCGCTTCAGGCGCAGCGTGATCTTGCCCTGCACGTCATCCGAGACGACGAGGTTCGTCTTGCTGACGTCGGCGAGCAGCCGGAACACGTCGCGGATGTCGGCGGCCTTCACGTCGAGATCGAGCGTCTGGCCGCGAAAGCGCGTGCCCGGTGCGCACAGCTCGCGGTCGGCGGCGGCCGTCTCACCGAGGGCGGCCACGGCAATCGTGATCAGCAGCGCGCGCATCGCGACCAGTGTACCGTGCCGGCCGTGCCTCTGCAGTCTCCTTTCCAGCCGCCGGTTCCGCCGATGCTGGCGAAGCTCTCGAACGACCTGCCGGAGGGCGACAGCTGGATCTTCGAGCCGAAGTGGGATGGGTTCCGCGCCCTGGTGTGGAAGTACGGGGACGACCTCTACATCCAGAGCCGCGACGAGAAGCCGCTCGGCCGCTACTTCCCCGAGCTCGAGGTTTCGCTGCGCCGCGAGCTTCCTGATCGCTGCGTCCTCGATGGCGAGATCGTGATCGCGACCGGCGACCGGCTCGACTTCGATGCGTTGCTCCTGCGCATTCACCCCGCCGCAACGCGCGTGAAGATGCTCGCCGAGGAGAAGCCGTCGTCGTATGTCGCGTGGGACCTGCTCGCGTGGGGCGACGACGATCTGCGCGCTGCACCGCAGGCCGAGCGCCGGAACAAGCTCGAGGCCGCGCTCGCCAACAGCAAGCCGCCGGTGTTCCTCACACCCGCGACGAAAGATCGCGCCGTCGCGCGCGAGTGGTTCGAGAAGTTCGAAGGCGCGGGCCTCGACGGCGTGATGGCGAAGCCCGACACCGCCGCATATCAGCCGGGCAAGCGCGCGATGCTGAAGATCAAGCACCAGCGCACCGCGGACTGCGTCGTCGCGGGGTTCCGCTGGTACAAGGGCGGAAAGGGCACGCTCGTCGGCTCGCTGCTGCTTGGTCTCTACGACAGCGCGGGCACGCTGCACCACGTTGGCGTCGCGTCGTCGTTCAAGCAGACCGAGCGCGCGAACCTCGCCGAGAAGCTGAGGCCGCTCACCGAGGGCGCGCGCGAGACGCATCCGTGGAAGGACTGGTCGGACTGGCAGGAGCAAGAGGGTCCGCAACGGCTGCCGGGCGCGACGAGCCGGTGGAACCGCGGCAAGGATCTATCGTGGGAGCCGATCCAGCTCGGACTCGTCGCCGAGGTGAGCTACGACCACCTGCAGGGCACGCGGTTCCGCCACGCGACGCACTTGAAGCGATGGCGGACCGACAAGCCGCACACCGAGTGCCGCTACGATCAGCTCGAAGAGACTCCGCCGTTTCTGATCACGAAGATCTTCGGATGACCCACTACGCCCCGGTCCACTCGGTCTTCCAGTCGTAGTCCGGATCCGGCGGTTCAGTCGGTGGGTGCTCCTCCGCCGGCACGTTCTTCAGGTTGATCCGGATCCGGTACCAGGCCGTCGCGCGCCCGCGGTTCGTATCGACGATGATGTCCTCGGGCGCGAGCTTCGCGACGATGGCCGGGTGCCGCTGCTTCCAGCGCTCGAGGCCCGCGAGCGCAGCTGCCTTCTGCTTCGCGTTCGCGATCGTGATCACCGGGACCTTCGGCGTGCGCTGAGGCGCATCCGCCTCCCCTGCTTCTTCCTGGCGATCGGCGAGCGCGAGCAGTGACTCGAGCGAGCACGGGGTCTCGTCGATCCTCGCGTGCGCGTCGCCGTGCGCGGCGAACATCACGGGCACGGTGCGCAGCGTGTAGTCGTGCGGATCGCAGCGGAAGAAGTCATCCCACGACAACGGCATCGACACGCGCGCTTCCTGGTTCGCGCGCACCGAGTACGCACTCGCGGTGGTGCGGTCGCGAGCGTTCTGGTTGTAGTCGAGGAACACGCCACGGCGCTCCTCCTTCCACCAGCGCGCGGTCGCGATCTCCGGTGCGCGGCGCTCTACCTCGCGTGCGAGCGCGAGCCCGGCCCGGCGCACCGTCGCGAACGGCCACCGCGGCGGGATCCGGACCCACACGTGCGCGCCGCGCGAGCCGCTGGTCTTCGGCCAGCCGACGAGCCCGTGCTCGTCGAGTACCTGCTTCGCGACGCGCGCGACATCGACGATCTGCGCCCATCCGATTCCGGGCACCGGATCGAGATCGATCCGCAGCTCGTCGGGGTGATCCATGTGCTCGCGGCGCACCGCGTGCGGATTGAGATCGACGCAACCGAGGTTCACGACGTACGCGAGCTGGGCGCGGTTCTCCACGGCGATCTCGTCGGCGTGCCGGCCCGACGGGAACGTGAACGTCGCGATCTCGATCCAATCGGGGCGCTTCGGTGGAGCGCGCTTCTGATAGAACGGCTCCTCCTCGATCCCGTTGACGAACCGCTTCATGATCATCGGTCTGCGCGCGACGCCGCGCAGCGCGCCCTCGGCGACCGCGAGGTAGTACTGCACGAGCTCGAGCTTCGTGATCCCGAGCTCGCGGAAGTAAATCTTATGGGGGTTCGAGATCGTCACCTCGTGACCGTCGAGGTGAAGGATCGTCTTGGCGGACTTCGCCACCGCTGCATCCTATAGTGTCGGCCAGATGTCGTCTGCCGCACCGATGCGGGTGTTGGTCGCGCTCGCACTTCCGATGGTGCTCGCGCGGGCCACGCAGGCCGTGGTCACGTTCGCCGACGCGATCCAGGTGAAGCACCTCGGCGCGAGCTCGCTCGCGGCCACCGCGACGGGTGGCCTCAACTTCCTCGGCCTGGTGATCCTGCCGATGGGCACGGTGTTCATCGTGCAGAGCTTCGTGTCGCAGCTCGTCGGGCGTGGCGAGCACGCGGAGGCTCCGCGCTACGCATGGTACGCGCTCGCGATCGCAGCGATCGCCGCGGTGTTCACCGTCGCCGTGATCCCGCTGATCGAGCCCGCGCTCGGCCTGACGGGTTACTCGCCCGGCGTGCAGACCGATATGAGCCGCTACATCGAGATCCGGATCCTCTCGGTCGGGGCGATCGTCGGTGTCGAGGCGCTCGGCAACTGGTACGGCGGCCTCGGCAATACGTGGATGCAGATGATCGCCGGCATCATCACCATGACGGTCAATATCGTCCTCAACTGGCTCCTGATCGACGGCAACCTCGGCGCGCCAGCGCTCGGCGTCGCGGGCGCCGCGTGGGCGAGCATGATCGCGAGCTGGTGTGGCTTCGCGTTCCTCGCCCTCGCATTCTGGCGCCGCTGGGGCGGTGCACCGCGGACGGCGAAGGGACACGGCCGCCTGTCGCGCGGGGAGCTGTGGCGCGTCGTCAAGTTCGGCCTGCCGAACGGCTTCAACTGGTTCCTCGAGTTCGCCGCGTTCCAGCTGTTCGTCAATGGTGTGCTCGCGAGCCTCGGCGACGAGACGGTCGCCGCGCTCAACGTCGTGCTCGCGGTCAACTCGATCTCCTTCATGCCTGCCTTCGGCCTCGCATCGGCGGGCGCGATCCTCGCGGGTCAGGCGATCGGACGCGACGACAAGGACGCGGTGTGGCCGCAGGTCAAGGTCACGCTCGCCGTGACCGCAGCGTGGATGGGCCTGATCGGCGGGCTCTACCTGATCTCGCCGAGCTGGGTGCTGTCGCTGTTCGAGGAGCCCGGCAAGTCCGGCGACCTCGTCGCGATCGGCACCGGGATGCTCGCGATCAGCGCCGCGTGGCAGCTGTTCGATGCCGTGTGCCTGACGTTCGCGGAGACGCTCCGCGCGGCCGGCGACACCGCGTGGACGATGGCCGCGCGCATCCTGCTCGCGTGGGCGGTGTTCACGCCGGCGGCGTTCATCGTCGTCAACGTGCTCGACGGCGGAGCCATCGGCGCGATGATCTGCCTGGTGGCGTACATCGCGCTGCTGTCGGTCGCGCTCGCGCTCCGGTTCAGGAGCGGAGCGTGGCGCAAGATCGAGCTGATCGAGCCGGCGTTGGTCTAGCCTGGCGTTTGAATCAATCCGCGAAGCGGCCGATGAGGCCGAGCGACGCGACGAAGGCCTGGACGTCGTACGTGCCCTTGTAGATCGGCATGTACTGGTCCTTCGTGCTCGCCTCGTTGCTGCCCGGCGTGACCCACAGGAGCGCGACACTGGCGTCGAAGCTCTTGTTGATCTTGTACGTCGCACCCGCGCTCACCACGTGGCGGTTGATGTCGGGGAGGCGCGCCGAGATCGTCGTCGACGGCACCGGGGTCGGGTCGTAGACGTAGCCGGCGCGGAGCGCGAGCTTCTGCGCGGGCAGCTTGTACTCGCCGCCGAGGCGCAGCGTGACGGTGTTGCTGTAGTCCTGCGGCTGCACGTTGTGCGAGCCATCGGGCAGCGTGATGTCGATCGTGTCGAACTTCTCCCAGTTGATCCACACGGCGTTGAGCTCGAGCTCGAGCTGCTCCATCGGGCGATACGCGACGCCGCCGGAGACCGACATCGGCAGGTGCAGCGTCGTCGAGATGTCGCCATCGGGCGGCAGCTGCGAGCGATACGGCGCCGCCATGTCGAAGTCGCCGGTGCCCTCGACGTCGAGATCGATCTGGCTGCGCCACGAGACGCCGACCGAGAGCTGCTTCAGCGTCTCGGGCCGGTACATCAAGCCGGCGCGGCCGCCGATGCCGAACGCGGTGCCGCCGAGCGTGGCCGTGCCGCGCTCGGCGCCGAAGAACAGATTCGACTCGAGCAGCACTGTCGCCGGCACGAGGTCGAGGCCGGCGCCGATCGAGAGGCCCGGTACCTGCTTGTCGAGGTTCACACCGACGGCTGGCGTGATGAAGTACGTGCGCAGGCTCTGCTTCGTCACCACGTCGGACTGCGGCGAGCTGTCGGGCCACGACACCGCGAGACCGAACGGGAGGTGGAAGCCAAGGCCGACCGCGAACATGTCGTTGATGCGGTGGCTCACCATCGCCTGCGGGAGCACGGCCGGCCCGCCGTCGGTGTCGGTCGACCCGCCGTTCGGATCGTTGTAGGTCGCCGTCGCCGCGATCAGCGACGCGCCGATGGAGATCGCCGTGCCCTCGCCGACCGCGAGGCCGCCGGGGTTGTAGACGATCGCGGATGGATCCGTGGCGGTCGCCGTCGCGGTGCCACCGCGGCCGGTGACCTTCGCGTCGTGCTCGTTCAGATAGAACGCGTTCGCGGAGGCGACACCGCTCGCGCACGCGAGCAGGAAGAGGGTCTTGCTGAGGGTACGCATGGGTCAGTTCGCCTTGTTCAGGGAGAGGAACGTGATCGCGTCGATCTGCATCCGCGCGGTGCCGAGGCGACCGTCGAAGCCGACGGTCGTGCCACCGGGGGTCGGCGCGGGCCGAAGCAGCGACGGGTGCTCGAACGTGTTGCCCGGGAACGAAGGCGCTGCCGGCGGCAGGTTCATGTACTTCACGAACTTGCTCATGGTTGGCATCTCGGTGATCGCCGCCGACGGCTGGATCGGCTGAGCCGCCGCGGGATCCGCGGCACGTGGCGTGAGACCGATGAGCGCGGCCTCGTTGTTCTGCGCGAGGTTCGGGATCACCATGTCGCCGACGACCTGCTGCAAGAGGACCTTGCGGGTCGCGAGCATCTTCGTGAAGTTCGCGCCGTCCGCCGGGTCGAGCGCCCAGCGCGCGATCACCGAGAACTGCACGAAGCCCGGCTGGGTCTTCCACGCTTCCGTGGTGCACAAGCCGGTGTTCGGCGTGACCGACGGGTTCCACTTGTCTCCGGTCAGGATGCCGGCGCCGATCAGCGCATCGACGAGCGGGCACTTCACAGCGTTGGTCTGCGTGTTGACGAGGATGTCGACCCAGCCCACGCCCTGCGACGCGAGCACCGACGAGCGCAGGTCGCCGCCCTTGGTGGCGACGAACGTGGGACCGAGCAGGCCGCCGAGCGACAGCGCGAGGTACGAGATGTTGGTCTGGTCGACCTTGAGCATGTTGCACTCGGTCGTGCCGCACGCCTTGAGGGCGCCGACGAGCTCGTGGAGGTCCAGGATGCTCTGGCGGATGTTGTCGCGGGTGGTCGCGAGATCCGGCGACAGGAACGGCGAGTAGCACTGCCCGTCGAGCGTGGGCAGCGGACGGCGGAGGCAGTCCGGGTCGTCGAGATCCGGCGTGGGGCAGCTCGCCGGCTGCGGGCCCGGGTCGAGGCGCGTGTTGCAGCCGAGCGCCGCATCAGTCGAGATCCGCACGGCGCGGCTGTCATGCGCGACGAAGTCGATCGCGACCGACGCGAAGCCCGCCGCGGCGAGCTGCGAGCCGATGCCGGCGAGCGTGGTCTTCGAGCTCCCCAGCGGGTGGCCGTAGATGATCGTCGGCCAGCCATTCGGCGGCTCGACGGCGGTCGGGCACGGCGGCGCGCCCACGCACGGGACCATGCCGAACACCGCGATGCCCACGTCGCCGACCTTCATCGGCTTCACCGGATCGCCGAACGCGCCCGGGATCGGGCCGCCCTCGTTCGGATTGGGCGAGTTCGTGGTGACCTTCGCGGGGAGCTGGATCTGATAGCTGTTCGCGGCGAGGAGGCCGCCGATCACGCTGCCGACCGCACCACACGGCAGGCTGCCACCGTCGATGGTGCAGGAGCCGGGCGGCAACCGTGACTGCAGGAACTGCTCGGCGGTGAACGGGCCGGTCACAGACTGGACCAGGCCAAGCTTCTGGTTCTTCGTCATCGCGGCGAGGCTGCCCGCGACCGTCGGGTCGAGCGGGTCGGTCACCGTCTGCGTGTTGAACTCCCACGCGATCAGCACGTCCTCGCGGGCGTGCTTCGCGGAGAGGAACTGCAGCGCCTGGGCGTGCGCCTTCCACAGCAGGTCGATGCCCTTCAGCTGCTCGTACTGCGCCGGGTCCGACGGCAGCAGCGGGGTGCGGTCGGACACCACGTTGCCCTGCGCGTCGAGGGTGACGGGGTTCTCGGCCTGGCGGATCAGCGACCAGGTGAACGTTGAGCCGTAGTCAGCACCGGTGGCGGTCTTCACACCCTTCAGGACGGCGACCGTGTACGTGGACTTCTGGTCGAGTGGAACCAGCGGGATGATCGTGACCGAATCGATCGTCTTCGGATCGCTGCACATGCCGGTCGTCGCGAGCATCGTCTGGTCCGCGTAGCGGATCGTCGTGCCCTTGCGGAGCAGCACCGGCACGGCCGTCGTGTTCGCGGCCGTCATGCCTGCAGCGCGCTTGTACAGCACGACGCGGTCGGTGAGGGTCGCCTCGTCGACCGCCTCGGTGAACGTGACCGACATCGCGACCTCGTAGGTGCCGAAGCCGTCGAGCTTGTTCAGCACGTTCTCGCGCGTCGACGTCGACAGCGCGCTCTCGTTGCACTGCTTCGGCAGGTTGACCTTGCCGGTCGTCGGGTCGAGAACGAGGTTATTGGGAAACGGCAGGACCTTGTTGGCAGGATCGAACTCGACGACGGGACCCGCGGTCGCGGTGTCGTCGACACCCTCTCCGGGATCCACGCTGACGTCGGGGCAACCCGCCGCGCTGATCAAGAGGCTCGGTACGAGCCAAGCTAAGAACTTCGGCATTGGCGCGAAGTATTGGCACACGCGCCGGGATCGGGCGAGACAACACCGACGAGAAAGTCTAGTGCGTCACAGTGCTTGAGAAGGCTCCGTATGCAGCCACACAGCGATTTCGCGCCTACCTGTCGGGCCGTGCAAGCTCTGCTGCCGCGTCGTCGTCGTGCTTTCGAAAATCAGCGAGCACGTCGTTCACCTCGGCGCCGAACAGCAGCGCCATGTTCGAGAGCCACAGCCACGTGAGGAAGATGATCGCGCCGCCGAGCGCGCCGTACGTCGCGTCGTAGGTGTTGAAGTGAGCGAGGTAGAGGCCAAACAGTGCACTGATGGCGAGCCACAGCACCACGCCGGCGAGCGCGCCCGGCGTGAACACGCGGAACGGCGCTTCGCTGTTCGACAGGAACTTGTAGAGCAGCGCCCACACGAACATCACGAGCAGGCCGGCACCGACCCAGCGCCCGAGGCCCCACGCGATGTCGAACTGCTCCCCGAGGCCAAACCGATCGGCGATCAAGTGTCCGGCCGCCGGACCGACGACCAGAAGTCCCAGTGCGACCACCATCAGCACCGCGACCACGACGGTCATGGCGATCGCGATCAGCTGGCGGTAGAAGAAGCCGCGCGTCTCCTGCTTGTTGTAGATCGTGTTGAGCGCGCAACCCAGGGCCGCGGCGCCGCGCGACGCACCCCACAGCGCGAACACGGCGCTACCGATCGCGAACCCGGCATCCGCGGCATCGATCAGGTTCGTCACCTGCTTGGAGATGAAGTCGCGCGAGGACTCGGGCATCGCCTCGGTCACCATCAGCACGCCCTGGTGGATCGCGACGGGGTCGATCACGAGCAGCGCGATCGTCACGATGAACACGATCATCGGGAACAGGGCGAGGACGGCGTAGTACGCCATCATCGCGGCGACGTCCGGGATGTTGTCGTCCCAGAGCGACTTGCCCAGCTGCTTCGCGAACCGAACCGGCTTCGATCCTGTGCGGGCTTTCGGCACCGTGCGCGGGCGCCCGGCGATCACCTCGCCTACGGAGGGCTGCGTCTCGGGTTCGGTCTCCATGGATGGTTTCGTCGCCGTTTCGGTCACCACGTCCGGCATCAGCACCACTCGTGCCACTCCGAGAGCGCGCCCAGCAGGGCTCGAACCTGCGACTCCCATCTTAGAAGGATGGTGTTCTGATCCAACTGAACTATGGGCGCGTGACGGCAGAACCGTCGAGACCGGCACTTTGCCCCACGTCCGACGATCCCTCAAGTCCTGCCGAGGAACCTGCCGGAACTCCTCGCACCGAGGCCGGCAGTTCGAGGAAGTCGCGTGCCCAATGCACGCCCTTTTTCTGTCCGTTTCGTACTGGTTCCAGGCGCAGACGCACGTAAATCTGATGTGCGCGCGGATCGATGTAGTAGCACTCGGTCGTGTCGGGACAGAACACGCAGTAGATGTCCACAGACGCCTTGTCGACGTGGACCGTGTGGCATCCGTGTCGATCCCGCCCACACCTGCGTGAACCGCACCGGGATCGAGCCTCTCACGGCTGCGCGGTACTTCACCTGCACCCGATAGAACCGCCCGTCCTTGTACGCGACGAGGTCGAACGCCTCGTGCTCGGTCAGCGGCATCAGCACGCCGTACCCCTTCTTCGCCAGATCCAGGTGGGCGTACAGGATGCCCAGGTCCCCCTTGTTCTTCGTGTGGTGCAGGCGCATCCCCGGCCTATCGGCCGCAGCCGTGTTAGGTTTCGTGCCGATCATGCGCACTGCCATTGCGATCGTCGTGGGTGCCGTAACTCTTTGGTCCGCCTGCTCCAAGAGCGCGAACGAAGGCGCCGAGGAGGCGCGGAAGCAGGCCGAGGCCGAGCAGAAGGCCAAGGAGGCCTCCGGCCAGTCGGCGAAGAAGATCTCGCCACCGGTGCCGGGCGAGGCGCGGATTCCCTGCGAGAAGCTGATCGACATCGCGGCGTTCCAGACGGCCACGGGCGAGACCGAGCCGCTGACGATCCGCGACGAGGCGAAGAACGAGCCGGAGGCGGCGGCCTCGTGCTCGGTGGTCAAGGGCGGCAAGAAGCTCACGGATGCCGAGCAGCAGGCGAAGCTGAAGAAGGAAGGCCGGCTCGGTGTCATCCCGGGTGACGTGGTCTGCAACGTGGCCGCGTTCTGCTGGACGATCGAGGACCCGGAGCGGTTCCGCAAGAAGTGCGCGACTCGCAAGGAAGCCGACGACGACACGATGGGCAGCTACGCGTGCAAGCAGACGGTGATGGCGGGCGCGTTCGATGTCCACGTGTATCGGTTCTTCGACGCCGACACGAAGTGCATCCTCCAGGTGAAGGGCGGCGCGAGCCAGATGGATAACGAGATCACGCGCAAGTGCGCGATCGCCGCGCGCGACACGATCGGGCCCGCGCAGATCGCCGTCACGGAGGGCGGCGCGGCGCTGGCGGCACCTGCGGCACCGGCCGCCGACGGCAGCGGCTCCGCGAACTAGTCAGCCGGAGAGCTCGGCGAGACGACGCTCGAGGAACCGGCGCTCCGGCTCCGAGCCGACGAGCACGAGCGCAGCGCGATACGCCGCGGCAGCTTCGCGCGATCGGCCGAGCCGCCGAAGCAGATCCGCGCGCGCCGCGTGCCACAGGTGGTAGTCGGCGAGCTGCTCGCGCAGCGCATCGATGCGCGGCAGGCCCTCGGCGGGACCACGCGCCATCGCGATCGCGACGGCGTGGTTCAGCGCGACGACCGGTGTCGGCTGTCGGCGCATCAGCTGCTCGAACAGCGCCGCGATCTGCGGCCAGTCGGTGTCGGCCGCGCGCGGCGCGGAGGCGTGGAGCGCGGCGATCGCGGCCTGCAGTGAGTAGCGCCCTGCCCCGCCGCGCAAGGCGTGTGGCACGAGCTCGAGCGCCTCGTCGATCTGCGCGCGGTCCCACGTCGCGCGGTCCTGGTTCTCGAGGAGCACGAGGTCACCGGCGACATCGGTGCGCGCGTCGCGCCGCGAGTCGTGCAGCAGCATGAGCGCGAGTAGGCCGCGCGCCTCGGCGCTGATCGCCGGAAGATCCACCGTCAGCTCCACGAGCATGCGGCCGAGCCGGATCGCCTCCTGGCACAGATCGCGGCGCACCCACGTATCGCCCGCGGTCGTCGCGTAGCCCTCGTTGA
>JACCRC010000089.1 GCA_013813765.1 Deltaproteobacteria bacterium | reverse complement strand
GGCGACGGCGGCAGCAGGAATGACTGACCGGGGGCGTACGGGCGATAGCTCTTCACCCACCGATTCGATCAAAACCGGACCGAGAAGTCCATCCGGAATCGACGACCTATGGTCTACAGGCTCCTAGCCGCGCCACGCCGACCAGGCGAGCCACGCCCAGCCGACCAGGAACGCGAGACCGCCGAGCGGCGTGATCGCGCCGAGGCCCTTCACGCCGGTGAGCGCGAGTGCGTAGAGCGAGCCGCTGAAGATCACGATCCCGACCTGGAGGATCCAGCCCGCCGTGGTCGCGCCGCGCGTGGCGATCGCGCCGCAGAGGACGATCGCGAGCGCGTGATACATCTGGTAGCGCGCGGCGGTCTCGAAGATCTCGAGGGCGCGCGCGTCGAGGCGGTCCTTCAGGCCATGCGCGCCGAACGCACCGGCCGCGACGGCGATGAACGCGTTGAGGGCGCCGAGGGCGATCAGCGGCGAGCGGTCCACGGGCATACGTCGAGGGTACCGCTATCCGACGGTGACAAGGACCGCGTCCCCATCCGGTTCGACGCGGATCGGGAGATCGAGGAACAGGCCGATCGTCTCGATGTTCGTGGTCGCGTGGAGTGATAGTGGCGCGCAGCGGAACCGGCCTCCGCCGGCGACGGCGAGCGGCAACAGCAGCTGATCGGCGAGGTGCTCCCCGACCGGAACGTTCGCGGCGAGGAACGCGGCGGCCTCGTCGCACGCGCGCTCCGCGACGGTCTCTGCGCGGAGGCCCCTCTCCCCGAAGCCGGTGACGAGCTCGAAACTCGACGTGCGCTCGATCTCGATGAAGAGCACGTTCGCCGTGCCGCCACCCCGAACCTCCGAGAGCGTGCAGCTCAGCGGCTCGGCGATGCGCTCGCGGACGACGGCGAGCTCGCGATCGCCGATGTGCGTCGGCAGACGGGACAGCACGGCGGTCGCGCGACACTCGACGAGCTCGCCCGCGTTGACGAGCTCGATCGGACGGAGCGCGCCACCAGCGCGAACGTCGAGCGTGAGCTGGCCGAGCGGACCGGCGGAATCGACGAAGCCGTGCTGGTCGAGCGTGATCGACACATCCGCACCCATCGCGCGCAGCTGCGGGAGGTAGACGCGCTCGAGGAACTCGAACGGTGGAGCCATCGGGTTGTGCGTGCCGCCGCGGATCGTCGCGCGCAGCGGCTTTCCCGACGCGATCGCGGGCACGAGCAACGTCTGCACGACGAGCGTGGTCGATCCGGCGGAGCCGATGTCGACCAGGAAGTCACCACCGGTGATCGTGCCGGGCGTGAACTCGATGTAGCGCGAGTCGACCTTCGCGCCGTGGACGGTCGCGTCGCAGAGACGCGCCGCAGCGTCGACCGCGGTCGCGTGCTGGCGACGCAGGCCGGGCTTCGCGCGATTCGCGCGGATGTTCCGCATCGCGAACGACTTGCCGGTCAGCATCGACAGCGCGAGCGACGTGCGGAGGATCTGGCCCCCGCCCTCTCCGCGGGAGCCATCGATGTCGAGGTGCTCGGTCACGCTAGCCCTTGACGCAGACGACCTGCCGCAGCTCGTGCACGATCTCGACGAGATCCGACTGCGCCTCCATCACCTTGTCGATCGGCTTGTACGCCATCGGCGTCTCGTCGATCACGTTCGCATCCTTGCGGCACTCGATGCCCTCGGTCGCCTTCGCGTGATCCTCGAGCGTGAACCGGCGCTTCGCCTCTCCACGTGACATCACGCGGCCCGCGCCGTGGCTGCACGAGTGGAACGACTGCGCCTCGCCCTTGCCGCGAACGATGAAGCTGCGCGCGCCCATCGAGCCCGGGATGATACCGAGGTCGCCGAGCCGCGCGCGCACCGCACCCTTGCGCGTCACGAACACCTCGTGACCGAAGTGGTGCTCCTTCGCGACGTAGTTGTGGTGGCAGTTGACCGCGGTCTCGCCGAGCTTGAACGGCGGCAGCTCCTTGTGAGCAGCCGCGATCACCGCGTCCATCATCAGCTGGCGGTTCGTCATCGCGTAGCGCTGCGCCCAGTCCACGGCCTCGACGTAGTCGTCGAAGTGATCCGTGCCCTCGGAGAGGTACGCGAGATCGCGATCCGGTAGCGACTTCATGTGCCGCATCATGTCGTTCTTCGCGAGCTCGATGAAGTAGCTGCCGATGCGGTTGCCGACACCGCGCGATCCCGAGTGCAGCATGAGCCAGACCTTGTCGGTCTTGTCGAGGCAGACCTCGATGAAGTGGTTGCCGCCGCCGAGCGTACCGAGCTGGTTCACGTCGTTGCCCGCGCCGATCCGCTTGTGCTTGGCCACGAGCACCTTGTACTCGCGCTCGAGCGCCGCCCACGCCTTGCCCGGCGCCGCCGGCACCTTGCTCCACGCGCCGCGATCGCCCCGGCCGCCGCTCGCCGTACGGCCGTGCGGGACTGCCTTCTCGATCGCCGTGCGCAGCGACTTCAGCGAGTCGGGCAGGAGCTTCGCGTCGAGATCCGTCTGCACCGCCATCATGCCGCAGCCGATGTCGACACCGACGGCCGCTGGGATGATCGCGCCCTCGGTGGGAACGACCGAACCGACCGTCGCGCCGATCCCGAAATGCACGTCGGGCATCACCGCCACGTGGCGGAAGATGATCGGGAGGCGTGCCGTGTTCTCCAGCTGCTTGCGCGCGGAGTCCTCGATCCCCACGCCGCGGGTCCATGCCTTGATCGGCACGTTATCGGTCTCGATGAGCTCGTAGTTCGACATGAAGTTTCTTGCCGGGCGTTGCCGGCTCTCCTCTGGCCCTGCGCGCCGGTTTCCCGGTACGCGGACGGGACACTAGTAAGGCTTCATCGATCTCATTACAAGCGCCAGTTCATAAGTGCGCGTACGATCGACGAATGCAGCGGTGCGTCGCAGCGCTTCTCGCACTCGGACTCGCCTCCGGGTGCACCACCAAGAACGGCGGCAAGATCGGCACGCTCGCCGGTGTCGGGATTCTTTCGATCGGGTTCGCGCTGCAGGCCGGCGCATTCGGTCCCGGCGGGGAGACCGACCCCGAGGACGTCGCCTTCATCCCGCTGACGATCGGAGCGCTGATCGCGATCCCGTCGCTCTACGTCTACGTGACCGCGAGGGACGAGGATGACGCCGCGAAGGCCCCGCCTGTGCCTCCCAGAGACTCCCAGGTCGAGAAGCGCGCCGTGGAACGCGAGCGAGCGTGGCAGCTCACGAAGCAGGCGATGGAGGCCGCGCGCGGTGGAGACTGCGCGACGACAGCGCGGCTCGGATCCGAGGTGCAGGCGCTCGACGCGGATTTCTACGAGAGCGTGTTCGTGCGAGATGCGGCGAACGCGCGCTGCCTCACGCCACCGGCGGCTTCGTCCACGGCGCCGGATTGAGCGACTTCGCGAGGTGATCGAGGAACAGCGTGAGCCGCGGGGGCAGGTTCTGCCGCGCGGGGTACACGGCCTGGACGTCGAAGCTGCGGCTCGTCCACTCGGGCAGCAGGCGCACGAGCCTGCCGTCGCGAATATCGCACGCAACCATGAACTCGCTCATCATCGCGAGGCCGCCGCCGGTGAGCACGACATCGCGCACCGCGCCGAGGTTGTTGCTGATGAAGCGAGCCGGGCGTCCGAGCTCGTAGCTCTGGTCACCGTTGACGAGCGTCCAGCCGGTGGTGCGCGCACTCGGAGCGAACAGCACCTTGTCGTGCTCCTCGAGCTCGTCGACGGTCTTCGGCATGCCGCGCTTCGCGATGTACGCCGGCGAGGCGCACAGCACGGCCGTGAGCACCGAGAGCTTGCGCGCGATCAGCGTCGACTCGGGGAGCTGACCGAACCGGACCGCGACGTCGAAGCCTTCCTCGATCAGATCGACGACGCGATCGGTGGCGTCGAGCTCCACGGTGATATCGCCGTGCTCGGCGATGAAGTCCGCGATGATCGCGCCGAGGTAACGCGTGGACAGATCGATGGGCGCGGTGACGCGCAGGCGGCCGCGTGGTGAAGCCTGCATGTCGGTGACGACCTGCTCCGCGGCCTGGATGTCTGCGACGATCCGCGATGCGCGCTGGTAGTACGCCTCGCCGATCTCGGTGAGCGCGAGCTTGCGGGTCGTGCGCTGGACCAGTCGCACGCCGAGGCGCTCCTCGAGCTGCGCGAGCTTGCGACTGACCGTGGATTTCGGGAGCCCGAGCTGCTCGGCGGCGCCGGTGAAGCTCTTGGTCTCCGCGACCTTGGTGAACACGACGATGTCGTTCAGATCCATGGCGCTCGCATGCTATCTCGATTGTTGTGAGCAGGCTGGCCGAGGTGACCGCGAAGGTCGACGCGTTCTTCACGCGGGTGGAGCAACGCCACGGCGACGACATGCAGTGCGCGACGGGCTGCTCCGACTGCTGCCACGCCCGGCTGACGGTCACCGGCATCGAGGCGGCGGCGATCCGCGCCGAGCTCGCTACCTGGGACGCGGCACGGCGCGCGGCGCTGGCGGCGAACGCGGTGGCCGCGCCGGCGGATCACTGCGCAGCGCTCGATCCCGAGGGGCGCTGCATGATCTACGCGGCGCGCCCGGTCGTCTGCCGGTCGCACGGCGCGCCGATCCGGTTGCAGGCCGGCTCGCTGCCGGTGATGCCGTCGTGCGGCAAGAACTTCCTTCGCGTCACGCCGGATGCGGACTGCATCCTCGATCAGGGCACGCTCTCCACGCTGGTCCTCGCCGTCGACAAGCTGGAGGGCGGCGACGGCACTCGCATCGAGCTTTCGAGTCTGCTCGGAATTGAGTAGATTGCGCGATCTCATGGACGTACCTCTCGACCACCCGCGGTTCCGCACGGTGTCCGCCGCGCTGTTCACCAGCCGTCTCGCGCCCGATTGCATGGAGCACGACTGCACCATGGTCGACACACACAAGCTCAAGCACGACGCGTGCTGCCAGTACGGTTGCGATGTCGATCTGAAGGAACGCGATGCGATCCTCCAGCGCGCGGAGCAGATCCGGCCGCTGCTGCGCGATGCCGTGAAGTCGCGCGCGTGGTTCGAGAGCGAGGTCGAGTACGACAAGGACTACCCGTCGGGCGCAGTGGTGCGGACCGAGGTCGTCGACGAGGGATGTCTGTTCCTGCAGCACGATCGCCGCGGCTGCGCGATCCACCGCGCCTCGATCGAGCAGGGCTGGGACTTCCGCGGCGTGAAGCCGGCGATCTGCCGGTTGTTCCCGGTGTCGTACGAGGACGACGCGATCGTGCTCGCCGACGAGTACGCCGAGTACTCGTGCGCGCACGTCGATGGGCCGTCGCTCTATCGCATCACGCGCGACACGCTCGGCGAGCTGTTCGGCCCCGAGCTCGTGCGCGCACTGGACTCTGCCGAAGCGCAGGTCCTCGGCGCGCAGCCGAAGAAGCTCCCCGTCCTCGGGTAGCCCGCGCGGTCGGCGCCCGCGCCGGTCATGACGGCGCGTGCGCCGGCGTGCGCGGGGTACCGCGCTAGGTCTTCGAGACCGGCGGCGACGTCGTCGAGCGCTGCCGCAGGGCGTGCATGACCTCGACAGCGCCGGTGACGAGATCGTACTCGGCACCGACGACGAGCATCTCACCCGAGGTGACCATCTTCTCGAGCAGCGGCGTGCCGCGCTGGATCGCATCGACCGACGCGCGGATGTTCGCGCGCACCGCGGCACGCATCAGCGTGTCGCGCGGCAGTGCGTTGCCGAGCTCGACGAGCGGCACGACCACGGGTCGGATCCGGCTGATGATCGAGTTCAAGCTCTGCGGCGCCTCGGGGCGATCCGGGGTGAGGTCATCGAGCGTCGCGCTGACCGCGCCGCACTGCGAGTGACCGAGCACGACGACGAGACCGATGCCCCACGTCTGTGCCGCGAACTCGACGCTCGCGAGCTGTGACGGCGCGACGATGTTGCCGGCGACGCGGATCACGAACAGCTCGCCGAGGCGCTGGTCGAATACGATCTCGGCGGGCACGCGCGAGTCCGAGCAGCCGAGCACGACGGCGGACGGGTTTTGATTGGTCGCGAGCTCGGAGCGCCGGAAGTGGCTGATCGCGGTCTCGGCACTACGCGTATTCGCGACGAACCGCTCGTTCCCCTCGATGAGGCGCTTGAGGCATTCCGTGGGCGAAGCGGGCACGATGCATGTATCGACGGACCCGCGCGCGCGGTCAAGGGTTCATCTGGCGAGCTTCCTGGACCTTCTTCGCATAGCCGCGCAGAGGCGGATTCGGTTCGTCCTTGGTACGTGCACGCACGATCGAGCCGGGTTGCTCGACGACACCGGCGGCCATCGTCCAGCCGGGCGGCACCTGAGGATCACTCCAGAAGTAGAGCCAGCGCGCGTCGCGCGGCGCGAGGTTCACGCAGCCATGGCTGCGCCGCACGCCGAACTGGTCGTGCCAGTACGCGGTGTGCAGCGCGAGGCCCCGCTCGGGGCTGAAGAACTGGGTCCACGGTACGGTCGCGACCGAGTACGGATCCTCGCCACTCAGGCCCTTCATGTCGGCCTCCGATTCCTTCACCCACATCCGGTAGATGCCGGTCTCGGTCGGCGTGTCCTTCCCGCCGCTCGAGACCATCGTCGCGTACACGGGGACCTCGCCCTCGAATGCGACGAGGATCTGGTTGTCGAGATCGATGTCGATCCAGCGCTCGCCCTTCTGCAGCAGCGACGGCGGCGGTGCGGGCTGAAACACGCGCACGTCGTTCGCGCGGATCCATTCGTTCTCGCCGACGCGATAGGCGATCGGGGTCCCCTTCTTCGGATCGTTGACGGTCTCGGCGATCGCGAGCGGCGTGCGCGCCGGCACCTGGCGGATGACGCCGGCGCCGGTCGACTTCGCGGTGATCCACGCCTGCTGGTAGCCGGCGCGCGGCCACACGAAGGCGACCGGCACGCTCCAGCCGGTCTCGTCGCCGAGCCGTGCACCGCCGTAGAGCGAGGGCCGGTGCGTGGAGATCGCGGAGCGCAGGACGTACTCGTGATCCTTCTGGCTGACCTTCCAGTAGGTCTTGCCGCCGATCGTGAGCTCCTCGTACTGGCGCACGTTGACCGAGCCGACGAGCGGCTTGGACTCGAGCATCTTGGGCTCGGGCGGCTTTGCGCCGTCGACCTGCTTGGTCGAGATGACCGGTCCCTTCGGATCCTTCTTCTTGTCCTTCTTCTTCTTCGACTCCGGCTTTTCGATCACGTAGGTCACCGAGTTCGGCGCCGTGACCTTGCCGTAGATGCCGGGTACGAGCTCACCGCGGTCGAGCATCGGGACCTCGCGACCCATCGCGAGTCGCGTGCTCGGCTTCATGTAATCGCCGCACACCCAGCCGCGCGGCTCGATCTCGACCCACGGCTTCTGGCAGCCCTTCGCGTTCGCGGTGCGCTTCCAGCGGACCCGGGTGTCGACCGCGATCGTGCCGATGCGCTTCGCGTCGTCGCCGGGCTCGAGGCGCACGCCGACCGTACGGATCATCTCGAGGGAGCGTGTGCCCTCGGGGAAGTCAGGAGCAGTCGGCTCTGCCGGTTCTCCCTGATCGGCGGTGAGGCCCGGCAACGGCGCCGTCGGAACAGGCGGCGGCGGGGCCTTGTCCCCGCTCTTGCTACCGCAGGAGGCGAGGAGCCCGATCGCGAACAGCGCCCCGACGCGCTCTGGCCACATTCTGGTGCAGTAGCACGGCCGTGATACCGTTGCAGGCAGATGAAGCTCGGCGAGATGCTCGTACGAGACGGCCGGCTTACGGAGCCCCAGCTCGAGGCCGCGCTCAAGCATCAGGCACGGGATGGCGGGCGGATCGGGACGGTGCTGTTCGAGCACGGCTTCATCGATCTCGAGGCCTTGACCGTCTATCTGGGGCTCGAGCTGGGCATACCGATCGCGACCGGCGCCATGCTGGAACGCGCCAAGCGTGCGGCAGTACGGCTACTTCCGCCGCAGATCGCGTTCAAGCACAAGTGCGTACCGCTGGTGGTCCAGGACCGCCAGCTGATCGCCGCGATCGAGGATCCGCACGATTTTGCGACGCTCGAGGCGCTGAACCAGATCACCGGCTACCGCGTGCTTCCGCGCGTCGCTCCCGAGGTCCGCATCTACTACTACATCGAGCGGTACTATGGCGTTGCGCGCCCCGCTCGGTTCGTGAAGTTCGCGGACACCCCGCGCGGAGACGAGGGCGCCGTCGATGTGGGACTGCCCGCGCCGCCGTTGCCGGGTCTGCCGCCGGTGCCCGCATCGGTGGTCACCGCGCCCGGGCCCCGCCCGCGGCTGCGCAGTCTGAAGATGGCGAAGCAGTTCGACGAGTCGGAGGCGCTCGAGCTCGACGCCGAGGACCTGCTCGATGCGCTCGAGGCCGATGACGCAGCGCCCGCCGAGACCGCGGTGATCACACCGACCGCGCCGGTGTCCACCAGCGGGACGCCCGCTCCACCGCGCGCTCGCACCACGACGCCGCCGCCGCTCGCGACGCAGCCGATGTCCGCCGATGTCGCGATGCGCGAGCTCGCGATGGCGACGGATCGCAACCGGATCGTCGAGGCGCTGCTCGGCTACTCGGCCGCGACGTTCGAGTCGAGCGTGGTGTTCACGGTGCGCGACAACATGGCGTTCGGCTGGAAGGCGCTCGGAGTGCCGGGCTACGCGCACGTCGAGCACGTGCTGATGCCGCTCGATGCGCCGTCGGTCTTGCAGAGCGCGCTCGCTGCGGAGAATCACGTGTTTCACGGCGCGCTCGCTCCGTCGACGGTGAACTCGCATCTCTACAAGGTGCTCGGCTGCCCGGAGCCGCAGCACGTCTCGGCCGGCGTGATCATGATCGGCAAGCGCGTCGTGAACTTGCTCTACGGCCACGGCAAGGAGCTGTCGCCGATCCAGATCGGCGTGCTCGGCCAGGTCTGTAAGTCCGCCGCGGAGGCGTACACGCGCCTCATCGCGGCGAAGAAGAAGTAGCGCCGCCGCTAGTTGAGGCCGCGGATCGGGCCCTGGCCGCCACCGTTGGTGTGGCAACCGGCCTGGCTGCAGTTCGGTCCGCCCAGCGCGCTGAGCTTCGTGACCATCGGCGACGAGGTCGGGCACGCGGAGACGTCGGTGATCGTCGGGTACATGATCGTCGTCGGACCGGTGTGGAACGTTCCGCCGCTCTCCGCAACCATCGTGATGACGTTGTTGCCGTTCTTGATACGAACGACAGCGCCGGGGTTCGGAGTCGTGCCGTCCTGCTTGTAGACCGTGCCGGCCGCGGCGAACTCGCCGCCGGGCTGGGCCGGGCCGTGGCAGCCCACGTTGAGGCAGCCTTCACCAGCGCGGGTCGGATTCACGGTGACGCCGGCGTGGTTGTGCGAGATGCCGGGCGTGGGGGAGCGGTCGACGCAGGTCGTGGTGAAGCCGGCCGAGCCGCCACCGCCGCCGCCATCCGGGCCGCCGCCACCGCCGCCGATCGGGACTTCCCCGACGTCGCAGGCGGCGAACGCCAACATGACCAGGACTGAAGTCGTGAAGGTCCGCAGGAAGGCCATTGTTACTGGGAGAACCATGCAATTGCTAGCGCACCCCCGGGGTTGCCTCGCACGCCAGGTGGAACTGGTTGAAATCGGGGGCGGTGCAGCGCGGATGTGCGCGAGACACCAGGACAACTCCCGCGATTACGGAGAGTAGGCACCCCACGGGGAGGACGAATGACCCCAAGGGACCTGTCGCACCCCGGCGGCGCGCGAGGTACGCGACGACCGCCGCGACCGGGAGGATGAACATGGCAAGGAGCAGGGCCAGGGAGGTCGTGGCGGGTAGGAAGCCGTTCCACGCGGCCTCGCGAAGCTGGTTCGGTGAGAGCACGAGCAGCGCGGGGAGCGCGGCCACCAGCGGAGACAGCCACCGCGCGACGGCGAGGCGCGGTGCGAGGGCGATGACCACCGCGGGCAGGAGCCAGATCCACGCGAGCTCCGCGGCACCGATCACGAGGAGCGCGACGCCGACCGCGAGCGGGATCGACGCCGCGACGACGAGGTAGCGCAGCTCTCCGTTCCACGCGCGCATGCGGCGCAGCGCGAGCGTGATGAGACCGAGTGCGCCGGCGAATACGAGGAGCTCCGCGATCGCAGCTGCGAGCGGCGCATGGATCCACGGTCCGGGATGATCGCCGCGCGCGAGCTGCTCGGTCAGGTACGTCGCGCCGGCGGCGAGCGCGAAGCACGCGGTTCCGGCGAGCAGACCCAGGCCACCGCGTGCGCGTGCGCTGCGCGATGCGATCAGCGAGCCGAGCGCGACGAGTGCGAGGACGAGCTCGATCGCGAGCAAGGCCCAGCGCGGCAGCACGCGATTGCGCAGTACCGGGATCCAGAAGCCATCGCCGCCGGGTGCCGGCGGAGCGACACGAGCGAGCGCGTGGAGGATGCGCCCGAGCTCGTCGACGGAGCTGCGATCGACGCGCTCCATCACGTCGCGCGGGCTGTGGTACGCGAGGTCGATCCACTCGCCGTCCTGGCCGCGGTTGTAGAAGTGGATCGCGCGGATCCCGCGGCGCGTGAACGGTCCGTGATCGGAGCGCTCCGCCTGCGGCCACCAGCGACTGACCACACGGTGCGCGAGCGGCGTGCGAATGGTGCTGCCTGCCCGGTCGGCGGCACTCGCCAGCCAGCGCATCTCCTCGGCGCCGATCATCTCGCTCGCGCCGTTGAGCACGAGATCGCCGCTGCCACCGACGAGATCGAGTGCGATCGCGAACGCGACGTCGTCGCCGATGCGCGCGGCGAGCGCCTCGGCGCCGACGAGGCCGACCTCCTCGTTAGCGGTGAAAGCGAGCATCACTCCGTACGGCGGCGGGTCCCTCGCCAGGATGCGCGCGAGCTCGACGAGCACACCGACGGCGGCTGCGTTGTCGACGGCACCGGGGCTGCCATGAACGGTGTCGTAGTGCGCCATGATCACCAGCGCGCGCCCGGGCGGTCCGAAGCGCACGACGATGTTCGGATCGGTGCTCTCGCTGCGACGCGCGCTCCGGTACGTCACGCCCATCACGGTGATCGGCGGTAGATCGACCGCGCCGACCGGATAGCGCTCGGGGGTTCCGCCCGCGTCGGCGATCGACGTCTCGATGTACGCGGCTGCCTCGCGCGCCTTCGCCGAATCACCCGGTCGCGGGCCGATCGCCGTGAGCGAGGCGACATGGGCGAGCGTGCGGTCGACGTCGACGCCGTGGCCGGGCTCGCCCGGTCCGCAGGCGGTGAGGACTGCGAGCGCGAGGCCGACGATCGCAAGGTCCGGCGAGCCGGACCGCGCAGCACCGCCG
>JACCRC010000087.1 GCA_013813765.1 Deltaproteobacteria bacterium | reverse complement strand
CGACCAGCATGGAGAATCCAAGGGTCTCGTCCTCGGCCGTGCTGAGCCCATCGATCGCGCGGTGAAATATCGCGATCGCGGCCTCGGCCTCTCCCGCGGATCCCCGGGCATCCCGCTGCTCGACGCGCTCGTTCTGCGCGCGGTCGAGCGTTTCGACGACCGCCTTGATCTTCGCGAGCGCGGCGTCTCCGGCGGCCACTGCCTCGTCGAGCGGAATCAACTCGATATTCAAGGCCTCGATGCGTACCCCGAGATCCTCGAGCGCGAGGCCCGCGGGGTGGTGCGTTCGGATCAGCAGCTCCTCCTTCGCTGACCGTGCCGCCGCCGCGGCATCGACGAGCGACTGGTAGGACTGGGTCGCGAGCCGGGCATCGATCGACGCGAGGCGCGACGACAGATGCTGCAGCGATCCCATCGCCTCGGCGAGCCGCGCCTCAGCTTCGAGCGCCTCCCGCTGCTCGATCGACAGCTGCTCGTCGCCGACCAGCGCATAGAGGAATCCCATCACGCCGGAGGTCATCCGCACCACGTCCTCGCGCTCGCGGGCGAGCTCGACGGTCAGCAGCCGCACCCGCTTCTCCTCGGTAGCAAGCTGCCCAGCCAGCTGTCCGCGACCGGCGAGCGCGTACTCGTGCTCCGCGAGTGCATTCACGGCTGCGGCGCGCTGCTCCTCGACCCGCAGCAGCTCGGCATCACTCGCGCTCTTCATCGACATCACAGACCTTGTGCCCTGCGGTCGCCTCTCGCAACGCCCTCGTGGTGAGGGGCGAGTCAGGCCGCAGCCGGCAAGCCGAAGAACCGGCGCGCCGTGCGCGTGGTCTCGGTCGCGATCTCGATCTCGTCGCGCCGGGTAACCCGGGCCAGCGCCTTCACGACCTCGGGGAGGAAGGCCGGCTCGTTGCGCCGCTCCTTCTGCGGCAACGTGCGCGGCAACAGAAACGGCGCATCCGTCTCGATCATCAGCCGGTCGAGCGGAATGTGCGGCACGGCGTCGACCAGGCTCGCGCCGCGACGCTCGTCGCAGATCCACCCCGTGATGCCGATGTGCAGATCCAGGCCAAGGTAGCGCTTCACCGTCTCGGCCGTTCCCGTGAAGCAATGGATGACTCCCCCGGCCAGCTTCGGCCGGTGCTTGCCGAGGATCGCGAGCATGCGGTCGGCGGCGTCGCGCTCGTGAAGAAACACCGGCAGCCCCACCTCTGCGGCCAGCTCCAGCTGCGCCTCGAACCAGCGTTCCTGCACATCCGGCGGCGAGAAGTTGCGGTTGAAGTCCAATCCGCACTCGCCGATCGCGACGACGTTGTCATCCGTGGCCAGCGCTCGCAGCGCCTCGATCGTCCGCGCGTCGCAGTCCTTCGCGTGGTGCGGATGGACGCCCGCCGTCGCAAAGCACGTCGCCCGGCGCTCGCGCACGAACGCAGCAGCGCGCTGGCTCTCGGTCACGCTCGTGCCGGTGAGGATCAGCGTGCCGACCCCCGCGCCGGCCGCGCGCGCGATCACGGCCTCGCGGTCACGATCGAACGAGCGGTGGGTGAGGTTGACGCCGATGTCGACGAGGTCGCGCACGGAGCCAGGAGCTTACCTCTCGGTGAGTGGTGTAGCCCAACGATCTCAGCGCGCGGTGGCGCAACGGTAGAACTCGACGAAGAAGCGAACCTCGCCCTCGGGCTCCACATGATGGAGCACCTCCGCAACGACAACGGCGCGACCACCAGCTTCGATCACCTCCTCATGGACCAGCGGCGGCTCGACGACGTAGCGCAGTCGGCCTTCGAGGACGTTGATCACGGCCCACACCCCCGGCTTCGTCGAGTGGTGGCGCTTCAGCCCATCCGGGATCGAGGCCGCGGTGAAGTCCGGCGTTCGCTTGTACGCCTCGAACCCGCTCGGCAGCTCGAAGCGCTCGCACAGCACGCACGGCAGATCGGAGCCGAGCCGCGATGCGCGGCCCTCCTCCGTGACGACCCACGGCCGCGAGAAGAACGGCGGATGATGACGCACGTGTTGCCCGTGACCGCAGCGCAGCTCGGCGACCCAGTCGCCGCGCTCGTCCTGATGAAATCCGTCGATGGCTCGCAGCACGATGGGCTCCGGTCGCTCACCGCGACGGGCGCAGCGCCTTGCCGTCCCAGACGAGCTTTTGCTTGGCGTCGCCTCCCACGAGGATGTCGACCGGTGTCTCGACGCCCTTCTTGCGCGAGAGCTGCACGTCCTGCTGGCACGAGGCACCACGGCACGGCGTCGTGGTCTGCGCGAGCACCAGCTTCTTCGTCGCCGTATCGAGCACGTGCAGCTGCGCGTGCTTTGCCGTGTAGCTATCGGGGTTGCCCGCGACCACCGGCACGATGATCAGCCAGCGGCCGTCGCTGAGCTCGAACGCGGCCACCGCTTCGACGTGAATGTACTCGCCGGCACCTACGCGCAGATCGGTCGACACGATCGCCGCGTGGCGCGTGTTGTCGCTCGGATCGAGCTTCGAGACGTCCTCGATCGCGAGCCGGTATTTCCGCGTCGACGGCCCGGCGGGCTCGCTGAACACGCACACCTCGGCGTCGCCCAGGATGCCGAGGCGATCCGGGCGGCAGCTCTCGAAGCGCTGGCTCGGAAACCAGTTCTTGCTACTCGACGCTGGCGGCGCGGCCCGACCGAGCTTCGCGCCGAGCTGCTCGCAGGCCTCGCGCGCCTGTGAGTTGCTCTTGCCGATCCGCTCGGCCGCGGTCTTCGCCGGCAACTGCGCCCAGCGTTCGGAGCCGGCGACCACGCTCGAGAACAACCGGCATACGTCGGCCCGCACCCAGATGTCGTCGCTCGACGCGGCTGCCGGCAACGGATTCTCGAGGATCCGGATCAGCGGCTTCACCGTCGCCACGTCGAGCCCCTCGAGGTCGCGTAGTGCCAGGACGCCCGCGCGTGCGAGCTTTCCGCGATCAGCCACCTTCGCGATCGCCTTCACCATCGCGGCCGCGTGCTGCCGGTCGCGTGTCTCGCCGACGCATCGGAACGCCTCGGTGATCACGAGCTCCTCCGGCGATTCGAGACGCTCGCGGCACGTCCCGCCGATGGGCCCGAGGAGATCGGCGCGCATCTGCCGGTCGCGTTCTCCACCGTTCGCGTAACCCATGCGCAGGAGTGAAAGCGCGTGCGCGAGGCCTCGCAGGCCAAAGCGCTGCGCCGTCGCGTCGCCCTTGACGACGTGTGCGGTCAGCCGATCGATCGATGTCTTGGCGGCCGCGATCCCGGCGTTCTCCGCCGCGTACTCGAAGTCCTCGCGGCCAGAGATCGATTGCTCGGGCCGCGCGACCAGCGCCTTGCGCGCGATCTCGAGCTGCGCGTCGATCACCGCCTGTGTTGCCGCCGCGTCGACGATCTTGGACAGGCACGCGGACTGCTTTCGCAGCTTCTGCTCCTGCCGGCAGCTCGCGATCCGCGGATCGGGTGCAGCCGCAGCGCTCTCGACCAGAGCCCCCACGAGGACCACCATCAGCACGACGTTCGGCTTCATCGCGCCCATCGTATCGCGGGTCATGGTCGGATCTTCGCTCCGTCGCGGAACACTCCACCGGTCTGGGTCGCCGTCACCCCGAACAGCACGCTCGCGGCGCCTTCCTCGACGGAGCGTGGTGCTCCGCGGCCGCCCATGTCCGTGCGCACCCAGCCGGGGCACGTCGAGTTGACGCGGATGTCGCGCCCAGCAAGCTCCTTCGCCAGCACGCGGGTCAGCGCGTTGAGCGCCGCCTTCGAGACGCCGTACGCGTCGGTGCCCCAGTCGGTGCCGCCACCTGCCACGAAGCCGCGGATCGCGTCCACGAGCGCGTCGCGACCGAGGTCGGGATCGGCGAGCAGTCGCGCGTGCGCGTCGTCGAGGTTCGACAGCTCGCCGAGACCGCTCGTGACGTTGGTGATCGTCGCGCCGTCGCGCAGCAGCGACAGCAGTCCGAGCGTCACGCGCAGCGGGCCGAAGAAGTTCGTCTCCATCGTGCAGGAGACAGCGTCGGGCCCGCGCGCGCCGGCGCCGTAGATGCCAGCGTTGTTCACCAGCGCATCGATCCGGATCGCCCCGTCGCGTAGCACCCGCGCTGCGGTCTCGACGGATGCATCGCTCGTCACGTCGAGCTCGATCGCGCGCACGCGACCACCGGTGTCCTTGCGCAGACGGGTCGCGGCGGACTGTCCCTTCGCCTTGTCGCGCGAGCCGATCAGTACATCCCAGCCATCCATGGCGAGGACGCGCGCGACCTGCTGGCCGATGCCGCGGTTGCCGCCGGTGATCAGCGCGGTACGGGCCACGCCGCAGTCTAGTTCGGAAGCGCGACCCAGCGGCCGTGGAACTGCTTCATCGCCGGGTCGGCGAGGCGCTTGCACTCCTTGCCGTCGATCATCACGGTGCCGTCGTCGCTGAGGAGCATGATGCGATCGCGGTCGTCACGCGCCACGAACGCCTCGGCGTTGAACTGCGTCAGATCGAGCTTCTTCATCGCGCGCGGGTTCGCCCTGGTGCCCTTCCAGACGTGCAAGACCGATCGGCGCGCATGGATCGGGTGGCCGGCGACCACCGCGTAGCGCCCCCGGTACTGCGTCATGGCCCGGATGCCGAGCCCGTCGAGATCGAGCAGCACGGGCGCGACGAACTTCGCGGGCCCGCCCTGGATGAGCTCCAGCGGATTCTCGAGGCCGATCACGAGCGCCTTGCCACCGACGACCGGATTTCGAAACGCGATCCACACACCGCCCTCGCGGCGTGCAGACAGGCCCTCGATGTTGAGGCCACCGTCCTCGGTCGGTCCGGTGATCGCCGCCTTCGCGAGAGGGAGGTGAGCGAACTTCGGCTCGGAGATCATCGCCGCCAGCAGCCGATCCGTCGTCCCGAGCACGCGCATCGGCTCATCGCCAGACGGCGTGTTCGTCGCGAAGAATCGGAGCCGCGCGGGCGCCGGCTTGCCGCCCTTGCGCCGCGCGTGCGACGCGATCCAGAACGCGACGTTACCGACCCGTGTCGCGGCCTCGATGTCGACCTCGTCCGTGGGCAGGACCTCCGCGCGAGCCGTCGGAGGGATGATCGCGTCGGTGACATCGAGCATCGCTATCGGCGCTCCGCCTTTGACGTCGTAGGTCCGCAAAATGGTGTCCTCGTCGTCGGCGACCACGAACTTCGACCCATCCAGTGGCACCGCCCCCGACGCGTCGCACATGCCCACGAACGTCACGTCGCCGGGCTGGAGCTCGACGCGGGTAGGGTCCGGGGTCCGCTCGGCCGCGGGTGCACTACCGCATGCGACAAGCAGGAGCCACACGGCGGCGCGGCAGAACATCCCCCGATCGGTAGCACGGGACCCGTCGATGACGACGGCCCAGGACGCGACTCACCTATCCCTCCTTGACCGCGGGTTCGGCCAGTGGATAGACCTTGTGACGGCCCGGATAGGGCGGTGGGGCACCATCGTCACAAACGAGACAGCACCCCAGCTCGCCCTCCAGCTTCAGCTCATTCGACGGCTGGTTCAGGCGTCTCGCCACGGAGCTGCATCCAGCGATCGAGGAGGATCGCGACCAGCATGTCGGCCATGACGTTCACGGCGCTCCGGCACCGCGCGAGGATCCAGTCGACCGAGAATACGATCGGCAGCAAGGCGGCGACGACCGGCTCCGGCAGCCCGGCGGCACTCAGCACGAGCGGGAGCACGATCAAGCCCGCCTCGGGGATGCCGGCGATGCCGACACCGGCCATCAGCGACGCGAGCACGATCGTGAGCTGCGCGCTGAACGTCAGGTCGTAGCCGAGCGCCTGGGCGAGGAAGATCGCGGCCATCGCCTCGTAGAGCGTGATGCCGTCGTTGTTGAAGTTCGTGCCGACGCACGCGCTGAGCCGCGCCGATTCGGGTGATACGCCCATCGCCTCGAGGCTCTGCAGCGTGACCGGCACGGTCGCGAGGCTCGAGTTCGTCGACATGCCGGTGATGATCGCGTTCGCGCCGCGACCGAGGTACATCCGCGGACTCTTGCGGCCGACGAGCCACGCCATCAGCGGGTAATAACCGAGCGCGTGGATCACGAACCCGACGATGATCACGAGCAGGAAGCTCGACAGCGCCGAGAATGTTCCGAGCCCGGACTTTCCGACGACGTGGGCCACCACGCCGAACACGGCGTACGGCACGATCTCGATCACCCACGCGAGCATCTGCATCAGCACGCGGTAGCCGCCCCCGATGAACAGCGCGACCGCGTTCATCGACTCCGCGGATTCCTCGTCCTTGCGCACGCGACGGATCGCGGCGCCCGCCAGGATGGACAGCAGCACGACCGAGATCACGTTGTTCTCGACGAGCGGCAGGACCGCGCTCTCCGGGATCCACTTCGCGACGTTGTCGAGGGGTGACAGCGTCACGCCATCGGGGACCTTGCGCGGCTGGTCGTTCGAGAGCCCGGCCAGCTCGTCGAGGTGGCCCTGCCAGGCCACTCCGGGCTCCAGCGTGTTCATCAAGAACAGGCCGATCGAGAAGGCGACCGAGACGTTGATCAGGCAGATGACGAGCAGCCGCCCGCCCATCCGTGCGGACACGTTGGTGCGGATGATCGCGTCGAGGATCGCGAACATGACGAGCGGGACCGCGAGCATCTTGAGGACGCGGACCACGAGCACGCCGATCGTGCCGAGGTCGGCGGTGGAGATGCCGCCGACAATATCGCCTGTCCCGAAGACGACACCGACGATGGCGCCCAGCGCCACGCCGATCAGGACCTTGACGTATAGCGGTAGCCCCCGCGCTCGCATCCGCCGGAGCCTAGCTGATGCCGAGCTCGCGAGCGCGCAGCGCGGCCTGGGTTCGATCGCTGACGTCGAGCTTGGTCAGGATGCTCGTGACGTGATTCTTCACCGTGCCTTCGGCGATGAACAACGCGGCGGCGATCTCCTTGTTCGACGCACCTCGCGCGATGAGTCGCAGCACCTCGCGCTCGCGATCCGAGAGCCCGGATAGCGCGGTCGCTAACGGCGCCGAGGCGCTCGACAGCCGCGAGAGCTCGGCGAGCACCTTCGATGCGACGGACGGCTGCAGCACTGACTCACCGCGCGCAGCCGCGAGGATCGCTTCGACGAGCCGCGGCAATGGCGCGTCCTTCAGCAGATAGCCGACGGCGCCGGCGCGGAGCCCCTCGAACACGAGCTCGTCGTCCTCGAACGTCGTCAGCGCGACGACCTGGCAGGTCGGCAGCTGGACGCGCAGCTTGCGCGTCGCGGAGACGCCGTCGAGAACCGGCATCTTCAGATCCATGAGCACGACGTCGGGCCGCGTTTGTGCGGCGACCAAGAGCGCCACTTGCCCGTTCTCGGCATCACCGACGACCTCGATCTCGGGGCGCGTCGACAGCAGCGTGCGCAGCCCCGCTCGGAACAGCGTCTGATCGTCGACGAGGAGCACGCGGACGGGCGTCACGTCGGGACTCGCACCTCGACCGCGAAGCCAGTGCCAGCGGAGGTCTGGATCTGCACGTTCCCTCCAACGAGCGCGGCTCGCTCGCGGAGCCCGAGCAGGCCGAACCCGCCGTCGGTGGCGATCGCGCCGACACCGTCGTCCGCGACCTCGAGCGATACCGCGCGGGCGTCGTAGCGCAGCGTGCAGCGGGCGTGGGTCGCGGTCGCGTGGCGCGCGACGTTCGTCAGCGCTTCCTGGGCGGCGCGAAACAGCGTGAACTCGATCGCGGGCGGAAGCGGTCGCGGTTGACCGATCACGGTCAACGCGGTGTCGAGTCCGTTGCCTCGGCACTCCTCGACAAGCGTCGCGAGCGCGACGCCGAACGGGCGCTGGTCGACAGCGCCTGCGCGCAGCATCGACACCGAGCGGCGGAGCTCCTGGAGACCGTCGCGCGCGAAGTCCTGTGCGCGCACGAGGCACTCGCTGGACGCGGTCGGATCCGTCGCGACGGTCGCGCGCGCGGCCTCGATCTGGACGTGCACCACGGTCAGATAGTGGCCGACACTGTCGTGGATGTCGCGCGCGATCCGGATGCGCTCGCGCGTGGTGGCGAGCTCCTCGACCTGCGCCGCGTAGCGCCGGACTTGCTGGCGAGACTCGCGCTCGCGCACGACGAGCAGCGCGCTGACGATCACGAACACCGCACCAGGCAAGAAGCCGGTGCTGTGAGCGTAGACGTCGATCGGCGAGGCGCCTGCGTGCAGGTTGAACACCACCGCGAATGCAAACAGCACCAGCGTCACCGCGAGGCCTCGTTGCAACGAGCCGTACATGACGCCGAACCCGATCAGCGGCATCGCCATCAGGAACACGCCGAGGTAGCTGATCCACAGCGCAGCGAGCGTGAGCACGAGGAGCAGCATCAGCCACACCGTCAACGCGCGCGGTCCGCGCCGCTCGGCCCAGATCCAGCCGACCGTGCTCACGAACAGGATCACGATACCGAGCAGCGCGAGCGACAGGCGCGGTCCGTGGCCGACGAGCACGTTCCACCCGAACGTCGAGATCACGCACATCGCCATCGCGAGCGCGGTGCTGGTGCGCGCGAACGGCTCCTCGATGTGCTCGCTCGTCGTCATGGCGCGACCGCCTGTGCGGGCGCCGACACTCGCACATCAGACGCGCAGCCGGCAGGGGGCTTCGGTTCGAGTGCGAGCGCCCATACAAGGATAACAAGGCCGATAACGAGGCGAGTCCATCCGCGGCGGCCACGGGGAAGTCTTGGCAAGCTCATGCAGCGACTCTGCGGACCTCGCCGTCGCCGAGAAATCCACCAGAGGTCACGTTGTGAGGTCATGGCCGGGCATGACCGGACCCAACCAACCGCGCGTCGAATCTAGCTCAGGTGGTCGCGCGCGGCAGCGTGAAGTGAAACGTGCTGCCCGTTCCGACCTGGCTCTCGGCCCAGATCGTGCCGCCGTGCGCCTCGACAATGCTGCGCGCGATGTAAAGCCCGAGCCCGAGCCCGCGACGATCCTGTGCGACCTGGGAGAACCGCTCGAACATCGCCTCGATCCGGTCACCCTCGATCCCGCACCCGGTGTCGCGAACCGTGAACTGGATCGCCTCAGGAACGGGAACTAGGAGCCTGTAGACCATAGGTCGTCGATTCCGGATGGACTTCTCGGTCCGGTTTTGATCGAATCGGTGGGTGAAGAGCTATCGCCCGTACGCCCCCGGTCAGTCATTCCTGCTGCCGCCGTCGCC
>JACCRC010000074.1 GCA_013813765.1 Deltaproteobacteria bacterium | reverse complement strand
CTGCAGGGCATCGCGAAGCAGGTGATCGCGCGGCTCGAGCTCCGCCGGCGGATGGTCACCGCCCGCCGCCACAGCGAGCACGCGATCCAGCGGAGCGAGGCGCTGACGTCGGCGCTCGTGGACTCGGCGCTGGACTGCGTGATCGCGATCGATCAGGAAGGCCGCATCATCGAGTTCAACCCCGCCGCCGAGCGCACGTTCGGGCGCGCCCGCGCCGACGTCGTCGGCCAGGTGATGAGCGATCTGATCGTGCCGCCGGCCCTGCGCGCGCACCACGAGCACGGGCTGGCGAACCACCTCGCGAGCGGCCTGCAGACCAACCTCGGACGCCGGCTCGAGCTCACGGGGATGCGCGCGGATGGCAGCGAGTTCCCGCTCGAGCTCTCGATCACGCGGGTCGCCACCGAGCCCCCGATCTTCGCCGGCTTCATCCGCGACACCACCGACCGCAAGCGCGCCGAGCGCGAGCTCCGCGAGGGCGCCGAACGCTTCGAGCTGCTCACCCGGGCCACCCACGATGCCGTGTGGGACTGGGACCTGCGCAGCGATGCGATCTGGTGGAGTCAGGCGGTCGAACAGTTCGGGCTCGACCGCGGGCGCATCACCGCGATCGATGGCTGGGTCGACCTGCTGCACCCCGACGAGCGCGAGAGCATCAAGCGCAGCCTCGACGAGGCGATCGCCGGCGGTGCCGAGCACTGGTATGCCGAGTACCAGCTGCGCCGCGGCGACGGCACGTACGCGACGGTGCTCGATCGCGGCTACATCCTGCACGACGAGGAGCGCCAGCCGGTGCGCATGATCGGCGTCATCATGGACACCACGGAGCGCCGGCGGCTCGAGGCGCAGCTGCTGCAATCGCAGAAGATGGAGGCGGTCGGCCAGCTCGCGGGCGGCATCGCGCACGACTTCAACAACGTGCTGACCGTCATCCAGTGCAACGCGTACCTGCTCGATCGCCAGGCCCCGGACCGCGACACGAACGCGCAGGAGATCCTGCAGGCCACGGAGCGCGCCGCGAGCCTGACCCGGCAGCTCCTGCTGTTCAGCCGCACGCAGCGGCTGCGCACCCAGGTACTCGACTTCGACGAGGTCGTCCGCAACATGATCCGCATGCTGAAGCGGGTCCTCGGCGAGCACGTGACCGTGATCGCCCGCTCGGCGCCGTCGCTGCCGGCGGTCGAGGCCGATGCGAGCATGCTCGAGCAGGTGCTGCTCAACCTCGCGGTCAACGCGCGCGACGCGATGCCGGAGGGCGGCACGCTGACGATCGAGACGGGCACGGTGACGACCGAGCGGCCGATCACGGACTTCGGACTCGACGGCGCCCCGGGCACCTACGTGACGCTCACGGTGCGCGACACCGGTGCGGGGATCCCGGCGACCGTGTTGCCGCAGATCTTCGATCCGTTCTTCACCACGAAGGAGCTCGGCAAGGGCACCGGCCTCGGACTCGCGACGGTCTACGGCATCGTGCGCCAGCACAAGGGCTGGATCGACGTGCAGTCGGTGATCGGCATCGGCACCGCGTTCATCGTCGCGCTCCCGGCCGCCGTCGCCCCTGCCGTCGCGACCCCCGTCACCCGCGCGCCCGCCACGCCGCCGACCGGGACCGAGACCATCCTCGTCGTCGAGGACGACGAGATCGTCCGCCACCACGTCATCGCGCTGCTCCGGCGCTGGGGCTACACGGTGCTGCAGGCGGTGTCGGGGGTCGACGCGCTCGAGCTGTGGCAGCGCGCCGGCGACCGCATCGATCTCGTGCTGACGGATCTGATGATGCCCCACGGCGTGACCGGTCGCGAGCTCGGCAACCGGCTGCGCGCCGAACGTCCCGAGCTCCCGGTGATCTACACGAGCGGGTACGCCGCCGAGCAGGCCGTGCACGGCGAGCCGCTCGTCGAGGGCGTCAACTTCCTCGCGAAGCCCTACGCGCCGAACAAGCTCGCCCACCTGGTCCGCGAGCGGCTCGACGACGCGCGACGCTGACCGTCCCGGGCGCCCGGGGGGACGACGTCAGCAGTACCGAGCCACCACCGCGTAGAGCGTGTCGAGGTCGATCGGCTTCTTGTGATGACCCTGCACGCCCAGCGTCGCGCAGCGCGCGGCCAGCGCGGCATCGGCGCTCAGCACGACGACGGGGATGCGCCGCAGCCGCCCGTCGGCATCCCGGTGCTCGCAGAACGTCGCCCCATCCATGACCGGCATCATCAGATCGAGCAGGATCAGCTGCGGCAGCGGGCCAGCGCCGCGCAACACCTCGAGCGCCTCGGCGCCGTGCCGGGCCGTGAGCACCTGGCGGCCAGCGTCGGTCAACGCTTCGGCGATCGTGAGCCGGATGTCGTCATCGTCATCGACGACCATGATCACGCAGCGGGGATCCTCCAGGGTCATGAGACCCGCTCTTGATCGGCTGGCAACGTCAACGTGAACACCACACCGTCCCCCGGCGCGCTCTCGACGGTGATCTTCCCGTGGTGCGCCTCCGCGAGCTGGCGCGCGATGTACAGGCCCAGCCCGAGCCCACCGTAGTTCGTCGACGACACCGCGCGCTCGAAGCGCTCGAAGATGCGCTGGCGATCGTGCTCGGCGATGCCGATGCCGTGATCGCGGACGACCACGTGGGCGAAGCCGTCGACCCTCTTGATGCCGATATCGATGGGCTTGCCGGCGCCATACTTGATCGCGTTGGTCACGAGGTTGGTGAGGATCTGGTCGATGCGAAGCCGATCCCATGTTCCGGCCGCGCGCTGCTCGGCGTGGACCGTGATCCGGCACCCTGCCGCGAGCGCTTGCGCTTGATGACGCTCGGCGACCTCGGTGGCCACGCCCGCGAGATCCACGTGCTCGCGATCCAGATCGATCTTGCCTTCCGTGATCCGGGCAACGTCGAGCAGGCCATCGATCAGGCGGGTGAGCCGTTCCGTCTGGCGGGTCGCGATCACCAGCTTCCCGGCGAGCTTCTCTGCCACATCGGGGACCCGCATCGCCAGGAGGCGGCCGATGCCTTGCAGCTGGAGCTGCAACGGCGTGAGCGGGGTCCGGAGCTCGTGCGACGCGATCGACAGGAACTCGTCGCGCATCCGCACGGCGGCCTGGGCAGCCGCGACCGCGTCGAGCGCGCGCTGCTCGGCCTGGCGCAACTCGGTGACGTCGGTGTTGATGCCGAACCACCGGACGACCGCGCCGGCCGCGTCACGCAACGGACGCACGCGGGTCAGGAACCAGCGGAACGAGCCATCCGCCGCGCGCAACGGAAACTCCATCTCGAACGGTTGGCCCGACTCGAGGGAGTGCGTCCACTTCTCGATCACCCGCTCGAGCATCGCCGGGTCGTGCACGCGCTTCCATCCCCAGCCCTCCATCTCGGCGGGCGTGGTCCCCGTGTACTCGTACCAGCGTCGGCTGTAGAAATCGATGTGACCGTCGGCCCGCGCACTCCAGGCGAGCTCGGGCAGATTGTTCACGAGCTCGCGAAACTGTCGTTCGCTGGCACGGAGCGCGTCCTCCGCATGACGCTGCTCGGTCGTGTCCTGGGAGGTGACCAGCCAGTGAGGCTCGCCGTCGACCTCGATCGTCTCGATGTTGGTGAGGAGCCCGAGCGTGCGGCCCGCTCTCGTCGTCGCGCGGACTTCGCTGCCTCTCGAGGATCCGGTTCGCTGCAGCTCGCCCCGGATCTGCTCGCGCGCTTCGTGATCGCGGGACATGCCGAGCTCGACCGACGTGCGGCCGACCGCCTCGTGCTTCGCATAGCCGATCAGCTCGACCCACGCGGGATTGACGTCCACGATCCTCGTGGAAGCGGCCGCGACGAGGCAGATCGGAAACGGCGCGCGCTCGAAGATCGTGGTGAACTTCTGCTCGGTCACGCGGGCGAGGTGCTCGGCCTGCCTGCGCTCGGTGATGTCGGCCAGCTCGATGATCGTCCCGATCGCGACTCCGCGGTCGAGGATCGGGCTCGCGGTGAACGAGACCGGGTAGAAGGTCCCATCGCGGCGGACGAAGACGTCCTCGCCATACTCCTGCAGGCGGGCTGGCAGCGCCCGATCGATCGGGCACTCGGCCATCGGGTAGTGCGAGCCATCCGGGCGGCGGTGATGGATGATGTCGTGCAGCGGTCGATCGAGCGCGGCGATCTCGGCGAACGTGGACCCGACGATGCGCTCGGCTGCCGGATTCATGAACGTGCAGTGCTGGCTCGCATCCATCATGACGAGGCCGAGGGTCGTATTCGCGGTGACCGCCGCCGTCAGGCGCTGCGAGGCTTCCGCCTCGGCGCGGGCCGCTTCGCGTCGCTGTTGCGCCTGCACGTGCACCGTGACGTCCACGGCGCACACCAGGACCTCCGTCACGGCGCCGGTGGGGCCGCGGAGCGGTTGCCACGTCAGATC
>JACCRC010000032.1 GCA_013813765.1 Deltaproteobacteria bacterium | reverse complement strand
GATCTGCAGATCCTCGGCGTTGACGAGGTAGTGCGTGGTGACACCGAAGCGGCCCGACGCGATCTGCTTGATCGCCGAGCGCCGCGAGTCGCCGTTCTCGTCGAGCTCGAACCGGTGGGGCTCCTCGCCACCTTCACCCGAGTTCGACTTCGCGCCGATCCGGTTCATCGCGATCGCGAGCGTCTCGTGCGCCTCCGCGCTGATCGAGCCGAACGACATCGCGCCCGTGACGAACCGCTTCACGATCTCGCTGGCGGGCTCGACCTCCTCGATCGGAACCGGCGTGCGCTCGGCATAGACCGGGTCGAACATCCCGCGCAGCGTGATGAGCGAGGCATCCTCGTCGTCGCACAGCCTCTCGTACTCGGCGTAGCGCTCGGCGTCGTTCAGCCGCACCGCGGCCTGCAGCGTGCCGATCGTCGCGGGGTTCCACTTGTGCGGCTCGCCGCGCCGGCGCCACTGATACTGGCCGCCGACCGGGAGCTCCTCCGCGATCGCCTGCGCCGCAGCGCCGAAGCCACGGTCGTGGCGCGCGAGCGCCTCGCGCCCGAGCTCGGTGAGCCCGACGCCGCCGATCCGCGACGGCGTGCCCGTGAAGTGCCGCTCGATCATCGCGCCGTCGAGGCCGACCGCCTCGAACAGCTGCGCGCCGCGATAGCTCTGCACGGTGGAGATGCCCATCTTCGACATCACCTTCAGCAGACCTTCGTCCATCGCGTGAAGGAACCGCGCGACCGCGGCCTCGCGCGGGCCGGGAACGCGACCCTGCGCGACCAGATCTCCGACGACATCGAGCGCGAGGTACGGGTTCACCGCCGCGGCGCCGAAGCCGATCAAGAGCGCGACGTCGTGGACCTCGCGGATGTCCGCGGTCTCGACGACGAGGCCGGCCTGCATGCGCGTGCCCTCGCGGACGAGGTGCTGCTGCACCGCGGAGAGCGCGAGCACCGCCGGGATCGCGACGTGCGCGGCATCGACGCCGCGGTCGCTGAGGATCAACAGATTGTGCCCGTCGTCGATCGCGAGCTCCGCCGCACGGCGCAGGCGGGCGATCGCAGCGGCGAGCCCGTCGTCACCGTCGGCGATCGGATAGACCATCGACAGCGTGATCGGCTCGAACACGCCCTCGTGCACGTTGCGGATGCGCGCGAGATCGATGTTGTCGATCGCGGGCCCACGCAGCCGCAGCTGGTGACACTGCTCTGGCGTCTCGTCGAACGTGTTGCCATCGGGACCCATCGTGGTCTCGAGCGACATTACGAGCGCCTCGCGGATCGGATCGACCGGCGGGTTCGTGACCTGCGCGAACAGCTGATGGAAGTACGCCGACAGGTTCGGCGCGTGATCGGAGAGCACGGCGAGCGGGGTGTCGCTGCCCATCGAACCGACCGGCTCCTTGCCGGCGATCGCCATCGGTTCGATGATGAGGTTCACGTCCTCGTCGGTGTAGCCGTGCGCGCGCGCGAGCCGGTACAGCTCGTCTCCGGAGATCACCGGCGGGGCAGGGCCGTCCTCGAGCTCGCTCATCTCGAAGACGTTCTTCTCGAGCCACTTCTTGTACGGGAACCGGCCCGCGACGTCGCGCTTGAGCTCGGCGTCGTCGACGATCCGGCCCTCGGAGGTATCGACCACGAACATCATGCCGGGCTGCAACCGGCCCTTCGTGCGGACGCGCTCGGGCGGCACGTCGATGACGCCGGCTTCCGACGCGAGGATCACGCGGTCGTCCGTGGTGATCGTCCAGCGCGCCGGACGCAGGCCGTTGCGATCGAGCGTCGCGCCGACGAGCTGACCGTCGGAGAACACGATCGCCGCAGGGCCATCCCACGGCTCGACCAGCGACGACGCGTAGCGATAGAACGCCTTGCGATCCTCGTCGACGGCGCCGAGCAGCGGTGACTCCCACGCCTCGGGGATCATCATCATCATCGAGTGCGGAAGCGTGCGACCGCCGAGCGTGAGCAGCTCGACCATGTTGTCGAACTGCGCCGAGTCACTCTTTCCCGGCACGATGATCGGGAACAGCCGCTCGAGCCCGCCGTGGAACTTCGCGCTCTTCAGCTGGCTGCGCCGCGCCTGCATCCAGTTGCCGTTGCCGCGCAGCGTGTTGATCTCGCCGTTGTGCGCGATGTAGCGGAACGGTTGCGCGAGGTCCCAGGTCGGGAACGTGTTCGTCGAGAACCGCGAGTGCACGACCGCGATCGCGCTGACCATCTCGGGCGCGCGCAGATCGGGGAAGAACTTCGGCAGCTGGCGCGGGAGGAGCAGGCCCTTGTAGACGATCGTCTCCGTGGAGAGGCTGGCGATGTGGAAGTAGCCGCTCGGATCCGCGCCGCGCTCGCGCACGCGGTTCTCGGCGAGCTTTCGGATCACGTACAGCGTGCGCTCCCATGCGCTTGGCGGAACGCGCCGCATGCGCACGAAGATCTGGCGGAACACCGGCATCACGCCGGCTGCCACGGTGCCGACGTGCTCGGGCTCGACCGGCACGTCGCGCCAGCCGAGCACGCGCTGGCCTTCTTCCTTGATCACGTCATCGAGGATCTGTTCGCACGCGACGCGCTGGAACGGATCCGGAGGCAGGAACACCTGGCCCACCGCGAACCGGCGGCCGGTTCCGAGCTCGTAGCCGAGCCGGTTGATCTCGGCGCGGAAGAACCGATCCGGGAGCTGGATCAGAATGCCCGCGCCATCGCCGGTCTCCGGATCCGCGCCGCACGCCGCGCGATGCGACAGCCGGCGAAGGATCTCGAGCCCATCATCGACGATGCTGCGGGAACGGTTCCCCTTGATGTCGGCGACAAAGCCGACGCCGCAGGAGTCTTTTTCGAAGCTCGGATCGTGAAGAGTGGACATCGTTCCCCCGACGAGGAACGGACTCTAACGCGTCGCGTCAGCTCTGACTACCCCAAAATTCTCAGCAGCCTTCAAATACATAGGCCGCCGATCCCGGTTTCACGAGGTTCAGGTCCCGCAGCACGATCGACAGGCCTGGAAAGGCTGCGCATCCCGCGGTGAAGTCTGCGCGGCGGTACTCGATCACGAGCACGTGGTCGCCGTAGCCGGCGCGGTAGTCCTGGCACTCGTCATAGCGATTGCACTCCTCCGACACCGCGAAGTCGGTGCCGAGCTCCGCCTTGCGGGCCACGAGCTCGGCCGAGTTCTTCTGCGCGATCGCCATCCCCTTGCCGTGCGCCGCCGCGGAGAACAGTGCCATCGCCGCGACGTTGTTGTCCTCCGTCAACCGCGCACCGGAGCGCGAGAACGAGTCGAGGTTATCGATCTCGATCGCGTCGAAGCCGGCGGTCTTGCAGCCGTCGATCCAGCCGCCGACGATCGCCGCGACCTGCGCTCGCTTCGCGGCGGTCGACACGTCGATCAACATCTCGTTCCATTCGGTGTCGATCACCGGATTGCCGCTGCCGTCGCGCAGGATCAGCTCGGGGTGCTGCGTCATCCACTCGCTCGCCTCGTCGGGCTGGATCTGGAAGCCGTTGACGTAACAGATGTTGTAGAGCCCGGCCGCGGGGCTCGCCGTGCGATCGCGCGACACGATCTTCACGCTCGCCGGCGGCGTGTACGGACCACCGAGCTGGTAATCGAGCGCCGCGTTCACCGGCGGAAGCACGATGCCGCTATCGCTCGCGTCGGATCCACCACCGCTGTCGCTGCCGCACGCGGCGAGCATCAGCACCACGACCATCGTCCGCATGCGGGGACCCTATCAGGTCGCGATGGCCTGGATCAGCTCGATGCGATTGCCGAACGGGTCGCGCGTGTGCCCACGCTGTACGCCCGGAAGCTCGTCGCTCGGCTTCCACTCGCAGCCGGCCGCGACGAGTCGAGCCACGAGCGCATCGAGATCATCGACGAGGAACGCGGGATGCATCTTCACGGAGGGACGCATCCCGTCCTCGACACCGAGATGAACTCCGACCGGACCGGCCTGAAACCACATCCCGCCGCGCGCGGCCATGGGCGCCGGCTTCGCGACCTCCGAGAACCGCATCACCTCGCCGTAGAACTGGCGCGCGCGGTCCTCTCCGCCCGGTGGATACGCGAGCTGGACGTGATCGATCCCGACAACCGGCATTCCGCTAGCGTACTAGCGACGCAGCAGCGCGGCGAGCCGATCGAGCATCGCGCCCCAGCGGTCGAGCGACGAACCGGGCTGCTCGAGCGTCAGCTCGCATCCCGCTTCGCGCGGCGACAGGTCGACCGTGACCGGCGGCTCGCCGTCGAGCGTGAACGCCAGGTGCCGCGGCTTGACGACCAGATCGAAGCGGCCGCGGTGATCGATGCTGCGATCGCCCGCCATCGCCGTGATCGTGAACGCGCCCCCCGTATGCGGGCAGAGATCGATCTCGACGATCTCGCTGATCGCGGTGACGAACAGCCACCGGTGCATCACCCGGGGGTCGAGCCAGGCGTTGAATGTCTCCTCGACGGAGGCTTCGAACGCTCGCATGATCATTCTGAAGGCTAGCGCCCCGCAGACAGCGGTGGACAACAGGCCTCCGTGAGATCGCGGTGTGCGCCCACGCTACGGCTTCGCCGCGAGCTCGGCGACGAGATCGCCCGCGGACAGGAAGCTGATGCCGTCGACGTGCTGCGCCCGACGGTCGAGCGCGTACCCGGCGGAGCCCTTCGGGATCACGAAGTTGTCGCGCAGCACGCAGAACCAGGTCGGCGCTTCGGCCTGCGGGATCATCGCGAGCGTGCCGTCATCTCCTCCGTTCGACGCGATCCGCGAGAGGCGCGTGGTCGTGCTCTCGCCGTCGCGGCGGCGGTACTGCGTGATCGCGCCGCTGCGCTCGCGCACGTAGACGAGGTTCGCGCGCGCGATCGCGTGGATGCACGCGACGTCCCAGAGCGTCGGACGTGAGCGGGCGAAGGCGAGGTCCGCGAAGTCCTTCCCGATGTGCGCGAGCGCCGCGCGGTAGCCACCCACCTGGTGGAGCGATCCGCGTCCCGAGATGTGGACATCGAGCCAGCGCAGCTTCGCCGCCTCGAGATCGATCGTCAGCGGCACCGTGATCATCGAGCGCCCCGAGAGATCGAAGCGCTTCGCGACCGCGCGTGGATCGAAGTGCGTGCCCTCCGCCGGCGCGATCATGAGGCCGGCAAAGCCGAACGTCAGGCGGTCGAACGGAACCGAGTTGTAGCTGAACACGACCATCACCGCGTGCTGCGCTCCGAGAGCGCGGAGCTTCGCGAGATCGAGATCGACAAACTCGGATGCGCCGAGCGGTGACGGAGCGGACGTCAAATCGCCGGAGTGCACCGCGGCGCGTTCGCCCGCGACGAGGTTCGTGAAGTCGCAGGTCGCGACGTGGCGCCACGCGGCATCGAACAGCGCGACTGACAGATCGAGATCGACGGTGGTTCCCGTCGGCTCTTCCCAGTGCAGGAACAGGCGCAGCGTGTCACCGGGCGGGACCGCGATCTCGCTGCCGCGCGGCCACGCGATCTTCGCGCGCGAGGCCGTGCGTTCGTTGAGCGGCACGAGCAGGTCGGCGAGCGCGCGATCGATGACGGCGCGCGCGTAGTGCCGGCGCGACTCGGCGCGCACCAGTAGCTCGGTGCGCACGGCGTCGCCGATCGACCCGATCGCATCCGCACGCAGCGGTGCTCGCTCATCGGGCGTGCTCCACGCCTTCAGCACCTCGCCCTTCGGCAGGAACACCCGGCGCGGCCATGGTGCGCCGCGCGCCGCGACGTGCGTGCCGAGCCCGAGCAGTGTGCCCGGCGCACCTCGCGTCATCGCGTTCTGGATCGTGCGCAACACGCCGCCGAGTGCCTCGGGCTGCCGGGCCTGCGTCACCCGCACCAGGTGATCCGCGCGCCGGAGCAGCTCGCCGGGCCGCGACGCGAGCCGTTCGGTCAATGCGCGCACGTCGCCGGAGCGCAGCGCGTCCTCGACGACGCCCGCCCACGGCGTGACGCGCACGCGGTCGTCCTCGATCCGGAGCGACGCGAGCTGATCCGCCTGCGCCCGCAGCGTCGCGCCGAACGTCACCTTCGCGACATCGGTCCCTCGCACCACGGCGAAGGCGAGTGCCGCCGTCGGCAGGCGCACCGCGTGCTCGAACGGGTGCAGGCGCTCGCCGGCGCGCTTCCACAGGCCGGGATACCGGCGGATGTCCTCGAGCATCGCCTCGGCGGGGAGGCGATCGAGCGCTTCGAGCACGAGCTTGCGCAGGCCGCGCGGGATCGTACCGAGCCGCATCGGCTCGACGAGGCCCGCATTACCGCCCATCAGCACGGCCGCGACGCGCAGCACGTCGGTCGCGGTCTTCAGCTGATCAGCTGTCGCCTTCAGCATCGCGTGGCGATCCGGCGAGATCATCCACAGCCGCGCGACCGCGAGCGCCATCGTCTCGCGCACGGCGATCTTCTTCGGCAGCCAGCTCGCTGCCTTCGGACCCAGCGTGTCGATCACCGCCTCGACCTCCGCGCGATCGTCGGGAGACAGCGGCGTCGTGCGCGCCAGGAGCGCCTCGAACCGCGCGCGGGCGGTGCCGAGAAGATCGAACGCGAGGTGGAGCAGCCGCAGCTGCCCGTCGTGATTCTTCACCCGCTCCTCGGGCTGCGGACCGGCGAGGCTGCCGACGAACGGATCACCGAGTGCGACGCGGCGGTGGCACATCGGGCACCCCGCGTAACTCCCGCCGCCCCAGCATGTGTTGCAGACGAGGTGACCGCACGGATCGAGCGCACGGACCGGCTTGGTCTCGCCACACCACGGGCACGGCTGATCGGCGCGTGTCAGCAGCCAGCTCACCATCCGCCGCAGGTACAGCGACACCGTGTTCCCCGGAGTGCCACCCGGGAAGCGGCGGAACAGCGGCACGTGCGGGCGGTGCGCGCCGAGCGTCTTGGCGAGCGTGGTGACGATCCAGCTGCGCAGCTCCTGGATCGCCTGGTTCGGCATCCGGCGGATCGTGAGCGCCAGGTCGAGGCTCATCACGAACCCGATCTGCGCGAGCTCGTCCTCGAACTTCTCGACGTCGCCGTCACGGCTCGGCCGCGTCGCAGCCCCCGCCGCGACATCCGGATCGAGGACGACGACGTGGGTACGCGCGAGGAGCAGCGTGCGGATCGCGTCCATCTAGAAAAGGTGGGCGGAGAGTGGATGCACTACCGTTTCGAAGAGAAGGAAGCGCACCCGGAGCCGCCCAGCCCCAGACTATCACCAAGGGGCTGGGGCTACTCGAGGATCAGCGCCGCATCCGTGGCGACCGTGTACTCGTGGTTCGCATTCGCATCGCGCACCTGGATGTAGATCCAGCCGTCCGAGCGGAAGTGCGGGAACAGCGCGTACTGGCCCGGCTTCATGTTCGTGATCCGGACCGGCACGCCCGTGCGGAGATCCATGAGGTACGTGTTCGCCGCACCCTCCGCGAGGTAGGGCGCGAAGTCCGGATCCGATGGCCCGGTGAAGCCGAGCTCCACCGCATCGGCCGGCGTGACGTAGTGGTGATACGCGATGAACCGCTCGTCGAACGAGAAGTCCGGCTTGCCTCCGCTGAAGCAGTAGCGCGCGATCTCGGGCGCGGTGATCGTGTAGGCGCTGCCCGTCAGCGTCGCGTTGATCTTGCGCAGCACGAAGCCCATCTGCCGATCGTTTGGACCCGAGACCCGCGCCAGGGTCAGCTTCGCGGAGTGCGAGAGCACCGTGTCGCCCTCGAACGGCGTGTCGATGTTCACCGTCGTGCGCGGCGAGTACTGCGTGCCGTTCCAGATCATCGGCGTGAACGAGCTGTACGCGTTGTTGCCGAAGCTCGTGTCGGGATCCTGATTCGTCGGCTGCTTGCCACCGTCGTCGGAGACGAACTCGCTGTCGATCGCGAAGTAGTCGCCGTTGGTCCCGAGCTGCTGGCCGACGTGCTGGTACAGGCCGATGGCCGAGATCCTGCGGCACGCCGCCTCGCCCATCGTGATCGCCGTGGGGTTCGACGTCAGCACGCTCATGCCGCACGTGTTGCGCGGGCCGCCCTGGAACACGAAGCCAGAGCCGTCGGGAAAGAACGCCGGGTCGTACGCGCTGTTGATGTTGACGAGCTGGGCGTCGCGCTGGAGATCGATCACGTACGAGCCCTGCACGTTCGAGACGCCGTGCGCGACGAACCGCCCGTCGGGCGAGCTGCGCGTCCAGAACGAGGTGACGTAGGTGTTGTCCGCGAGGACGCGCGTGCGACCGCGGCCCGGGATGTCCCAGCCTTCGCCGTACGTGAACGAGGACGCGAGCGGCTCCGACTGCAAGCAATCCTTCGGATCGGTCGCGGCGCCGCAGCCGTACATCGCCATCTGGTTCGTCCGGTTCACGCTGCGCCACGACGTGGTCGCCTGTGCCGCGACGTGCGCGCTGACGTCCGCCGAGATGCCCGGCAGGCACGTGCTCGGCGGCGGATCCGTGACGAGCGTGGTATCGAGCGCGGGCAAGCCGCGCATGAACCACTCGGCGACGATGTCGAACTGCGCCTGCGTCAGCGGCGCGATGCCCTCCTTCGGCATGCCCGCGTCGGCCTGGAAC
>JACCRC010000028.1 GCA_013813765.1 Deltaproteobacteria bacterium | reverse complement strand
CGCTCCGGCGTGATGCGTACGCGCAGGTTCGGTCGCGCGGCCGCGAGCTCCATCGGCACCGGCTTCGCGGTGGCGCGCCGCAGGTGCTCGCCGATCACCTCGCGCCAGCGCTCGCGCGGTGCGGACTTGCACAGGCGCACCACGTTGTTGAGGCCCAGCGTTCCCGCCGACGGCGTGTGCAGGACGCCGTGATCGATGTGGTCGTGATCGACCTCGATGTCCATCTCGGCGAGCACCGCGACCAGCGCGTCGCGAAACGCGCCGTACTCCTCCCCGAGGATCGATCCCCACTCCGGTACAACCTGGCTGCTCACGCGTGGATCGACTATCGCACGCCGCTGGCTGGGTCACCCGGGTGCGGACCGGCGCCTTCGCTCGCGCGCTGCTCGGCCGGCTTGCTCGCGCGCTTCAGGTTGTTCGCGGTCGTGACGAGCGCGATGTGAGAGAACGCCTGCGGGAAGTTACCGACGAGCCGGCGCACGCGCGTGTCGTACTCCTCCGAGAGCAGGCCGACGTCGTTGCGCAGCGCGAGCAACCGCTCGAACAGCGCTCGACCCTCGGCCTCGCGGCCCGTCACGATCAGCGCATCGGCGAGCCAGAAGCTGCACGCGATGAACGACCCCTCCCCGTTGATCAGCCCGGTCTCGATCTCGACGGCGGATGGGTCATGACGCATCACGAAGCCGTCGACGACCAGCTGATTCTCGATCGCCCGGATCGTGCCGGTGATCCGCGGATCCTCGACCGGAAGGAAGCCCGTCGTCGGCAGGAGCAGCAGCGCGCCGTCGAGCTTCGTCGAACCGTACGCGCTCACGAAGCTACCGAGTGTCGGGTCGTAGCCATTCGCGCAGACGTCCGCGTGGATCTGCGCGGCGACCGCTTCCCAGTGCGAGATTGGCCCTTCGAGGCCTGCCTCGCGCGCGAGCTTGATCCCTCGGTCAAACGCGACCCACGCCATGACCTTGCTGTACGTGTAGTGCCTCGGCTCGCCGCGGCTCTCCCAGATGCCGCGATCGGGGAGCCGCCACACCGTCTCGAGGTGCGCGAGCAGCTCGCGCTGCACCGACCACGTCTCCGCGCTGTTCGCCACGCCGCCGCGGAACGCCTGGTAGAACGCGTCCATCACCTCGCCGTAGACATCGAGCTGCAGCTGGCCGTGCGCCGCATTGCCGATGCGCACCGGGCTCGAGCCCTCGTAGCCCGACAGGTGCTCGAGCTCGTGCTCGTACAGCGAGCGCTCGCCCGCGATGCCGTACATGATCTGCGCCCGCTCCGGCGAGCCGGCGACCGCGCGCAACAACCAGTCGCGCCAGGCCGCCGCTTCTTCGAAGTAGCCGCCGTTCATCAGCGCGAGCAGCGTGAGCGTCGCGTCGCGCAGCCAGCAGAATCGGTAGTCCCAGTTGCGCGAGCCGCCGAGCGACTCCGGGAGGCTCGTCGTCGGTGCGGCGACGATGCCACCCGTCGGCGCGTACGTCAGGGCCTTCAGCGTGATCAGCGAGCGCATCGTCAGCGCGCGCTCCTCGCTGTCCTTGCAGTTCGCGTGGCTCGCCCACTCCGCCCAGAACGCCTCGGCCTCGGCGAGACCCTCATACGGGTCCGCCGGATCCGGCGGCGGCAGGTGCGACGGGCGATACGACAGCGCGAACGGAACCGACTGTCCCGCTGCGATCGTGAACTCGCCAACGGTGCGGTGATCGTGGCCACCGATCGAGATCGGCGTGCGCAGCACGAGCTGATCCGGCCCTGCGATCGCGCGCAGCGATCCATCCGCCAGGCGGTGCACCCACGGCACGCACGCGCCGTAGCCGAAGCGGATCACCAGCTCCATTCGCATCTGCACCGTGCCCCGCTCGCCATAGACGATGCGCACGAGGTTCGAATCGCCGTGCCGCGGCGGCATCACGTCGACGACCACGCACGAGCCCGTCGAGGTCTCGTAGCGAGTCTCGAGGATGAGGCACTCGCCCCGATAGCGACGCGTGGCCACGTGCACCGGATCCACGGGCCCGATCAGCCAGCGTCCATTCTCGGGCGTGCCCAGCAGTGCTGCGAAGCAGGCCTCCGAATCGAACCGCGGCCAGCACAACCAGTCGATCGAGCCATCCTTCCCGACGAGCGCGGCGGTCTCGCAATCGCCGATCAGCGCGTAGTCTTCGATGGGAAGGGGCACGCCGCTACATCATGCAAGAGAACCGCCGCATGCCTCGGTGTGACATCGGCGCGCGTTCTAGCCTCGGATCACTCGCGCGAGGAACGCGGCCACGAGCTCCGCGGATGTCGCACGCGATGCACGCTCGCTATGCGGGCTGTGTCCCGCTCCCGCGAGCAGATGGATCTCGGCGTGCGGCACCTCGCGGCGTAGCCGATCGAGCTCGCCCGGTTCCGTGCGCGGATCCTCGGCGCCGTGGAGCACGAGCGTCGGCACGCGCAGCTCGGTGAGGCGGCGATCGAGCAGATCGTTATCGGGCGTCGCCGCGATATCGAGCCACGAACGGCCGCCGGCGCGGATCACGGTGCGCCAGTAGTCCTCGCCGTGGTCGGCCGCGAGCTTCGCGGTGACACGCTCGCCAAAGCCGTCGGGATCCTCCGCCATCATCGTGAAGAAGGCGCGCGATGCCGGCTTCACGCGATCGAGGTGCAGGGCTTCCAGCACCACCGCCGAGTAGCGCGATGGATTTGCGATTGCCATGCGCGCTGCGATCACCGCGCCGTCGGAGTGCCCCCAGAGCGCGCACCGCGAGATACCCAGCGCGTCGAGGAAGCGCTCGTGCTCGCCCTGCGCCGCGGCGTGGAATGGACGCGGAAAGTCGGCGATGCGCGGCGATCGGCCGTAGCCCGTGCGATCCGGGATCAGCAAGCGGTGACCGGGCACCGGCTCGAGCGGATAGAACGCGTGGCCCCAGCCCCCGTGGAGGAACAGCAGCGGCGGTCCGCTACCCTCGTCTCGGTACGCGATCTCGACGGGCGAGACGCCCGGCAACAGCGGCGAGCTCGGCAGCGCGACGACCGGCACGCAGCTACGCGCGCTCGATCGTGACCGGCAGCGCCTCGAGCCCGCGCAACCCGAGTGCCGGCCGCCACGCGACCTTCTCGATCGCGAGGACGACCGACTTCGTCGACTTGATCAGCGCATCGAACGCGTGCTTCGCCTCGAGCCGCGCGAGCGCCGCACCGACGCAGAAGTGCGCGCCGCCGCCGAACGACAGCGGCTTCGGATCCGCGCGCGCGATGTCGAGCTCCTCGGGACGCTCGTACCGGCGTGGATCTCGGTTCGCCGCGCCGAGCGCGAGTGCGATCGGAATCTCGGTCTCGATCTTCACGCCCTCGATCTCGAGCGGCTCGAGCGCGACCCGCGGCGCGAACTGCACCGGCGATTCGAATCGCAGCAGCTCCTCGATCGCGTTCTCGACGAGGGCCGGGTTCGCGTACAGCGCCGCGAGCTGCGAGGGATTGCGCATCAGCGCGAGCAGCCCGTTGCCGATGAGGTTCGTCGTGGTCTCGTGACCCGCGAGGAACAGGAACGTCGCGTTCGCCGCAACCTCGTCCTCGGTCAGCCTGACGCCATCTTCCTCGACGGCGAGCATGTCATCGAGCAGCGCACTGCCCGGCTGCTTGCGCTTCGCGGCGAGCAGCACCCGGATGTACGTGTCCCACTCGCGCATCGCGACCTCCGCCTCCTTCAGCTGGGCGTCGGTGCAGGTCTGCAGATCGATCGTGGGCACCGTGAGCGCGGCCCACACGCGGTTGCGATCGCGATCCTCGGGCGGGATGCCGAGCAGCTCGCAGATCACGGTGGCCGGCAGCGGATACGACAGGTCCCCGATGACCTCCATCGACCCGCGTTCCAGCACCGGCACGAGCAGCTCCTGCACGAGCGACTCGATCCGCGGCGCGAGCGACCGCACCGCGCGCGGCGTGAACACCTTCATGATCAGCTTGCGCAGCCGCGTGTGCGCCTCGCCCGACTGGAACAGGAGCCAGTACCGGCGGTGCAGCGTGAGGAGCCCATCCGGATCGCAGCGCGGCGGGCCTGCGGGATCGTCGCGCTCGCGGAAGCCGCGTGGCGTGCGAAACGCGGCGCTCCGTAGCACCTTGTCGACGGTCTCGTAGCGCGTGACCATCCAGCCGCCGAACGGCGTCTTGATCACCGCGGCGTGCTCTCGCATCTGCGCGTAGATCGGGTACGGATCCTCGCGTCCTGCGGGGGACAGCAGCGTCATCACGGCCCGGTTCGGATCGAACATGGCCGCCATCCTGCCACGCCCTCAGGTCAGAAGATGGCGCCGACGCAGCTCGTGAGATCGAACAGCAGCCGAGCTTCGTGAGATGGAGTTGTGCGGTCGGCACGGCGCAATCTGGAATCGATCCGGAGCGCCATCGCGGTCACCGTTCGAATTCCGTTCGCTAGACCGCATTTGCGACCGTTGCGCGTAAGAGGAGTGCGCACGGGCACGATTTCTGGGCAACAGAACCTCCAAGGGCCCGTCCCAGCGGTTTTTGGGTTGGCGCGTCATTCGCAACGCTCCACGTCATGAACACCACCACCGTCCACAAGATCGCGGATGTGCACTCGACCGGGGGCATCGTGACTCGCGCCATTGACGCAATTGATCGCGCGCACGCGCGCACTGCCACGCATCTTCACGATCGCCGCAGCAGCCTCATGACGAAGCTCGAGGCTGCGCTCGATCGCGCCGAGGAGATGATGACGTCGGCGTTCGAGCGCGCGCGCAAGAGCATGAAGAAGATCGACGTCGTCAGCGCCGATGCGGTGAACCGCACGCAGGGCCTCGTCGGTCAGGCGCTCGAGCGTGCGCGCCTCGCGCGGTCGAAGCCCGGCCACCTCGCGTCGTAGCGTTCCCTATCAGGCGTCGCCGGTCTGGACGAACCGCTTCGCCGAGGTCGTGGTGAGCTTGAAGTTCGGCATCACGCGCGCCGACCGCAGCTCCTCGCCCGTGTTCTCGTCGAACGAGGCGAGCATCGCGTGCGGATCGTCATCGTCCTGGGCGATGTCGAGATCGACGCGGACGCGCTGGCCGTCGTCGAGCGAGACGGTGCAGGTGCGGTGCAAACGCGCCTTCGCCGCAGCCTGGTGACGGGTGAGGACTTCCGTGACCGTCTTCACCAGCGTGCGGAACGAGGCGTGGTCCATCGGCTTCGGGTTCACCTTGTCTCGGCCCATCGTCCACGGCGTCACGAGCGCCGGCTCGGAATCGCCCCGCCGTGTCATCTGGACCGCCCAGCCGTGATCATCCTCGTTCTTGACCACGCGGGCGATCCACCCCTCCTTCTTCCACAGCCTGGGGTCGGAGATGTCCTCGTGGTCGTCCTTCATCGGGGGAGCATCGCCCGCGGGGCTGACACCCGCTAGGCTTCCCCCATGTCGTGCTCCCGTTGCGCTGCGGAGGCCGTCACCCCGAGCGGGTGGTGCGCCGATTGCGAGCAGCAGCACTACGCGTGGAGCCGGCAGCACGCGGCCGATATCCTGTGGCAGGCCGGCAGTGGCGCCGCCCTCGCGATGCTCGTCGGGCTCGGCGCGCCGCTGCTCGGCCTGTCGCCGCTGCTCGGAATCCTCGGCGTCCTCGCCGGTGCGAGCACGTTTCTCGGCCTCCGCGTGTGGAGCCAGCGCCGGCGACGGCAGCAGTTCCTCGCGACCTCGCTGCCCCGCGCGTACCTGCCCTAGTTGAGCGCGGCGCTGAAGCGATAGAAGTCGTCGAGCAGCGTGTAGAGCTCGGCGTGCTCGTACGCGAGATCGAGCGGACGCGTGAAGTACGTCTCGGTCGCGACGGCGAAGAACTCCGCCTCGTTCGTCGCGCCGTACGCATCCATCAGCGTCGGCCAGCCCGCATCGACGCGACCGCGATGACGCAGAAACGCCGCCTCGCAGGTGCGGGCCCAGCGCGTGCGCTCCTGCTTGCTAGCGAGCGGAGGTGTGCCGTCGATGCGACCCGTCGCCATGTCGAGCTTGTGAGCGAACTCGTGAATCACGACATTACCGGGCATCTCGCCCCGTCCACCCGCGAGCGCGGCGTCCCAGGCGATCACGACCGGCCCGCCCAGCATCGCCTGTCCGATCACGGTCTCGCCGTGACCGATCGGCGCGCGCGGCTGCTCGAACAAGCCCAGCGGCCGCGGCGGCACGAGCAGCGTCCCCGGATAGACGAGGATCGAGGCGACGTCGGCGTAGAGCTCCTCCTCGCGGCCGAGCACCAACAGGCATGCGTGCGCGGCGATCGTGACCTGGATCTCCTCGGTCAGGCGCAGTCCGCCACAGCCTTCCCAGTACTTCTCGGCGATGAAGATCTGAACGAGGTCTCGCAGCCGCTGGCGCCGTTCGGGGTCCAGCTGCCGTGCGAGGGCGACGTTCTCATCGATGATGCGGTCCCAACCCCGCGGAAACGGCTCCGTGACGATCCGCTTGCGCCGCCGTTCGCGAAGCCATCCAAACATGGGGCCCAAGCTAAGCCCGTGGATGATCCGGCCCACTGGGACGATCGGGTAGGTTCGACCTCGGTGACACCGCCCCTCCTCCTCCACCTGCCCTACTCCCCGTGGTCCGAGCGTGCTCGCTGGGCGCTCGATGCGCGTGCCGTCGCTCACAAGCGACGCACCTATCAACCCCTCCTCGGCGAGCCCGAGCTGCGCGTGCGTCTTCGCAGGTGGACCGGTCCCGTCTCGGTGCCCGTGCTGCTGACCGACGACAAGGCGATCGCCGACTCCGACGAGATCGCGCGGTGGGCTGACCAGCGCGGGTCGGGATCCACACTGTTTCCCGACGAGCACGCGGCCGCGATCGATCACTGGATCCGGCGCTCGCAGGAAGGCCTCGCCGCCGGCCGGGCTGTGTCGCTGATCCGCGTACTCGCCTCTCCGGAAGCGTGCGTCGAGCTCACGCCGCCGTGGATGCGGAAGCTCGGGCCGGTCGCGCGTGCGGTCGGCCGCAGCGGTGTCGCGCGCACGCGGAAGAAGTACAGCGGTGATGCGCGTGCCGACGCAGAGCATCAGAAGACGCTCGAGGGCGTGCTCGACGAGCTGCGCACCGCGCTCGGTCCGTCACCAACCACGCTGCTCGGCACGTTCACGTACGCTGACATCTGCGCCGCGCAGGTGCTGTGCTTCGTGAAGTTACCCGACCGGAAGTACCTGCGGCTCGGCAAGGCCAGCGCGGAGGCGGTCGGTGACCCCGAGCTCGCCACGCGCTATCGCGATGTCGTCGAGTGGCGTGATGCGCTGTACGCGAAGTACCGCGAGCGTAGCTAGAACAGGCCTTCCCACACGACGCGCTTCTCTCGCGCAGGATCCGCTTCGACCTTCGACGTTCGATCGAGGAGCATCGTCTGGCGCTGGACGTCGTACGCGGGCCACGCCGGCAAACCCGCGCCGTTCGGATCGCCCGTCTTCACGAACGCGGCCCAGGTGTCGTGCATCGCGGTCGCGAGGGGCTGTGCGCCCGCCGTGTCACCGCCGATCAAGATCTGCGACGCCGGCAGATCGAGCTTGTTCCACATGAACGGCAGCTCCATCGCGTGCGCCGCCCCGAGTGCGCCGTTCATCGCCGGTGAGGTCCAGTCGAAGCGATAGAGATAGCTCGGTGCCGGCTGCAGCTCGGCGATGCGCGTGGCGGGCATGCGGAACGCGAGGTCGCCGATCAGATCGCGCCATCCGCCGTCGTACACGGCGAGGATCTTTGCCATGCGCTCCTCGCCCAGGCGCGCCTGCAGTGGTGCCTTCACGGCGGCGCTGGCCGTCGGGCCCATGAACACGTCGAACAGCGCCCACTCGTCCCGGTTCCAGCCGATCAGCAGTGGAACGCGTGCACCTTCACCCGCCTGGATCGCCTCGATCGGTCCCTTCGGAAGAACGTCTCCGTCGACGAACGGTGCGAACGCTGACAGTCCGCGGCGCATCGCGAGTGCAGCTTGCGCGGCGATGATCTGATCGATCGTCGCATCGCCCGGCAGCGACACCTCCTTCGCGATCGCCTCGGCGTCCTCGCGCGTAGGGACCGCGACGCCGATCGCGCAGCTCTGCAGCACGGCGCGGTGAAACAGCCCGCGTGCGGACGGCATGACCAGCAGCGCGGCCACCGATGATGCGCCCGCCGATTCACCGACGACGGTGACCGAATCCGGATCGCCGCCGAATGCTGCGATGTTGTCGCGAACCCAGCGCAGTGCGGCGACCTGATCGCGCAGTGCGTGGTTGCCGCCGAGGAAGCCCAGGAGCCCGAGTCGGTAGTTAAACGTAACTACGACGACGTCGTGTCGCGTGGCAAACGTGCGCCCGTCGTAGAGCGGTGTGGAGCCGGAGCCCATCACAAACGCGCCGCCGTGGATCCACACCAGCACCGGGAGCTTGTCCCCCGCCTCGGGTGCGAGGACGTTCAGCGAGAGGCAGTCCTCGCTCATTGGCATCTTCTCGCCGACGCCGCTCATCATCGCGATGCGCGGATCCCTCGACTGAATCGCGACCGGGCCGAACGTGCTCGCGTCCCGTTCGCCCATCCACGTCCCCGCGGGGACCGGCGCCTCGAACCGGGCCGCTACGCTCGCATACGGAACGCCGCGCCATGTGCGCACACCGTCGCGGGCGACGCCGCGGAGTTTTCCGGAGGTCGTCTCGACGAGGACGCTACTACTCGCTGCCATGGCCGCAGCATAGCTCGCCCCGCCGTGCGCTTGCGCTCGGCAGACCTCGCACCAGATTTGCACAATCCCTCTGCATGAATGCCTACGTCGGCCACATGGCAGAACACAAGGTCGCTCCCTGGATCGAGAAGATGGCGCGGGTGGGCTTCGCGGCGAAGGGCGTCCTCTACGTCACCATTGGAGCTCTCGCGGTCATGGCAGCACTCGGTCAGGGCGGCAGTACCAGCACTGACAATCGCGAGGCGATGAGCAAGATCTACGACGCGCCGTTCGGTCGCGCGCTCCTAGGCGTGATGGCGCTCGGGCTCGCCGGCTACGCCGTGTGGCGAATCATCGAAGGCATTCGCGATCCCGAGCACCGCGGAAAGGATGCAAAAGGCATCGCGATCCGTACCGGCCAGGTCGTGCGCGGCCTGCTCCATCTCGCGCTCGCCGGCGCTGCTGCCAGCCTCGTCCTGTACCAGTCCAGCGGCGGCGGCCAGGGCGGTGGCGACCGGGCGAAGCACTGGAGCGCGCGTGCTCTCGAGCTGCCCGGTGGCGTCTACATCCTGTGGGCCGTCGCGGGCATCCTCGTCGGGTACGGCGCCTACCAGCTGTACCGCGCGTGCAAGAAGAACGTCGACAAGCACCTGTACCTGAAGAACCTCCACGAAGGCACCCAGAAGCTGCTCTTCGGCGTGAGCCGGTTCGGCATCGCCGCCCGTGGCATCGTGTTCGGCACCATCGGCGTGCTGTTTGCGAACGCCGCGAGGCATCACAACGCGAGCGAGACCGGCGGTCTTGCGGAGTCGATGCAGCGCCTCGTGCAGCTCGGCAAGTGGCCGTTCTTCGCTATCGCGGCAGGCGTCGTGGCCTACGGCCTCTATCAGTTCATCTGCGCGAAGTACCGCCGCATCGAGACCTAGTCGTGGCTCACCCATTCAGCACGCTGGCCCTGCCGGTGTTCACGCTCGGCGGCTCGCTGGTCTCCGCCCTCGTTCTGCGGCATCGCCGTGATGAAGTTGCTCGATTCGCGGTCGCGGTGCCGGTCGCCCTCGCCGCCGGCAAGATCATCAAGCAGTTCGTGCACGCGCCCCGTCCGCTGCGGTCGAGACACGAGAAGGCCGACTCGTTCCCCAGTGGCCACGTTGGCGGCGCCGCCGCGTACGCGCTCGCGATGGCCGCCGCTTCGCGAAAGCCGTGGGCCTGGCCGCTCGCCGCCGCGGCGATCATCGGCGTGAACATCTCGCGCGTGCGGAAGCACGAGCACTGGCCGACCGACGTGATGGTCGGTGATTTGATCGGGATTGGCGGCGCGATCGCAGCCGCGCTGGTCGCGTGTGCCGTACGGCGCCGCCAGCATGCGCGACGCGTCAGCGTGTGGGCTCCCGTGCATCACCACAAACGTTAGAATCGTTCGCCGCTCGTCGCGAGCTGCCAGAACGGTCAGCTCGACGACCTTCGCGACCGGCACGGCGACGCCGCGTGGTAGCTGATGTCGCTTCGACCAGCGGTCGATGTCTCCCTCGCTGCGGAACGGAAGCACCGTTGCGCAGTAGTGGATGACGTTGTTCCAGGCCTCGCGTGGTCGTATAGCGAAGTGAACGTGACGAGCTCGTCGGTCGCCACGCGCGTTCGCGGCTCGTCCGGCATCGCGATCTCGTAACGACCCGAGCTCGTCGCGTGTCCGGCTGTCCGAGAAACGTTTCCGCTCGGCGTACGCTATGTCCGGGAACGTTTCCCGCGGAAACGCTTCTGCCTATCCGCGCACTCGCTCGACACGCGCGCGCACGTGCTTGTGCCACGGCGTGCCGACGAACGGATCGCGATCCTCGCTCGAGGTCAGCTCGTTCGGCGCGATCCCCGTCGTCATATCGCCGGCTGCGGTCGGATAGCCGAGGCCGAGGCCGTTCGGGAGGGCCACGTGGCCCGGCTGCATCGTGTCGGAGATCTCGACCGACACGATGACCGAGTCGCGCTTCGTGGTGAGTCTCGCGCGCTCTCCCACGGCGAGCCCGAGCGCCGCGGCGTCCGAGGGGTTGATGCGCAGCGCGCCGCCTGCGTCCTTCTTGCGCCACTCGGGGTCGCGAATGATCGTGTTCGCGGTGAACGAGCGCCGCTCGCCGGCCGTGAGGACGAACGGATATGCGGTGTCCGGCGCATCGGGCAGGCTCGCAAGCAGCGTCGCGAACGCATCGAGCATGTCGGGCAGCAGCACGTGGATCTTGCGGTCGGGCGTCTTGATGCGCTTCAGCACCTCGCTCCACTCGTCGACGGCGAAGATCATGCCGGATTCGCCAGCGAGGATCGCGTCGAACAGCGCGTGCGCGGCTTCGATCGGCGAGCTGCTGAAGCCGGCGCGTGCGAGCGATGGTCCGCTGCTCATCGCGGCGCGAAGCACCAAGCCGAACACCACCGCGCCTTCGCGCAGCTCTTCAGGAAGCTGCATCGTGCGGTAGAGGATCGTCGGCGCCAGACCGCCGAGCCGCGGATCGGAGAGCAGACGCAGCAGGAACATCGAGTACTGCGCGCGGCCGGCCTGCGCGGCCTCTCGGTACGGAGCGAGATCGGCTTCGGTGAGCGCGCCGAGCGCCTCGACGATCCGCGCGTGAATCTCCGCCTCGGGCAGCGTGCCGGCGGTGGGTGCGAACAGGCGGCGGCGGAGATGGAAGTAGTTCCTCGGGAAGTCGAAGTTGAAGAACGTCGCCTCGGCCTTCTCGAACTGCGTCGAGGCCGGCAGCACGTAGTGTGCGAGCTGCGCGGTCTCCGTCATCGCGATGTCGATGACGACCAGCGTCTCGAGCGAGCGGAGCGCCTCGCGCATGCGCTTGGAGTCGGCGAGCGAGTGCGCCGGATTCGTGGCCTCGACGATCATCCCGCGGAACCGCTTCGGATGGTCGGTGAGGATCTCGTCGGGGATCACGTTGCACGGCACCAGCCCGCCGACGATCCGCGAACCGGTGACCGGGCTCGTCGTCTTCGACTCGCCGTTGCCGATGTCGACCATCGTCGTGGGGATGAAGTGCGTCCCGGGCTTGCCCATGCTGCCGGTGAGGACGATCAGGAGGCGGTGCAGATAGCTGACGAGCGTCGAGTCGCGGTTCATCTGGACGCCGAGGTCCTCGAAGCTCGCGAACGCCTTCGCGCTCGCGAGCACCGCCGCCGTGCGACGCACGAGCGCTTCATCGAGGCCGCACCGCTTGCACGCCTCGGCGATCGGCACCGCACGCAGCGCAGCTAGCACCGGTTCGAGCTCGCCCGGCGCAACGTGCGCATCCACGAACGCGCGATCGATCCGTGCATCCTCGACGAGGATCGCCAGCAGCGCAGCCAGCAACCACGCATCGGTACCCGGCTTCACCGCGAGGTGGATGTCCGCGAGTGCCGCGGTCTCCGTGCGGCGCGGGTCGACCACGATCAGCGTGCGCGCCGGATCCTGCGAGATCTCTTTCAGCGTCACGCGTGCGCGCGGGATCGAGTGCGAGTGCCACGGATTCTTGCCGAGGAACAGTCCGACGTCGCAGTGCTCGAAGTCCGCGCGCGTGGCGCTGCCCATCATGCGGTCGCTGATCCAGAACTCGCCGGTCTTCTCCTGCGCGAGGGCGCTCGACCGATAGCGAATGCCGAGCGCGCGGCGTGTGGCGGTCGCGTACGCGGCCGGGAGGTGATTTCCCTGCCCGCCTCCGCCGTAATAGAAGATGGTGTCACCGCCGTGCGTGTCCCGGATCGCGCCGAGCTTCGCGGCGACCTCGCGGATCGCGGTGTCCCAGTCGATCGGTTCGAACGTGCCGTCGGGCTTGCGCCGCAACGGTGACGTCAGCCGGTCCCGGCCGTGCTGGTAGTGGTCGAGGCGGTGCGGCTTCTCGCACGCATAGCCGAGCGATGACGGATGCCGCTTGTCACCGCGGAGCTTGACGAGGTGACGGCCGTCCTCGCCACCGAGCTCGACCTCGAGCCCGCAGTTGCACTCACAGAGGATGCAGGCTGTAGGTTTCCACATGGCTCAGCGTATCATCGCTGGTGCAGCACTCCTTGGGCGCGATGCTTCCCGAGCTCGTGCGAGCGCTGTGGCGCTGGCGTAGACTGCCGGTGATGCTCAGCTCGCTGCCTGTGCTTCGATTCTCGCGACAGACGTCCCACTCGACCGTCTAGTACTGGCTAGGTGCTTGGCCGCCGATCGGCGGCAACTGAAACCAGAGGCGCGGGAATGTCACTTCGCGCCCGGGTAGGAACGGGCGGCCGGCGTCGCACTTCTTCGGCTTCTCGTGACAGCGGTCGCGCATCGCGCCGAGCAGCCCCTTGCGAACCTTCTCGGCGCTGTCGCCGTAGCCGGACGGGGAGAATGACAGAACCTCGATGTAGCCGAGATCCTCGATCGTCTTGACGGTGAGCTGGCGCGCCTGCTGCGGGTAACCGAGCGTCGACGGCGCGGTGACCTCCCACACGCGGTGCCCCTTGGGCACGGGCGGCTTGCTCGAGTCCTGCGGTGGAGCCGCCGATTCGTCGGGATGAATGACGCGCAGCTCGGACGTGTGCGTGTGGCCGGTCAAGTACGCGACCACGTTGGGGCTGTGCGTCACGATGTACTGGAGCCGCTCGCGCTGGGCGACTTCGTAGACGTTCCACACTGGGTGATGGGCAAACAAGAAGACGAGATCTCGATCGCCGATCTGACGCGGCCTGCGCGTCTTGTTCGCGTTGCGGCTCTGGTAGTCGGCGGTCTCCTGGCCGACGCGCATCACGAGCTCCTCGAGCCAATCTCCCTGCTCTGGTGAAAGCTCGCCGTAGGCGCCACTATCCGTCGTCGTGTTCAGCGCGACGGCCCAGGCGCGGCGCGTTGGATCCTCCGTCTTTATCTCGAAGCAGTAGTAGCCAGGCCAGGCCTTGTCCTGGCCGATGAACTCGTCGGTGCGACGAGGTCTGCCTGTCTTCGGGTCGAGGAACTGCGGGGCGAGGTCGAGTCCATGCATGATGCTGCGTTCCGTCCCTTGGGCGGCGAGGGTGGCGCAGGGCGCGTCGGCGGTCGGCATGTTTCGGATCGGGTACCGCTCGGCGAGTGGTGGCGGTCGGCAGTGCTCGAAGTCGTTGTTCTCACCGTCGCAGTGCGCCGCGATGAATGCGTTGATCGAGTTCCCGAACCCCGACGGGTTACGCGAGGGCACCAGCGGATCCATGATGAACCGGTCGCCGGGGACGTAATGCGAGAGGCAGATCCGCTTGAACAGGAGCGGGGCCAGCGTCATCCATTTGTACGGCACCTCGTCCGACTGGAACTGCCCGCGGTTGTTCGGCTGCGCGATGTTGTTCTCGCGAATCATTGCCGCAACGCGCGTGCAGCTGCAGCGAATTCCTGTCCAGCCCTGGCTCTTGCAGTGATCCTCGCCCTTCTTGCGCGCATCGCGCCAGCTCGTCAGGCGAAGGTTGCCGAAGGCGAGCACGTCGTGGTTTCCGATGACCTGGTACCAGGGAACGTCGAGACGGTTGCTCTCGGTGATGAACGTGTCGAACTCCGACGCGAGGCCGGCATCGACCGCGTCTCCCGTATGGATCATGAACGTGGGCATGATCCGACCATTGACGGTGGTGTTGTCTGGAGCGGGAGTTTCGCGGAACTTCTCCAACTCCTCATTCACGGTCTCGACGATCGCCGCATAGACGAACGCGGAGTATTGCTCCTGGTCGTAGTCGCGCTCGAACGACTGCACGAGCGTGTCGAGCGTGCCGCTGACCTTGCCTCCGCCGAGCTTCGCTTCGGGCTCACGAATCTGTACGTCACTGAAGTGGAGGAACGATAGCAGCGGTCGCGGCCACGATTGCGGCGGGCTGTTGATCCAGGCACGCTTCTGATTGTCGGTGGCGCGGCTGAACTCGACGAGGATTCGCCGGATCGCCGCGAATTGCGGTGGCAGTGCGCTCTCGAACCACACCGCAGCTTCCGTCTGGTCCGGCACACCGTAGCCGACGAACTCCTGATACCTCTGGTTGTCCGCGCACGGAGTTGACTTGATGTGTTTCGGATCCTTCTGCAGCGCATCGAGACAGTTGACGAATGGATGCGCCGGGAACGAGAGGAAGTGACCGTCGGGGCCCGGGGCTGGTTTGAAGGCGAACGCTCGCTCGATAGCTCCCGAGCTTCGCCGTTCCACGGTGATGAGGGGAGAGTGACAGCTGAGCACGGCCGCGGCCGCGACGACGACATGGATACGACGGAGCAGGCGCATCAGTACTCCCAGTTCGGTGCGAAGTAGGCCCCGAGGACGAACCCGTTCAATCTTTCAGATCCGCGCATCACGTCGATCGTGACGCCGAACGCGCTGTGTTGTCGCGAATGCTCTACGCCTGCGCGAAGACGATGGACCGCATCCGCACCGCTCTGGGTGCCGGCGCCGAGCAAGGCGAGGGCGTACTGAACGTACAAGGCGTTGTGGTCCGAGACGTACATCCCGAGGGCGATGCTCTGAGAGAGAGACAGCGTCCACCTCGTGGATTCGTTGCTCAACGCTTGATGGTTTGGGATCGCCGTGGCCTTCAGGTGGATAAACGGCGCGTAGCAGCCGACAGACTCGATGCGGATCTCTCCGGTCGCTGCGATCGTCTCGTCGAAGCTGATGAAGCTCTTTGGCGTGGACCAGTGCAGGTTGAACGGCGCGAAGGCCGCGAGATGGTAGCCGTCTTGGACGTCATTTCGCATCGGGATCGAGACAGAAGCACCACCCGCAAACGCCACGCGCAGACCGGCAATGGTACCGGCATGCGCTGTCTCGTCGTGCTCATCGGCTTCGCCGAAGAACGCGTAGAGATAGTGTCGCCGGTATGCGGCTGCGAGCACGAGATTGCCGAGACGCGAGGGGCTCGGACCCTCGTAGTCGCCGGAACGTCGGTGCGATCCGGAAATGAGCGCTGTGAAACCAAAGCGCCAGATGTTCTGGTGCAGCGCGACGTACTCGGTCAGCACTCGTGCCCGGGGATGCTCCAGCGGTTGCCCGATCTCGTCTTCGCCCGTCGTGGCGACGTAGTACGCGGACTCGACGCCGATGACGACGCGCGACGGAACGAGCTCGGAATCCTGCTGAGGCGCGGCGCCAAGCGAGCGAGGACTCGTGCCGGGATATTTCTTCATGTTCCCAGCGGGGCATCCGTCCCGCCATTCCTCTCCGTGTGCGGTAGCGGCGACGAGCGACATGCCGGCCGCGACCAGGACGGCCGCCTTCATTCGAACACGTCCTTCATCGTGAACTGCGGGGCCAGGGTGAGGCCTGCGGTCCATCCGGTGAGGTCACCGGTGTAGATGGTTCCGTGGAGCACGAAGTGAAAGCGGCCGGGAAACGCCCGCCATTCGACCGTGGTGCTCAGCCGCGTGACGAGACTTCGACCCTGCCATTCGTCACCCGGGGTGCGCCACTCGAGTCCCGCCGCGAGCGCGAATCCCCAGTCGGGCGAGGCGAAGCCGCCAACCGAGACCGACATCGGGATCTCCCACATCCGCGGATGCTCGACGGGGTCTGAAGGTCCGGATACGTGCTGTCCACGCCAGTACGTGAGGTCGGCTCGCAGGTGGAGGAACGGAGCGTGGCAACCAATAAGCTCCATGCGCCACTCGGCCGACGTGGTCACCGGGCGATCGAAGCCGAAGGTCTGCCCCTCGAAGGGCAACAGCGCCGCCGTCAGGTTGCGTTCCTCGACTTGCGCCTGGTCCTCCGGATCGCGCGCGTTACTGTCGGCGAGAAACGGCGATCCACCGCCGACCCGAAGAGACAGCCCCTGGCGGATCGTGTCCCCGAGCACGTATCCGGTGTACCGATAGCCGACGTACACCTGCACGTTTCCAGCGTGAAAGAAGTTGTCGGTGATGTGGCGGACGTGAGCAGTCGAGTACGAGCCGGTGATCGTTACTCCGCTCGTGTGATTGAGGTGAACGATTAGGCGATTCGTGACGAGTGTCGCCAACTCCGTCAGGGATCGGTATCTCGTGTCGAGCGACACACGCGACGGCCCCATCGAGCTGTCCTGATCCGATCGCACGCCGAATGACGTCGCGCCTTCGTGCAGCGGTGGCGAGTCGTCGGCGTTCGGGTTGCTCACGTCACGCGTCGGCAGCTCACGCGTGCGCGCTGTCTCCGGCGCGAAGTACGTCGGACAACCGTCTTTCCACCCTGGAATCCTTCTTGCTGCGTCGGCGTGCGTGGCGGCACACAACCCCACCACGACGAGCGCAGCGCTCGTGCGTGTCCCCATTTCGTCATGCTCGCAAACGGCGCGGTGCAAGGGAATCGCTAGGCCCGTAGCAAAATGTTGCACTCGGAGGAACCGGCGCTCTGACACAGGACACCGTGCAGCAAAACGCTACACGCGTCGACGTTGTGGTGTTCGAACTGACTCTCTATCGTGGTCGGCAGTTCGTGCGTCCCGCGCGGATGGGTGTGGATCTTTTCCAGCCGGGCAAAGCTGATCGATTCTGCGAGGTTGGCAGCGGTGGATCTATCCGGATCGATCCGTTGCGGGTAGCGTTCGCGGCCTGATGACGACGACGAAGGCGATCAGGAACCGCTGCTTCGTGCGGTAGACCGTCGATGTCCCCACGACAACGTTCTTGGCGATCTGCTCGTCGGTGGAGCCGGCATCCGCGGCCAACAGGATCTGCACGCGCTTGAGCTTTCGAACCGCGAGCTTCCCGCCGAGGACCATCCTGACGAGCTGAACACGCTCGGGCGTGCTGAGAGTTACGCGATACCGGACGTTCATGGTGGCTCCTTCGAGGAGCCTTTGATCAAATCGAGCTCGGCATGTCCAGCGCCGAAACGCCGCCGCGCTTCACCGAGACGCAGGGCCAGTACCTGGCCTTCATCTACATGTACAGCCTCGTCAACGGCCGGCCGCCCGCGGAGGCCGACATGCAGCGCTTCTTCGGCGTCACCCCGCCGAGCGTGCACAGCATGATCCGCGAGCTGGAGCGGCGCGGTCTGATCCGCCGAGTGCCGCGTCAGGCGCGCAGCATTGAGGTCGTTGTCCCGGTCGCCGACCTACCCATGCTCCAACCGATCAAAACCTCTGTGGCCGGGTACTAGGCGTCAAACGTGGAATCAACCGCCGCCTTTAGGGCCCGCGAATGCGTGAGTCGACCGATCAGTTGTCCTGATCGCGCGGTTTGATGACGTAGTTCCAGTCGCCGTGAAACTCGTCGCGCGCGATGTTCAGCGAACGGAACTCCTTGGCCGAGACC
>JACCRC010000537.1 GCA_013813765.1 Deltaproteobacteria bacterium | reverse complement strand
GTCACCGGTGTGCTTCGCGACGACACCGCGGCGGCGGTAGAAGTCGCTTCGCGTGCTCGGATCGCCCTCGCGCATCGCCTTCTGCGCGAGGGAGTTCGCGAGCGGCTGCGCCTTGTCCCAGTTTTCGATCTCGAAGTAGTGCTCGAACAGCGACTGGTTCGCCGGGAGGCACTCCGGGTCGACCGTGAGCGCGCTCTCGTAATAGGTCATCGCCTTCTCGGGATCCCCGAGCTGCTTGTCGAAGATGCGGCCGATCTGCGCGAACACGCCGGCGCGCTCCTTGTCGTCCTGCCAGAGCTTGACCTCGAGCTCGAGCGTCTCGATCACGCGCGGCCACTCCTCGCGACGGCGGTACAGATCGCGGAGGCCGTGGACGGCGGGGAGACACGCCGACGAGGTCTTGATCGCCGCGTCGTAGTACCGGATGGCGTCCTGCTCGCGACCGAACTTCGCCTCCATGACGGAGCCGCAGCGGAAGTAGAGCAGGGCCTTCGTGTTGCGGTCGTTCGTGACCTTGATCAGCTTGCGCGTGACGTCGATGAACTCCGCCCACTGCTCCGTCGATTCGTAGATGCGACCGAGAGCGTCGAGCGCGTCGCGATTCTCGGGCTGGAGCTCGAGGATCTTCATGTAGTGCTCGGTCGCCATGTCGACGTCGCGCGCGCCATCCTCGGAAGCGCGCGCGATCTTCTTCAGCAGCTCGACGGACTCCGCCTTCCCCTGCGCCTGCGTCAGACGCATCTTGAGCACGTCGATCAGGCCGCTCTTGTCCTGCGCGTCCTCGTAGTAGCGCTCGAGTGTCGCGGCCGCGCCCACGTCCTTCGGATCGACGGTGAGCAGCTTGCGCTGCAGCCGCATCGAGTGGCGGGCATCGCTCGCGTGCTCCGCGGAGAGCTTCGCCGCGGAGCGCAGCGCGTCGGTCTTGCGCGTGGGATCCTTCTGGGTCTCGGCGCGGCGCTCGTAGGCATCGATCAGCGGCTGCCAGTCATTGCGCTGGATGCAGAGCGTCTCGAGGACCTTCACCGCCGCGGCGGGCTGCGAGTCGACCTCGACGACCTTCTGATACGACTCGACGGCCGACTCGACCTGACCGAGGAAGTTCAGCTGAACATTGCCGCGTCGCGAGTAGAGATCGCCGAGGCGATACGCGCGCGAGATGCCGGCTTCGACGTGCTGGATCGCGCTCTCGTAGAGCTGCATCGCGGCGGCCCAGCGCTCGGCCTTGTAGCAGACGCGCTCCATCGCGGTGAACACGTCGCGGTTCGTGGGGTCCGCGGCGAACGCGGCAGTGTACGCGGCGAGCGCGCCGTCGACGTCACCGCGATTCGAGCGCAGCGTCGCGACACGCGCGAACAGCTGCGCCCGCGCCGGCTTGTCGGTGGTGCCCTCGGCGCGAGTCTCGAGGATGCGCGCGAGCTCGCGGTCGCGGCCGGTCTGCTCGTACAGCGACTCGAGTGCCTTCGCGGCGGTGGGATCGTCGGGCCGCAGCGCGAGCACGCCCTCGTACGCAGCGATCGCGTCGGCCTGGCGACCGAGGCGATCTCCGCGGAGGTCGCCGAGCTCGAGCAGCACGTCGATCTGGCGCGTGATGTCGCTCGGCTTGATGGTGGGCAGCTCGCGCTCGAGCACGACGACGAGCTCGGTCCAGCGCTGCGCGTCGCGCAAGAGCCGCAACAGATCCTGCTGTCGCTTGTCGTCGTGCTGCGCGGCCTGGGCGATCAGCAGCATGCGGATCGCAGCCTCGGTGTCACCGAGCTCGTGCTCGTACAGGTTTGCGAGCTCGCCGGCGCGCTGCGCCTTCTCCGCCGGGGCAGTCGCGGCTTCGAGCTGCTTGCGCCGAACCTCGGCGAGCTCTGACCACTCGGCGATCTTCGCGAGCGCCTCGGCCAGGACCTCGACGTTCTGCGGCGTCTGTGGCGCGCCTCGGAACGCGCGCGCGAGCTCGTCCCACATGCCGAGCGCGCGGGCGGGCTCCTCGATCATGATCAGCGCCTCGGTCTGATCCGGCTCGACGCTGAGCACGTCGAGATATGCGGCGACGACGGCCTCGGGCTCGGTGCCGAGCTCCGTCAGCGTGCGCGCGAGCTCGGTCTGGAGCTGCATGCGACGGCCGATCACGGGATCCGTGGCGAGCTCGGCGCGAACGATCTCGAGCGCCTTGTCGAGGCGGCCAGCCTGGCGGTGCAGGCGCGCCTGCTCGCGGAGCGCGTCGGGGTGCTTGGTCTCGGCGGCGCGCTCGAGAGCGACGAGCGCGGCCTTCTCGTCACCGCGGCGCTCCTCGCCGAGCGCGATCTCGATCCAGATGTCGCCCATCTTCGCGGGCGGCACGAGCTCGGCGGCTTTGCGGCGCAGCTCGATCGCCCGCGCCCACAGCTCGTCGCGGTCGCACAGGCGCGCGAGCGTCAGCATCGCGTTTCCGTCGTCGGGACGCTCGCTGATCAGTCGCTCGAGCGCGGCGCGTGCACCGGCTGGATCGCCCAGCTCGTCGAGCAGCTCGGCGTGCTCGCGCGCAGCCTGGGCGCGGCCGTCCTTGCTCGTGAGCGAGGTCGACAGCTCCGACAGCATGCGCGCCAGCTGCTGGTGATCCTTGCCCGCGCGATAAACCGCGGCGAGCGCGGCGCGACAGAACGGATCCTTCGGTCCGAGGTCCGCGGCGTGGCGCAGCGAATCCTCGGCCTCGATGAAGTCGCCGCGCGCGAGATCGACGATGCCGCGCGCACACCACAGCGCCGCTGCGGAGCGCGCGTCGGTCTCGGCCTTCGCCGCGGCTGCATACGCCTCGGCGAGCTGATCCTCGTCGGTGTTACGGAACAGGCGCACGAGGTGATCGCGCGTGGTGGGCAGCGCGTCGTCGGCGGTCGCGCGCTGCCACAGCTGCGCCGCCTTCGCGGGCTCCCCGCGCCGCTCGGCGATCGTTGCGGCCCAGCGCAGGAACAGCCCGCCGCGCTCCTCGAACCGGACCATCGTGGCCGCGTTCGGCGAGGGGAGCTCGATGCCGTCGAGCCAGCGCTCGGCGACGATGCTGTCGACGGTGTCGACCACTGCCCGCGCGAGGTCGCTGACCGATGGATCGCCAAGCGCTGCCGCCAGCTCGAGCGCACGCCAGGCGTGCGTGGCGGCGACCTCGAGGCTCGCCGGATCGCCCGCGAGCCGGCGGTGCGCGCCGAGTGCCATCTGGCGATCGTTCGCGCCGGCGGCGGACCATGCTGCGCGCAGGTACGCGATGCGCTTCGCGATGTTTGGCAGCTGTGCCGCCGGCTCCTCGGCGAGCTGCATCCACAGCGCGAGCGCCTGCACGTGCTGCCGATCGCGCTCGAGCTCTGCACCGACCGCGTGGCGCGTGGCCAGCGTCTCGGCGGCGCCGCCGCTGAACGACGCCACCAGCTCGGCGCGCTTGTCGAGGATCTCGTAGCGGCGTTCGTCGTCGAGGATCGTCGCTGCGGTGATCGCGATGTCGAACGTGCGGAGCCAGCCGAGCTCGGCATGGTCGAGGTTGCCGACACCCGGGTAGTGCTCGAGCTTTGCCCAGCACACGCTAAGCGCGCCAGCCGCATCCTTCGAGCGATCGAGGAGCATCGCGGCAGTGGCCGCGACTTCCTCGGGCGGTGATGCGACCGTCAGCTCGGCCCGCCGGATCTCGACGACGCGCGCCCAGTTTCCGAGCACCGCGTGCGCGAGTGCCGCGAGCTCGATGACGTGAAAGCGCCACGCGGGCGGCAGCTGCTTCACCCCGAGGAGACGATCGGCGATCGGCGCGGCCTTGTCGGCGCGGCCGTGCCGCCACATCCACGCGTCGGCGAGCTCGATCGCGAGTGCGCCGTTGTCGTCGCCGATCCGCTTCTCGGCGGCGGTCAGTGCATCGAGGTCGCCGGCGACGAGCGCCGCGGCGAACCGCAGGCGCGGTGCGAGCGGGTGGCGATCGGCGAGCTCCAGGAAGCGCATCGCCTCGTCGGACTGGTGGAGTGCATCCCAGCTCGCGAGCGCGGTCCGGACGTTGAGGTCGGCGAGCCGCCCATCATCATCTCCCGCGAGCAGCGCCTCGGCTTCGCTCGCGACCATCTCGAGCATGCGTTCGACGAGTGCCCCCGCATCGGGCGCCTCGACGTTCCGCGTGATCTCGGAGATTTCATCGCCGTCGCCGTGCGCCTGGACTACGTCCGTCTTCGCAGTCACCGATGACAACGGTGAGCGATAGTTCGGAATCGGCGGCGGCTTGGTCCCCGGCCGTCGGATCGGAGGCGGATCCGCCATGCGATTGGCGATCGTAGCAGGATGGCTCGAAAGGGGTCCACAAGTAGACCTGCCACTGCTACGCTGCCCGTCGGATGAGCAGTACGCGTCGGGCGATATGCGTCAGCCGCGACGAAGGCGTCAGGCGCGTTGTCGGCGCCGCCCTCACCTCCGCCGGGCTGGTCGTGGAGCACGCCGAAACCCTGCCGTCCTCGACGGAGAACGCCGCCGTCGTGGTCGTCGACCGCGCGACCCGGCAGGCCTCTGCGAATGAGCTTCGCTCCCTCACTACGCCGGTAGTAGTGGTCGGGGACGACCTCGATGACGACGGGCTGATCACCCTGATGCTGGAACATCCGGTCAGTCATCTGGTAGGCGACCCCGCGGACCCGGACCTCGGAATCACGTCCGAAAAACTCGCCTCGGGCGATGTTTTCGGGTTGGAAAAGTACCTCGCGGCCGGCACCAAGGTCGGTGAACGCGTCATCCGCTCCGACGCCGAGAAGCGCCAGGTGATCGATGAGGTCTGCGCGTGGGCCGAGGCGATCGGCGCGCGCCGCCCGATCGTTCACCGCATCACCTCGGTGATCGACGAGCTTCTGATGAACGCGCTCCGCGACGCCGACGAGGCCGGTCACCGCCGCGCCGTGCTGCGGTGGGGCTCCGACTCGGGCACGCTCGCGATCTCGGTGGGCGATGGGTTCGGCACGCTCTCGCAGCGCGACGTGATCGATCACGTGCGCCGCGCTCGCAACGAGCGCGGGCGGCCGCAGCCGAAGACCGAATCCGACGGCGCGGGCCTCGGGCTCTACCTCGTGCTCGCGAACGTCGCTTCTTTGATCGTCAACGTCGCGCCGGGGCACGAGACCGAGGTCGTGTGTCTCTTCGATCTCGCGAAGCCGTCGAAGGCCGGCGCGATCACCGGCGGCGTTCGCTCGCTACACGTGTTCCAGGCCGCGAACTGACCAGGCACGCTGCCTAGGCATCCACGCCATCGAGACCCACCGGTCCGGTGATCTCGCAGGTTTGCCTACGGCACGCCGGTTGCGAAGAGCCGCCGCATGCGAAGCACTTCACGTCTCCTCTGCTCCCTCCTGGCCCTTTCCACCGCGGTTCTGCCCGGCTGTCTCGAGGTCGGCGATGAGGCTGATCCCGAGCTCGGCGAGATCGAGAGCTCGCTCGTCGCCGGACAGTGGCCGGACGATAGCGTGATCGTGAACAAGTACAGCACGCGTCAGGTGGCGCTCGCTCCGTTCAACAACCGGCTGTACATGGCGCACACCGACAAGAACAGCAGCTCGACGAACGATCTCGTGGTCTCGTCGTGGAACGGCGTGACGTGGACCAGCTATTTCGCGACGAATCTTCTGTCGTCGTCGCGTCCCGCGCTGACGGCTTACAACGACCGGTTGCACATGATCTATCGGCCCCAGGGAGCGAGCACGCTGCGGATGGTGTCGAGCTCGGGAGGCTCGCTGTGGACCACCCCCGAGACCGCAGGTCGCTCGCTCGCGATCGGCAACTACTCCGCGGAGAATCCGCACGCGACGGTGATCGGAACGAACCTCTACCTCACGTACTGCTCGAACAACGGCTCGTCGAGCTACATCAACATCGACAAGTACAACGGCACGAGCTGGACCGCGTACCAGCAGTTCGCGGTGGGTTACTCGGGATCCTCCATCTGTCAGCACGCTCTGCTCGCGCCGATGCCCGACGCCGGCATCGACGCGGTCGAGCTCATCTACGGAGTGATCTCGAAAGACCCGAACAGTGGAACGTACAACCCGTGGATGTATCGCCGCCGCGGCACGATCGCTCGCTCGGTCCAGTCCTGGAACTCGCCGCAGGCGTTGTTCAACAGCAGCGCTCCGGTCTCCGTGGTCACATGCAACGGCGAGACGCACCTCGTGCACAACGGCGTCGTGAGCCCGACCGAGCTGTGGTGGGCCTACCGCTCGAACGGCAACTGGACGAGGGACTACCGCGTCGCGAATCAGTGGAGCTCGGGGGGCGCGACGCTCGGCTGCCTCAACGATGAGACGCCGCTGATGGTCCACAACGAGAGTGGCAGCGCGCGGCGACTGATGCAGTCGATCTTCGCGCCCTGATCACCTATCCGGCATCGAGTGGTGCCAGGATGGCCGGCAATGAAGACAATCCTCATGACGTGTGCACTGGTGGGGCTGCCACTGATCGCGGTGGCGGAAGATGCGAAGAAGGCTCCAGCCGCGGGTGCGCCCGCGGTGGCACCGCCTCGGCCGAAAGCGCCGCCGCCGATGCCGACGCCGGCGAAGGAGCTCGAGGCTGCGAAGGGCTACGTCAAGAACTGGACGTGTACCGGCATCGCTGGTCCGAACAAGGACAAGTCGACCGCGAAGATGTCGATCAAGAAGGACTTGAACAACTTCTGGATGACCGTCAGGTTCGAGGCGAAGACCGGCAAGATGCCGGTCTTCATCGGTCAGGGCTACATGGGCATCGATCCGGTCGCGAAGGCCTGGACGTTCGACGGCTGGGACAACTTCGGTGGCCGGCTCGCATTGAAGGCGGCGACGACCGCGGTCACGCCCGAGGCGATGACGTTCGCCGGCGAGGCGGTCGACACCATGATGGGCGGCAAGGTGCCGGCGAAGTTCATGTTCACGCTCGACGCGAAGTCGAAGCAGGTGAAGTTCTGGTCGGAGTTCAGCGGTCAGCCGGGCTTCGAGTACACCTGCAAGTGATCAGGCGATCAGCTTGAGCTGACCGCGAAGGTCACCGCGCTCGCCGAAGAGAGTCGCATCCCACTGGGCGAGCAGCTCCTTCGTGTCCCGCTCGTCGGGATGGAACCCGGGCTTGAAGTACGCGAGCCACGCCGGGAACAGGCGGGTCAGATGGCCCGGCCAGATCCACAGGCGACCGATGCCGCCCAGCCACGTCCACGGGCGGAACAGGATCTTGCGCGTCGACATCAGGCGCATGTGCACGATGAGCTGCGCTGCGAAGAACACGATCGTGGTGAGCAGCATGAGCGACGCGCGGCGCAGGTAGCCGCCGCCGGCTGCCTTGTAAACATCGAACGCGACGGCCTTGTGCTCCGCCTCCTCGAGCGCGTGCCACAGCCAGAGACCGCGCACCTCGGGATCGAGCTCGTCGCGCATGCGCGAATCTTTCAGGAGGCTCTCGGCGAGCATGGCGGTGAAGTGCTCGAGCGCGCAGGTCACGGCGAGCTGTGACTTCGGCGAGAGCACCTCGCGCACCGTCTTGAGGAAGCCCTTCAGACGTTTCTCGACTCTCGGCGCCTCGGCGTAGCCATGCGCGACCATCATCTCGTTGAACGCGCGGTGCTCCTTGCCGTGCATCGCTTCCTGGCCGATGAAGCCCTTCACGGCGGCCGCGAGCTCGGGCGTCGTGACGAACTGCTTGTGCTGCTTCACGCTCTCGACGAAGAACTTCTCGCCTTCCGGGAACAGCAGCGAGAGTGCGTTCAGGAACGTGGTCTGAAACGGGTCGTTCGAGCACCAGTCACGACGAACGCTTGCCGGATCGAAACCGAAGTCGACATCGCGGCGCGGAATCTTCATGTCCACATCGTGATCCGGGGCGTCGATCTGCCCTAGGTCCGCGCAGGCCGAGTGGTTATCATTTGGGGCCACGTGTTCGACCTGCCCGGCACCTACATCCGCGATCTCGTCGAGCTGGCGGGACGCTGGAAGGTCACACCCGCGACGCTGTTGCGCGATCTTCCGGTGACCGAGGCCTCGCTCGTCGATCCCACCACGCGGATCCCGCTCAAGGTGTGCGAGGCGATCATCGCGCGCGCGCATGCGCTGACCGGCGAGCCGGCGCTCGCATTCTATGTGGGGACGCAGATGCGGCTCGCGTCGCACGGCTTCCTCGGTTTTGCGGCGATGACAGCGGGGACGGTCCGCGAGGCCCTCGATCTCGCCGTGCGGTTCGTGAGCACGCGTACGTCGGCGATCGGGCTCGCGCTGCACGTCGAAGGCAACAGCGGCAGCCTGGTCATCGAGGAGCGCACGTCGCTCGGCGAGATCCGCGAGTTCATCGTGATGGCCTTGCTCGTCGGGATCTGGCAGCTCGGTCAGGCGCTGACCGGCAGTCCGCTCGATGGCCATGCCGAGTGCGCGTTCCCCGCGCCGGCGTACGTCGCGAAGCTTCCGCTCGCGGGGCGCATGCGCTTCGATCGAGCCGCGCACCGTCTCGTGTTCTCGGCGAGCCTGCTCGACCTGCGGTTCGCGAGCTCGGATCCGGTCGCGACGAAGATCTCGACGGCTCAGCTCGAGCGCGAGCTCGCCGAGGTCGTGGATGCGGGGCTGCCCTCGCGGATCCGCGCCCTGTTCGCTGCGCGCACCGACTTCCCGCCGATCACGGACGTCGCGAAGCAGCTGCGAATGTCGACTCGCACGCTCAAGCGCAAGCTCGCCGAGCACCACACGACGTTCTCCGCGATCCGCGATGACCAGCGTCGCCACCGGGCGCTGCTCCTGCTCGACAACCGCGACCTCTCGATCGGCGAGATCGCGACGAAGCTCGGCTACTCCGAGCTGCCGAACTTCACGCGCGCGTTTCGCAAGTGGACCGGCATGACGCCGGTCGCTTACCGCGATCGCAAGTAGAGATCGACGACCGAGCCGATCCGGATCGCGCCGTTGCCGTCGCGCCACGTCATCGACGAGCGCTCGCCCTCGCAGTTCCCGCGGTCGTCGCACCGCGCGTCACGGCGATAGCTCAGCGGGATCTCCACCAGCACGCTCGCCGCCGGTGACAGCTCGTCGGGGCTGCTCGCGTGATCGCCATCGCGATCGGTCCACAGCAGCAGCGCCGCGAACATCGGATCGCGGCGATCGATCACGCCATCGCGATTCGCGTCGAGCGCGGCGAGTGCAGCGAAGCCGTTCGCGGCGCGCGCGCCATCGGGCATCGCGGTCGAGTCACCGAACAGCTCGGCGCCGCTGTCGATCGCGCCGTTTCCATCGCGGTCGAGCGCGAGCCACGGGGTGGTGGCCGTCGGCCAGTCGGTGCTCGACGGCGAGCCCGGCCGGAACGCGAACGCCGCGGTCGTTGCGGGTGCGAGCTCGATCGGTTGTGCGTCGAACGCGATCACGAGCGGCGTATCGCAGACTCCAGCCTTGTAGTTCACCTGACAGAACCGCTCGACCTTCGCGATCTCCTGGTTCTGCAGCTTCGCGTAGAGACCCTCGATCGGATGCCGCTCCGGTGGACCACCGTCGCGACGCACCGGCATCGGGAGCATCCCCACACACGGGTTCTCCTGCTTCGCCTTGCAGATGCCGCGCACCGCGCTGCGCTCCTCGACGGTGAGCTGCGAGAACCAGGTCGCGCGCTTGCGCCTCGGCACCGGTGCCGCCCGCTCGCGGGGGTTGATCTCCGGTGCTGGCATCGACACCGCCGGCTTCGGCGGCTCGACTCGCTTCGGCGCCGGGGGCGCGACGACGCGGATCGGCTCGGGCAGCGGCTCGGAGGTCACCGCCTGGTCGGCGCGCTCGCAACCGGTGGTCGCGACGAGCACAGCCAAGACTCCAAAACGAAGTGCGGGCATGTAGATCGAGAACCGCTCAACTCGCTGCAGTTGCAGCGATCTTTGACCCAAAGCTCCGCCGGCGAACGGTGTCGACTCGGAACGCCATCATCGGCGCGGGAACAGAGACCCAGCGAGCACGAGCACGGTGCCTCCGCCGAGGAGCGCGAGGCCCTCGATGGGATCGGGCTGGCGCAGCGCCGCGAACAGCGCGGGTACGAGCACGAAGATCGTCCACCACCCGATCACCCACACGACCTTCGCGCGCCGCCGCGCCGCACTCGAGATCGGCAACGTGGCCGAGAGCTTCACGTGCTCGATCGGCAGGCGGTGCAAGCGGCCGGCGACCGCGAGGCCGTAGGCCGCGGCACCGACGAGCGTCGCGGTCATCGACGGCATCGGATCCGCTGGCTGCGAGATGCCGATGATGACGAGCACGAGGAAGATCAGCCCGCCGAGCGCGAACGCCATCGGATAGCGGCGGCGCATGAGTCGTGCGTCCTTGCTGTAGGGCAGGGCGGCGTCGCCGATCAGCTTCGCGATTGCACGCTCGATGGCGGTCGGCGGTCCGATCTCGAGCATCGCGAGCCGTTGCCGGTCGAGCGCGGAGACATCACGGAGGATCGTGCCCATCGACTTCGGTGCACTCGCGCGCGTGCCGAGGATCGAGAGCACGCTGACGCCGGCGATGATCGCGAGCACGATTGGAGCGGATACGCGCGGCTCGCCGCCGGTGAGCCACGCGCTGACCATCAGCACGCCGACGATCACCAGCGTCGATGCGAAACCGGGGAACGCGCCGAGCGCCGCGGTCGACGGTGCGGGAGCCTGCGCCGCGGTCGGGGCCCGGAGCTCCTTGTCGATGCCCGCTGCGACGCGCAGGTGCTGCACGCGCTCGCTCTGGCTGATCGCGACGAGCGACGCCGCCCAGATCGCGACCGCCGGCAGGAACAGCGCAGCCGCGAGACCGAGCGTGGCGGCGAACGCGACGTGGCGGAGCGTGAGCTCCACGGAGAGCTGCGCGAGCGGCGCGGCACCGATCGCGACCGCGAGCGTGGTCGCCGCGGCCGCCCGCAAGCAGCGCCACAGCGCCGCGTCGAGCAGCGGCCCGCCACCGATCGGGAGCTGGGCGAGTAGTGCAGCATCCGCGCGCCAGTAGAGGTGAAAGGGCACGCGCATGAACGCGACCGCAAACGCCACGAGCGCACCCGCGAGCCAGACGTGACTGCCGCGCGTGAACGCGATCGCATTCGCCACCGCGATCTCCTCGGGCGTGTAGGCGTCGACAGAGATCTGCGTGCGCGACCAAACCCACGCCGCGAGCGCGAGCCCCGCGAGGAGCGCGATCACGAAGGAGTGGCCGGCGAGACCTCCCTTGCGCGCACGCCGCTCGTGCAGTGTCGACCACCGAATGAGCTCCGCGCTCGTCACCGTCCGCCCACCGGAGGCGTTGTGCAAAAAGGGGGGTCCGACCCCATTTGTTGCGCGAGTTGCGCAGAAACGGGGTCGGACCCCATTTGTGCGCGAGTCGTGCAGAAACGGGGTCGGACCCCATTTGTGCGCGAGTCGTGCAGAAAAGGGGTCGGACCCCATTTGCTGTCCGGGACGCGGACGCGAAGAGCGCAGTTCGAATCTGGCGCGTGCGTCACGTTGGGCCTTCGTCCGCGATCAGCGAGACGTAGAAGTCCTCGACGGCGGACGGGCCCTTTGCGAGGAGCTCGGCGAGCTCGGCGCCGCGCTTGTCGGCGACGAGCTTGCCCTTGTCCATCAGCAGGATTCGATCGCACATGCGCTCCGCGACGCCGAGCAGGTGCGTGGACATCAGGATCGCGGCGCCGTTGTCGGCCGCGGACTTCAGGGCGGTGCGGGCGGAGCGCGAGGCGTGTGGATCGAGGCCGTTCAGCGTCTCGTCGAGCAGCACGAGCTTCACGGGACCGACCAGCGCCGCTGCGAGGCCGACGCGCTGGCGCATTCCGAAGGAGAGCTCGCGACACGGACGGTTCAGGATCTTCTCCAGGCCGAGCGAGGCGAGCACGGTTTCGGCGGCTGCGCGGTTGCTGCCGCGGGCCTCCGCGACGAACGCGACGTGCTCGGCGACGGTGAAGAACTCGTAGAGCGCGGGCGGCTGATCCGCGAAGCCGACCCCGCCGCGCGCGGAGCGGGGCGCGGTCGCGAGGTTCTCGCC
>JACCRC010000508.1 GCA_013813765.1 Deltaproteobacteria bacterium | reverse complement strand
GCTGGCCATGGTCGCGTGTGGTCCGCCAGCGGGCCGCGGTAACGGAGGCGGAGACGACACCGGCGGGGACGATGGTCCCGACGCCGGTGATCAAGTCTGGCCACCGGGCGATAGCGGCTCCGGCTGTCAGAAGCTCGATCTCCTGTTCGTGATCGACAACTCCGGCTCCATGGGTCAGGAGCAAATGAACCTGATCGCGAACTTCCCGCAGTTCATCAACGTGCTGAATGCGTCGGGCCTCGACTACCGCGTCGCGGTGACGACGACCGCGGTCGATTACAAGTACACGATGGCGTTCCCGATCGGCGGCAACGTCGCGCAGAGCACCGGCGCGGGCGAGGACGGCGCGATGATCAAGCCCGCCTCGTGCAACATGACGAAGCGGTGGATCGAGAAGACCGATCCGAACCCGTCGCAGACGTTCTCGTGCGCGGCGAACGTCGGCACCAGCGGCAACGCCGACGAGATGCCGCTCGGCGCGATGCGCATGGCGTTCGAGGAGCGGATGAGCGACATGACGAACGCCGGCTTCCGCCGCTCCGATGCACTGCTCGGCGTGGTGTTCCTGACCGACGAGGAAGACTGCTCGTACGAGCAACCAGTGAACCTTTCGTTCGGCCAGTCGCTGTGCGACAGCCAGATGGAGCCCGCGGTCAACTACGTCAGCTTCCTCGACCAGTACACCGGTCACCGCTCACGCTGGGCCGCGGCCGCGATCGCGGGCATGGGTCCCGGCAACTGCATGTCGACGTTCGGAAACGCGAACGAGGCCACGCGCCTCAAGGCGTTCGTCGCGGCCGCTGGTTCGCAGGCGCGGATGTCGTCCATCTGTGATGGTGACCTCTCGGTCAGTCTTCAGCAGACGCTCGCGCTGTTCCAGTCTGCGTGCGGTGACATCATCTTCTGACTTGCGGCTCGCCGCCATCCTCGCCCTCCTTCCCGCGTGCTCGTGGGCGTTCGTCGACGCGCCGCCGCTGTACGTGTCGCCGGAGGCGCGCTCGATCGAGTGCACGAAGAGCCTCGCATCGCCGATCGCGGACACCGTGCTCGCCGCGGTGATGTACGCCGGCGCCGGCGTGTTGCTCGCGGCGTCGCGTCACCAGGACAACGACGGCCTGCCCACCGGCGGTCAGAGCTCCAGCCGGATGCTCGCGATCCCCGCGCTGCTGATCGCGGTGCCGCACACGTTCTCGGCCGTCTACGGCTATCAGCAGACCGCGCGCTGCCGGCACGTGAACCGCGTCGCGGCGATCCGCAAGCCTCAGTAGGCTAGGGCGGCGCGCAGATCGATTCGAGCGCGAGGTCGATCGTCTCGAGGCGGCGGTCAAAGCTTCGGTCATGTCGGGACAGCATGATGTCGCTCGCCAGCTTGCGAATCTCGCGGACTCCCGGCCCTTCGCAGTTCATCCGCCGGAGGGCGGTTTCCATCGCGCTGATCGCGAGCTCCTCGGTTGCCCGAGCGCCACGGAATTGCCACGCGCGCTGCGCGTACTCGATCCAGGCCTTCGGTGTCGCTGACGGCTTCGGCCGATCTCGATACAGCTCGCCGAGCTCCAGCGACCGCTCGCTCACACCTTGGTCCAGCAGATAAGGAGCGCAGAGCTGCGCGTGCCAGCAGTTGAGCTCGTTGAGCTTGCTCTGGCAGAACGGATTCTCGAATGGCGACAGCCGATGGATCCAACCCGAGCGTTCGCCCGGCTCGGAGAGCACGACCCTGCGCGTGATTCGCATGCAGTGCTCGACCGGTCGGCGTGTGTCGTGTGCAGCGATGGCGCGATCCGCGAACACGATCGCATCCTTCGTCCTGCCAACCTCGGCGAAGCTGGCAGCGACGATGTCGAAGATCGCGACGTCATCCACGAGCGCCGCCGAGAGGATCTGCGCTGCATCGTCGGAGTCGCCGGCATCGACGACGATGTTTGCGATGTCGAGGCGTACCGCCGCGGGCATCCCGAGCACCGTGGAGCGCACCAGCGGCGCGAGTCGAATCACCGCGGAGCGTGCCTCACGCTTCGCGACGTCGCACCACGCTCGCAGGTACTCGAGCTGTTCGAAACTCCCGCCGCCGCCGCGTCGGTTCTGCGCGCCGCGGCTACAGAGATCGAGCCACGACACGCCAGGCTGCGCGTACACCTTCGCGATCGGATATGCCGGTTCGAGCGCCGGATGCTGATTCGCCGAGAGCGGCCAGCGCTCGTAGTCGTGCACGTCGAGCGCGGCCATCGCCTCCGCGATCTTCGGGTCGGGTGGGGGAGGCGGGGAGCTGATGACGTCGATCCGGCTCTCCTTCCTGGCGACCGCCGCGCGCGCTTGCGGCACCGGCGTGGGTTCGCTCGTGTCCTCTTCTGGCTCGCGAACGATCTCCCGCGGCTGCTCCAGCTTCTCCGCCGCGCGCGACGCGCACGCACCCACGAGGAGTGTCACCAGCACCGCCGCCCGGCCCATGCAGATGATGACACGACCTCAGCAGCGCGATTGCAGCTTCCGCGTCAGGGGTGGGGTACCGATGCCGGCAGCGTTGGGCGATGATGCCGGGGGATGCGAACCGCCCAGGGAACACACGAGCTTGAGACCCAGCGGCTTCGGTTACGGCAGTGGCGCGACGACGATCTCGCTCCGCTGCTCGAGATGATGTGCGACCCGGAGGTGATGGCGCACTTCCCCGCACTCCTGACTCCCGACGAGGCTCGATCGATCCTCGGGCGCCTCCGCAGCTGGATCGACGAGCACGGCCACGGCTTCTGGGCGGTCGAGGTCAAGGCCAGCGGTGCGTTCGCGGGCTTCTGCGGGATCAAGGAGGTTACGTTCAAGGCGCCGTTCGTCCCGGCGTTCGAGACGGGCTGGCGGTTCGCGCGAGCGCAGTGGGGGCATGGTTATGCGACCGAGGCGGCGCGCGCCGCGGTGAAGTTTGGCTTCGAGGAGCTCGGCCTCGACGAGATCGTCGCGTTCCTTCTGCCGGCGAACCGGCGCTCCGCGGCGGTGGCCGAGCGGCTCGGCATGCGCCGCGATCCGGCGGGCGACTTCGACCATCCGCTGTTCGTCGAGGGGCAGCGCGCGATCGGCGGCGAGCTGCTACGGCGGCACGTGCTGTATCGGCTCGCGAAGCACGGTTAGCGGAGCGCGGCGAGATCCTTCTCCAGCGCGAGCGCGTGTGGATGCGTCTCACCGCCGAGCGCGACGACCATGTCGTACGCGCGCTGGAGCGTGGCGCGCGCCTCGGGCTGCTTGGAGACCGCCTGCACGCGGCCGAGGCGTGCGAGTGCGCGAGCGGTCTCGATCGAGTTGCCGTAGGCTTCCGTGGCGATCGCCGCCGCGCGCTCCGCCGCATGTCGCGCACCGGCGAGATCGTTGGACTGGAGCCGGATCGCGGAGTAGCTGCGCAGCGCCTCGTCGAGGGGGGCGTGGTCGCCCATCGGCTCGAGGATCTTCAGCGCCCGAACGAGCGAGACGGAGGCGTCCTCCCATGCGCCTGCGGCGACCTGCATGCTGCCGAGCGTCGCGAGCGCGTGACCGAGCTTGGGATGAGCGGGCGGAAACGATGCCTCGGCGATCACGACACCGCGGCGTGCGGTGGCCAGTGCGAGTTCGATGCTGCCCAAGTCGGAGTGAGTGATCGCGAGGTTCATCAGCGTCGGGACCAAGCTCGGATGCGTGGGCCCGAGCGCGGCTTCCTTGACCCGAATCGCACGCTCGTACGTGACGAGCGCAGCTCCGAATGAGCCGGTGCGATGTTCGACGTTGCCCTTCGTCGTGAGCAACACGCCGATGTTCGGGTGCGCAGGACCGTAGTGACCCTCGAGGATCGCGATCGCCCGATCGAGGTGCTCGCGCGCCTCGGGCCCGCGGTTCAAGTGCATGAGCGCCGTGGCGAGACGGTTGAGCCACCGCCCGACGCCGGGGTCGTGCTTGCCGTACTGCTCCTCGTAAACGCGGATCCGGTTCTCCAACAGCGGCACTGCCTCGGCGAACTTCTCGCTCTGCATGGCGAGGTCCCCGCGGATGCCGTCCAGGTAGCCCGCGAGCACAGGATGGGGCCCGACGCGGGCAACGGCAGCCTCGGCCACGACGAGGAGTCGCTCTGCTTCGCCGGGCTTGTCGAGCCGGAGGCCGATGGCGTCCAGGACGTTGATCCAGATCCTTGCCGTCAGCGCATCGTCCTTGGCCTCGGCCGCGAGCCGTGCGGCGGCCTGGAATGTCTCCAGCACGCCTTCCAGCTTCCCGGTCGCGAACATCGACGACGCGAGCTCGACTCGCGAGCGCGCCTGGGCTGCTGGGGAGGAAATGCGGTCGGCGAACGCCACGGCCTCGGTTGCCGCGGCGAGTGCGGCCTTCGTCTGGCCCGCCTCGCGGAGCGCTCTTGCACGTGCTGTCAGGGCGTCCGCGCTGGCTTCCGATGCGATCCCACCGGGCGTCGTGGGCCGCGCGCCACTGGCGGCAAGAATCGTGGTGTCGGCGCATTCCTCGAGCCGGGGCAGTGCGGTCGCGGCGTCGAGCGCCTTCTTCGCGCCGGACTTCGTTGCGAGCAGGTCGATCGTGGCCGCAAGTCCGAGATGCGCCCGATCGAGGCACGCGGTGCGGAGATCGAGCATCGCGGGCGACTGCACGTGCTGGACGTGTGTGGCCTCGCACGAGCTGCGCCGTTGCGCGCGCCAGCGTTCGGTCCACCCGTCGAGGATTCCGAGCACCCGGTCCGCAGATGGGCCGAGCGCGGGGCGAAGCGCGTCGCGACGCGCCGGAGACCAGATGCTCGCGAGCTCGTTGTTGGTGGGCTCGCACGAGATCGCGACGGCGTCGTCTTGCGAGAGGCGAGAGAGCATCCATCCGCCGGCGGCGACGGCGAGCCCTGCCGCGACGAAGGAGATCAGGCGCCGCCTGCTGCGCGCGGGATCTCGCTCGAGCTCGGCGAGTAACGCATTCAGCGAAGGCCAGCGATCGGCAGGCACGACGGCCATAGCTCGTCGAAGCGCGGCCTCCACGTGACGCGGCATCGCCCCGGACGCAGGTGCGATCATCGCACCGGGATCGGGCTTGTCGGTGGGCGGCGCGTGCGGGCGCGCGCCGGAGAGCACTTCCCACACAGCGACCGCGTACGCGAACTGATCGGCCGCCGCACCGATCACACCGCCGCCCCGTTGCTCGGGTGCCATGTATCCCGGCGTGCCGCGCGAGGCCACGGTGCGGCTCGCGTACGTTCCATCCGAGCCGGGCGAGGATTCCTCGAGCACGACCTCGCGCGCGAGCCCGAAGTCCGCGACGCGCGCGCGACCATCGCGGCCGACAAGCACGTTGTCGGGCTTGAAGTCACGGTGCACGAGTCCGGCCGCGTGCGCGGCGGCGAGGCCGCGACCAGCCGCGATGTACAACGCGAGGATCTCGCGAGGCGTTCGCTTGGCCTCGCGCAGCCACGAGCGCGCGTTGCCGCCGGGCACGTACTCCATCGCGACCCACGGATGCCCCTGCCAGGTGCCGACGCCGTACACGGTGACGACGTTCGGATGCGTCAGCTTCGCGAGCGCCATCGCCTCGCGCTTGAGGCTGTCGTCGTCGGGCGCGAGCGCGGTGGCGTGGAGCTTGAGCGCGATGTCACGGCCGAGCTCGAGATCCTTTGCGCGGTACACGCGACCCATGCCACCGGCGCCGAGCTCCTCCTCGATCCGGTACGCCTCGTCGATCACCTGCCCGACGGTCAGCATCGCCGGCGCCCGGCGCGGTTTCATACCGAGGAGCTCGCGCAGGTCCTCGCCGTCGGAGTCGGTTCCGCCGTCGTCGCCGCCGTCGCTGTCGCCCGTGTCGGTCGCGGGGACGGAGTCGCGTGACATCGACGACATCGTCCCTTCGTTGGGTGGCCTAGTCAAACCGGCGCACGTAGAGCTGAGCGTTACGCCCGTGCCGGGACACGCTGGTGACCACCTGCCCCTCGGCATCGAAGGCGAGCTCGCACGCGCTGTGCGTGGGCCGATCCGCGGAGACGACCCGCCGCTCCCGCAGGTCGTACACGATGACACGGCCGTCATCGATCGAAAGCGCCACGCGGAGCGCCTTCGTCGCACCGGCGATGCGATGCACGTGCCGCACGCGCGTTCGCGAGAGCACGCTCCCCGAGCACCGCATCACCGCGAGCTCCTGATGATCCTCGCGGTCGAGCAGCAACAGACAGGTGGTGCGATCGAACAGCGGCGTCGCATCGAGGATGCGCGTGGTCATGTCGAGCCGGACTCCGTTCGGAATACCGGCGATGTCGACGATCGCCCGGGTCCCGTTGTCGACGATCAGGATCCGCGTGTCGGAGACCGCGCGTACGAACGTGCGATGCGCGGCAAGCTCGTGCATCGCGCCGCTGTCCCGCACGATCCACGTGCCGCGGTCACCGATGATCACCACGGCCTGTGCGACCGCGGCGAGTCGTACGACGCCGCCGAGTGCGAGGTCGTGCACGGTGAGCTCGCCGCTGGAAATCTCCATCGACTCGAGAACGCCGGCACGGATCACCCAGATCCGCGCCGCGGTGACAGCGAGGTCATCGCCCGCCGCGATCCGAGCGGGCGTCTGCGCGTCGGAGCCGGAGTTTTCGAGCCAGATCTGGCCATCGGTGGCGACGGCGAGCCAGCGACCATCGAGAGAGCGCGCGATGCTCGCGCCGCCGGGAGCCGACAGCATCGGCAGAAGATCGCGAGTGGACCGCGGGGTGGTGGTGAGCATGGTGTGTGCCTCGCAGGAGTTGGAAGGGGGAGGGATCAATCCAGGATCACGTCGTCGAGCTCGATCGCCTCGTCGGCGGGCGTGAACGGCAGCTGCCAGACCACGCGGCCCATGTCATCGAGCTCGCGCTCGACCGACGCGACAACCACCGCGAGATCGAGCGGCTGGCCATCGCCGGCGGCCAGGAACGCCGCGCGCACCGCCGCGTTCTTGATCGAGCCGCCGGCGAGTGGAAACCGGTTCGCGAGCCAGTCGACATCGATCGTCGACGCACCGGGCAGTTGATCGGGCAGGAAGGAGCGCCACAGGCGTCGGCGCTCCGCGACCTCGGGAAGCTGCAAGCGGAGGTGAAGGCTCAGCCGGCGCTGGAGGGCCTCGTCGAGCGACTCTTCCTTGTTCGTCGTCAGCACCGCGACGCCCGGATAGCGCTCGAGGCGCTGCAGCAGGTAGTTGACGGTCAAGTTCGCGAATCGATCGTTGCCGCCCTCGGTCGAGCCGCGCTTCGCGAACAGCGAGTCCGCCTCGTCAAACAGCAGCACGGCCTGCGTGCGTTCGGCGATGTCGAAGATCTGCGCTAGCTGCTTCTCGGTCTCACCCGCCCACTTCGACACGACCTGCGAGAGATCGACGCGATACAGATCCATCGACAGCTCGCTCGCGATCACGCCAGCGACCATCGTCTTGCCGGTGCCCGGCGGGCCGGAGAACAGCGCGATCATTCCCTTGCCGTAGCGGATGCGATTCGCGAGACCCCACTTCTCGTAGACGACCGAGGCGTGACGCTTGCGGCCGAGGAACTCGAACAGGCGATCGAGATCCGCGTCGGGGAGCACGAGGTCGCTCCACGAGTGCGTACCCTCGACCCGCTCGACGAGATCGCCGAGCTGCGTGCGCAGCCGGAGCTCCACGCCGAGGCGCAGATCGGCGACGCGCACCGCACGAGCCTGCGCGCGTGCGCTCGCATCGGCGGTCTTCACGGCCTGCAGGATGTCGCCGGGGGTCAGGCGATACCCGTCGATCAGCGAGCCGAGATCGAGCTCGCCCGCGGAGATGCTCTCCATCGCGCGTGCCCACAGCTGGGTCGCATCCGCATGACACAACGGTCCGAGCGCGATCTCGTGGAGCGCGCGGTCGGTCGCGATCTTCGGCGCGTGCGTGCCGGTCATGACGAGGAACGCGAGCTCGGGATACCGGCGCAGCGCCTCGGTGATCGGCTGCGCGAGGTTCTCGGGGATCGGACCAACGACAAGCGCCGCGCCGCGGATCAGCGCCTCGCGCTGCGCGAGATGGAGGCGCGCGAGCACCTCGGCCTCGTTGCCGTTGCTCGGATCGAACACGAGCGCGTCGCGGCCCGAAGCGGCGGCGATCCGCGTCGCGATCTCGCGGCGGCCCGCGCCGGACGGTCCCCACAGCACGACCCACGGGAGCTTCGACGTGTCCTTGGTGACCGCGAAGCCGCTCGCGATCGCCTCGAGCTCGCGGCGGAGTGGCGCGGCGAGGATCAGGTCGTCGAGCTCGGGGCGCGCGGTGCGCAGCGTGGCGTACGGCAGGAGACCGGAGGGCAGCTCGCGGCCGCTGCTGAGCGTGGAGATCACGTCGGGCGAGACCTGCAGCTGGCGGTGCGTCACCGGTGTCGCGCTGGAACCGGAGCCGTCGAGCGAGAGCATCGACCAGCGGACGAGCGGCCGGTCCGCATCCACCGTTGCGAGCAGCGCGAGCCGGCGGCGCCGATCGAGCTCGAAGAGCTCGCCGAGTAGACCGAGATCCACGCCGCGCCGCGAGTGCACGAGTGCGAACAGATCCGCGAGCGGAGGATCGACGAGCGGTGCGAACGTCGCGACCAGCGTATCCAGCTCGAGCGACGACAGCGCGAGCCGCGTCACCAGCGCACCGATCGGCGCGGCGGCACGCGCGGTCCAGAGTGGGTCGGTGCACGCCGCGAGTGCGCGCTCGATCTCGATCAGCCGAGCGCTTGGGCTCTCGATCGGGCGGTCGCGACGCGCGGCCAACAGTGCCTCGATCGCGCGAAACGCGGGGCTCGCCGAGAAGTCGACGCCGGAGCACTGCATCCGGCGCAGCCGGCGCTCCCCGATCAGCCACAGACGGTCGAGCTCGACATCCAGCCAGCGTTCGATCGGTGTCGTCATGTGGAATCGACCCGGTCGATCTCCGATGTGACATTCGAATCGCAACGTCGCGGAATTGCTCGCTGCACTTCCTCGGTCACATCCGTGGGCACGTGGGTCTGCAGGAGACCCATGGAAGACTTCGAGGACCCGGCGAAGAAGCGACTCGTCCACGGCATCCGGCGCGGCGTCACCGCGGGAGCGCCCGCTGCACCGACCGAGCTCGCGCCGGGAGAGGTGAAGCAGCCGGGCGGGCTGATGGATCCTGGAGAGGGTGCGTACTTCTTCTCCGGATCGATCCTGCCGCAAGCAGCGAACGCGCTGGGTTCGCTCGTCGGGGACGAGGCTCCCACCATGGAGAGCCTCGCGAGCAGCTTCGGACCGCTGCAGTCTCTGATCTCGTCGATCGCGACCGCGGTCGGTGCGACCGGCGCGGAAGGCATGATCGATGATGTCGTCGATCTCGCCGCGCCCGCGTTTGGCGAGAAGGGCGAGGGCGCGATCCGCCGCGGCGCGAGTGCGCTGAAGCGCGGTGTGGATGCCGGCGAGCCCGTCGTGCTCGAAGGCGAGGACCAGGCGGTCGAGCTTCCCCAGGACGTGGAGCTTCCCGAGGTCGAGGAGGTCGGCGCGCGGATGGGTGGCGCGGTCGCGGGCGTCGCGACCGGCCGTGCTGCTGCGCCGCCGATCGAGGAGGTCGCGCCCGCGATCTGCGAGGACGTCGTGATGGGCGGCGATCTCCCGGCGATCGAGGCGGCGGCCGAGGAGACCGGTCAGGCGCCCGAGGAGCGCCAGCAAGCGGTGCGCGCGGCCGCCGGCGCACAGCGCGCGAAGGTCGCCGCCGAGGCGGAGCAGGGAACCGCGAAGCTCGCAGAGCAAGCCGAGCAGACGACCGAAGCTCCCGACGAGGTCGCTGCACTCGAGCAGCAGAGCGCCGCGGAGATGGGCGGGATCCAGCGCGGCGTGCACGCCGCTGCCGAGAAGATCGATAGCGAGCACGAGGCGGCGGAGACCGCGGCGAAGGAAGCGACCGTGGCGTCGACGAGCGGTGCGCCAGCGCAGATGGCCAAGGCCGAGGAGGCCGGGGCCGCGAAGAGCGCCGCCGAGAAGCAGGCGAAGCAGCAGGCCGCCCAGGACGCGGCACAGCGTGTGCGCGACGAAGCGCAGACCGCAGCGCAGGCCGCGCGCGCCAAGGGCGAGGCCGACGCGCAGGGACACCGCGCGAAGGGACAGAGCGAGGCTGAAGCGGCGCGCGCTGAAGGAGAGCGGCGTGGAGCTGCCGCACGTGACGCCGCGCAGGCCGCCGCCGCCGCGCAGGCCGAGAACACCGAGGAGGGCAACGCGACGATGGGTGGTGGTGGCGGCGAGGCCGAGTATCAGCAGGCCGTCGCCCAGGGCGAGCAGCAGGCGGCGCAGGCGATGCAGCAGGCCGAGCAAGCGGCGGAGCAGGCGCTCGCCGAGGCCGCGCGCGTCGCGGAGGAGCTGCTCGCGAAGGCCGAGGCCGAGGCGCAGCGACTGATGACGGAGTCCACCGAGGAGGCCGCCGCGATCGATGGCAAGCAGGAAGCGACGCAGGGCTCGCTCCTCGATCGGGTGCAGGGCAAGCTCGCCGAGGTCGCCGACGGGCTGGGAGCGAAGCTCGGCGAGCTGACCGCCGACGCCGAGGCGCAGAAGGCCACGCTCGCGGCGACCACCGAGGGCACGATCGCTGCCATCGAGTCCGAGACGCAGCTCCTGCGCACCGCCATCGAGGCGAAGGCAGGCGAAGCGGCCGCGGCGATCTCGAGCGCCGTGCAGTCACTGCAGGCCAGCGCCACGGCAGCGACGTCCGAGATCGCGGGTACCGAGCAGCAGCTGCTGGCGAAGCTCGGCACGCTCGATGTGTCGGCCAGCGCCGATGCGAAAGCGACGTACGAGTCAACGCCGATGACCGGGCTCGCGGCCGAGCTGGCCGCAGACGCTGCGGCGATGGCGATCGACGTGGCGCAACACGCGGTACCCAGCGACGAGCTGAAGATGAGCGCCGCCGTGGATGCGCTCGACGCGTCGAAGCAGGATGCGCTGCGCGATGGCTTCGAATCGATGCCGACGAGCGGCGTCCCCGACGAGGTCGCGGCTCATCAGCAGGGCGGAATCGTGAAGGGCGTCTCGGCCGGCACGTACATGGCGACGGATGCGCTGACCGACGCCGTGATGACCGGTGTGCCTGACGAGGTGGCGATGGCCACGGGCATGAGCGCACTCGACGACTCGGCCCGCGCGGCGATGCGCGAGAGCTTCGAGGAGTCGGTGATGACCGGCGTGCCCGACGAGGTCGCGATGGCCAGCGCGGTCGAGAACCTCGACGACTCGATGCTCGCGGATCTGCGCGAGGGCTTCGGGACCGCGAAGACCAAGACCGAGACGTACACGTCCGCGGACCTGATGAACGACAACGAGCTCGCCATGGCCGACGCGCTCGCGGGCATGGACGAGGGCGCGCGCGCGGAGCTGCGCGAGAAGATGGAGTCGACGTCCTTCGAAGACTCCGTCGTCGGTGCGGAAGCGAAGCCCGCCGGTCCGGCCGAAGCGTACGAGGCGGAGCTCGCGAAGCTGCCGCCGGAGAAGCAAGAGGCGGCTCGCGCCGAGGAGAAATTCAACGCGCTCAAGGTCGAGGAGCTCGCGAGCAAGATCAAGGACGAGGACGGCCTCGATGGTTTCGGCGGAGGATTCGGCGACGGGATCGATTTTGGATCCCGCGATCCGAAGGACGAGCTGAAGTTCGAGCTCAAGTCGATGCCCGCCGGGATGCGCGACGCGCTCGTCGCGAAGATGGTCGACGAGGAAGGCAAGCCGACCGCCGAGGGCGTGAAGGCCGCCGAGGCGTTGAAGCGCGCGCAACAGGAGGAGGCAGACGACAAGGCCTCCGCGGAGCGCCGCGAGAAGAAGGTGACCGAGGGCGCCGCGGCGACCGAAGCCGCGGCAAAGGCCGACAACCCGAAGGCCGTCTCGGCCGCGCTCGACAAGCTCACCGAGGGCCAGCGCGAGGACGCGCTCGAGAAGCTCTCGCCCGAGGCGCGCGAGGTCGCGGAGGAGCAGCTCGAGCTACGCAAGAAGCGGTTGGAGGCGGCAGCCGAGACGCTGGAGAAGGCGATGAAGGGCGGCGGCACCGACGAGATCGCGGTGATGAAGACGCTCAGCGGGCTCTCGCCGACCGAGGCCGAGGAGCTCGAGGAGATCTACAACAGCTCGGGCGAGGGCGATAAGCGGCGCAGCCTGCGCACGGATCTCAAGGAGGAGTTCAAGGACGGCGACGAGAAGGGCGAGCGCGAGTTCATCACCGCGGTCCTGAACGGCGACGAGGAGGCGAAGGACATGAGCGCCGACCTCGCGGTGAAGTACATCGAGCAGGAGACCGGCGCGCTCCTCAACAGCGACGAGGCCGGCATCAACGACCTGCTGCGCGCGCAGATGGGCAACCCCGAGGGTGCGAAGCGGATCGCCGACGCCTACGAGGCGAAGACCGGCAAGAGCCTGAAGGGCGAGCTCGCGAAGATCATGGACGAGGCCGAGCTCAAGGAGGGCGACGCGTACATCCGCGATGACATGGCCACGGCGAACGTTGCGGCCGTCGAGCAGGGCGATGGCGACCGCGCGATGATGGTCGTCAACGACGCGAAGGAGGATGGCGAGCTCGGGAAGCTCACCGAGGACATCGAGACGCAGACCGGCGCGAAGGCGACCGAGCTGCTCGAGGACGCCGTCGACGCGGACCAGCTCGCGTCGGTGAAGAGCGACGTCCGGACCGCGCAAACCGAGAACAAGGAGAAGCTCGACGCCTCGCTCAAGGCTGCACAAGACGCGTTCAAGAAGAAGGATCCGAAGGCGTACGAGGAGACCGTGGCGAAGATGCGCGAGAAGGCATCGAAGCTGCACGCGTCGCTCTCGTCGTCGGGCGTGGGCAACGACTTCGAGACCTCGGACCTGTTGCGGGGTCTCAAGCCCGAGGAAGCGGCGATCCTGAAGGAGCAGTTCGCCGCGGGTGACTACGGGGATCTCGACAAGGTCGTCGACAGCAAGCTGTCCGGAAAGGATCGCAAGGCCGCGAAGGCCGCGCTCACCGGCGACAAGGTGAAGTCGGCGCTCGCGCTCGTCGAGCAGTCCGCCGATGGCGTGGGGACGAACACCGTCGCGTGGAAGCAGGCGATGGAGGTGCTGACGGATCCGGCGGACCGCGAGCGGTTCAAGCAGGAGTGCGAGCACCAGGGGATCAACTACGAGCAGCTGAACAAGTCCGAGAACTCGGGCACCGACCGCGACATGATGGAGGCGCAGGCGATCGTCGATCCCGACGAGCGCATGGCGTCGGTGGCGGCGGTCGAGATCGAGGCCGCGTCGTACGGCGGCAAGATCGAGTATCTGCAGCAGGCGCTCGCCGACGAGGTGGGTGACGCGCAGGGCATCTCCGCCGAGGAGCGAAACAAGCGGAAGCAGGATCGGCGCGAGCACGATCTACTGGCGAAGTTCTCGAACCTCGGCACCAACGACCAGGCGATCCTCGATGCCGAGGAGAAGCTCACGACGCCGAAGATGCGCGAGCTGCTCGACAAGAAGCTCAAGGAGAACACCGGCAAGGGCGTGTTCGAGATCCACGCCGAGGAGACGTCGGAGAGCACGAAGAAGGCGCTCGACCTCTACGCCCAGGGCGACATGGAAGGCGGCATGGCGCTGCGCATGATCGCGGCGAGCGAGGCGTGGGTCGACGACGACGAGGACGGCATGTCCAAGGGCTTCGAGGGCATGGAGGACCCGGAGAAGCGCAAGCGGATCGAGGCGCGCATGGATGCCGAGCTGAAGGCGACCGGGCGCGGGGGCGTCGACGAGTGGCGCAAGAGCGAGCTCTCCGACGCGCAGGACGACGTCGCGAAGGATCGCGCGAAGGAAGGCAAGGTCAACGACGTCAGCGCGATGGTGGCCGCCGGCGAGACCACGTTCGGTCTCGGCAAGGACGGCGGGAAGATGATGGAGCTCTGCAAGAACAAGACGCCGGCGCAGATGGACGAGTTCCGCACGAAGTTTGCGGAAGCCGGTCACGGCGATCTCGACGAGTTCCTCCGCGCGCGCGCGGGCTCGGCCGGCGAGAAGCGCGACTTCGAGATCCTGATCCAGGGCAACTACGGTGCGATGCCGCAGAAGGAGCTCGAGGCGATGGCCGCCGAGAGCCCCGACAAGCTGATAGCTCGCGTCAAGGATCTGCACATGGCCGCGAAGGGTGGCGTCACCGACGAGGGTGACCTGGGCAACGACGTCGGCAACGCGCTCACCGACGCGTACTCCGATCAGGGAAAGATCCTGGAGAAGCGCCTCGCGAGCGTGAAAGCGATGGAGAAGAAGATCGCCGAGGGCGGAAAGCTCAGCTCGGACGAGGAGGCCGAGCTGATCAACAACGTGAAGTTCATGTCGGGCGATCAGACCGCGTTCACCGACAACAAGAACAAGGTCGTCAACGCGAGCGCCGAGGTCGTGGGCACGATCGTCGAGGTCGGCGTCACGATCGGCACCGGCTCGGATCAGGCCGGCACGATCGCCGGTGGCCTCACGAAGATGGCCGTGAAGGCGAACATGAACGGCGCGCGCTACAGCAAGGACGAGATCGTCGAGGACGTCGGCACGCTCGCCGTCGAGGCGCTCGTTGGCAAGGCGATGGACACCAAGGCGGCGAAGGTTGCGTTCAAGAACCCCGTCGTGAAGGAGGTCGTCGAGGGCGCGCTCGAGGGCGCCGGCACCTCGGCGATGGACACGGACCTCTTGCGCGATGCGGGCAAGCTCGCCACCGCGGTCGGCACCGGCGCGGGCCAGGGCGGTCTGTCGGCGCTCGGCGCGTCGGCGACCAACGGAGTCACCGGGAATCTGTTCGGCAAGAAGGGTATCGACGGCGACGTCGTGTTCGATTCGAAGCGCGCGTCGCAGCTGAACGGCGCCGTCGGCGGCCTCGCGGAGGCAACCACGGACGCCGCACTCACCTACGACCCGAACGCCTCGACGCTCGATCAGGCGACCGGGCTGCTCAAGGAGATGCTCAAGGAAGGGGCGAAGGGCAGCGCGAAGGGCGGGAAGTCGCACGACGCGTCGGTGGCGAAGGCGAAGGAGAGCAGCGAGAAGGTCCGGGTTGCCTCCGACGAGGACACCGTCGAGCCCGAGGGTCCAAAGGTCCGGATCGCGGCCGACTCGGAGGACACGGGCGAGCCCGCCGTCGAGCTCGCCACCGATGTCGACGACAGCACCGAGACCACCGAGGCTGCCGCCGAGGCGGAGGCCCAGGCAGAGGTCCCCGCGGCGAACCGGTTTGGCGACGAGACCCTGAACACCAAGGGCAAGCGGCGCGTCGCAGCGTCGACGCCCGACGGTGACGTCACTGCTGATCTCGTGAGGGATCAGGTGGTCGTGCGCTACCCCGACGCGATGACGGATCCAGACGCCCGCAAGCAGTTCGCGATCGATGCCGCGGCCAAGCTCGGCGTGACGTTGCAGCCGGGCGCACTCGACGGCATGGGCGATCTGACGGCCGTGACGCTGCCCCGCCAGCTCGACGTTCGCTCCGAGGCGGATGTCCAGGCCGCGGCGCGCTCGCTCTACGACATGACAAAGGTGCTCGGTGATGCCGACAACCTGAACTCGATCGAGCTCACGCTGCGCGAGGCTCTGGATCCGGACCGCGATCCCGCGGCGATTCCGTTCAAGAACCAGTGCGAGCGGCTCAGCACGACCTGGCAGAACGCACTCGCAGAGAAGGGCATCTACGCCCCGGTCATGCATGCGAAGGGCGAAGGCCGCGAAGGCCACAAGTTCATCGTCGTCGGTAACACCATCATCGATCCGACGATCGGTCAGTACGCCGGGGGAGACATCAAGGACGGCGAGAAGAACCAGTACGAGCCGTTCGTCGGAACGTATTCAGACATGGTCGCGCGCGTCCAGAAGCAGATCGATGACGGCCAGATGCCGGGCTACTCGAATGCCGCCGACGCGCTCGCGAAGGAGTGGGGCATTCAGGGCGCGCCGAGCGGCGACGGCTTCACGCTCGCACCGACCGTCCAGCCGCTGAACGCGGACACGCAGCTCGCGCCGAAGAGCGTCGATGAGACCCGGCGCTTGATGGACCAGCAGCGCGCGAACGGCATTCCCGCCGGTCAGGGTCTACCGCCGGACCTCGTCGCCCAGGCGGGTGGCGCTGGTGGCAAGTCGCCGCCGACCGCTTCGCCGCCGGCCGTCGAGGTCAATGGCACGCCGATCAAGCCGCCGAGCAAATCGCTGGCACCCGAGCCGACTCCCGACATCGACGCGCACCGCGAGCAGATCGCCGCCGTGTACGAGCGGCTGCGCGCCGAGGATCCCGGGCTTTCGCCGGAGGGCGCGGAGCTACGAGCGCGGGACCAGGTGATGCACGCGATCAACGATGATCCCGAGGCAGGACGCGTCAACATCGACGATCTGCTCGCCGAGGCACGCGAGTCCGAGGAACGGCGTGAACAGGAGAGGGTCCCGGAGGAGAGAGTTCCGGAGGTCGAGGCGCATCGCGAAAAGATCAGCCTCCACTACGACCTCCTGCGCGCGAACGAGCCGCATCGCACGCCGCAGGAGGCCGAGAAGATGGCGCGGTTGGAGGCGCTGGACGCGATCCGCGATCGTCCCCTCGCCGAGAGAATCCTCCTGCAAGGCAAGTACGCGCTCGAGGCAATGATCGCGGCCGCCACGGCAACCGGCGAGAGCAACAAGGCGACCGACCTGTTCGGTACCCTCGAGGACGGAAAGACCGTGGCCGAGTTCGCCGCGGCGCTGTTCGACCCCAAAGGGGGCGCGCAGATGGATCCGGACCTCGTCGGAAAGTTCACGTTCTTCGTGCTCGAGAAGGGGACAGAGTTACTGAAGGCGGCGGGGCCAACGGGGTCGCTCGTCGCGACGGGCCTGAAGGCAGTCCTCGGCCAGTTCAAGACCATCCCCGGCGTCACCGAAGGCACGGGAGCAGTCGTGCAGGGAATCATCGGCGGTGATCTGAAGGCGGTGAAGAAGGGCGCAACGCTCCTGTTCCGCTCGGTGTTCGGGGCGCGGAGGAAGGACAGCAACGAGCCGGAGGACCTCACGGAACGCCGCAAGCAGGTGGAGCTGCTGACGGATATCTACAAGGGCTTCATGGACGAGAAGGCCGCGCTAAAGCTGGCGCAGGAGACGCTGTACGATGGCGTAGAGGACGAGGCGAAGAAGCCGGCAGAGGCCACCGGCGAGTACGGCGACGAGATCTTCACACCCGAGCAGATCGCGGCGCGCAACCAGCGGAAGCAGCACGCGGAGAACGTCGCGCAGCTCGAGCACGTCCTGGCGATGCAGGCGACCGCGACCGATCCGAAGGAGGCCGAAGCTCTTCACGCGCAAGCCGCGCAGCTCATGTTCGATCTCGCGAACGAGCAGAAGGCGCAGGCGCAGGCCGAGGCGGCAAAGCCCGATCCTGATGTGCACCAGCTGGGGACAGACGAGCAACGAGCGGAGGCTGACGAGCGCGCGGAGATCAAGGGCGGTCTCGCGCTGCGTCGAGCGCTGGCGAACCTCGAGACGGATCCGAAGCAGCTCGCTGCCCTGGACGAGGAGATCCAGACGCTCGAGACACGGCTCGCGATCTACAACGGTCTCCAGCTGCGCGTGCGCGGCGCGGCGACCGAGCCGAAGTCCGAGTCACCGATCGAGTCCGAGACCGAAGAGCTCGCGGTGCAGGAGGCGCTCGAAGCCCTGCGCGAGCGCCGCAGGCGGCGGATCTAGGCCTCCTTCGCGAGCTCGCGCAGCTTCACCTTGAGTCGCTCGAACCGCTTGCGCAGCGCAGCGACCTCGCGAGCGCTTGGCTCGTCCTCGCTGCTCGCGAGCACCTTCGCGATGTCGTTCCACGGCAGCTTTCGATCGATGCGCAGGCCGAGGAGCATGTGGTCCTCCGGATCGAGCTCCTCGCGCAGCTTCGCGAACCGGTCCTTCACCTCGGTGCGCTGGTGGAGCGGCGTCGTGCTGCGCATCTTCGAGACGGCCGCGCGCACCGATGCGATCTCGGAGATCGGCGTGTTCTTGCGCGCCTTCGTGACGGCACGCGTCGTGCGGAGGAACTCGTTGCGCGCGATGCGATACGCCCAGACGCGGAACGTCGAGTCCCAGCGGAACTTCGCGAGGCCGCGCCACATCCGCTCGCACGCGGCGCTGAACGCGTCTTCGGCTTGCGTGCGATCGCGCGCGAGGCCGATCAGGAACCCGAACAGCTCGTCGGCGTAGGCCTCGAGGGCCTTCGCGATCGCGCCGTCGAGATCGCCGGCGTCGAAGCGGCTGCGGATCGCGACCTCGAGCGGCGAGGGCGGCTCGGGGTCGGTCGGCATCCCTTCGGTTATACGGCGATCTGGTCGAGGAACGTGCGCGCGTGGCCGGCCCAGTCGGAGCCGGTGTCGAGCTCGAGGTAACGCTCGAGGTGCTCCTTCGCCTGCGCGTGACCGCCGACCTGCGCGAGCATGATGCCGAGGTTGTAGTGCGCGTCGGCGAAGTCGGGGGCCGCGGCGCAGACCTTGCGGAGCTCGGCGATCGCGAGGTCGGTTTCGCCGAGGTCCTCGAGCAGGTTGGCAAGGTTGTAGCGGGCCTCGGGCTGCGACGGATCATGCTCGAGTGCGCGGTCGTACAGCTTGCGGGCCTCCTCGAGCTCGCCCTGGCGATAGACCAGGTTGCCGAGGTTGGTCAGGGCCGCGGCCATGTTCGGCTCGAGGTCGATCGCCTGACGGAACAGGTGCTCGGCGGTCTCGGAGTCACCGTTGTCCTCGGCGGCGCACGCCTCGACGAAGCAGCGGTACGCCGTGGTGCCGGAGTTCGCCTCGGTCGGATTGTCGGTGACCTCGTGCGGCGCACCGCTGGAGCGCACCGGGCCGGACTCGCGCACCGCGGACGGATCGACGCGCGGCATCGAGAGGACCTGCGCGACGTGCTCGCCGAATGCGGGCACGTTGAACGCCATCACGATCTGGCCGCCGATCGGCTGGAACGCGACGTCGTCGTGCAGCGCGACGATGGTCTCGCCATCGCAGCAGACGCGCAGCTTCGTCGACGGGTGTGTGTCGTCGGGCAGCGCCTTGCGGAGCGCGTCGACGTTCTTGCGGACCTTCTGCAGCGGCATGCCGGTCGCGATGAGGTCCTTCGCGGACTTCACGGCGAGCACGTCGCAGAAGGTGTAGTAGAAGCGTCCGCCCTTGCGAACCGTGGGACCGACGAACCCGGTCTGCATCCAGTAGCGCAGGCGCGCCTCCTGGACGGCGAGAATCCTGGCGACATCGCGGATGCTGTACAGCTCGATCATGCGTTCCTCCGCTGTGCTTCGACGTTGATGCTGAGGTGGAGCTCGGGACCCTTCGCGCGGGACTCGACATCCACATGAGGGACAGAGAGATCGCAGCCTGCGTTCCTGCGTGCCTCGGCCACCGCGATGCGCCGCGCGTGATCGCGGCAGCGCTCGTCGGCGGCATAGAGGAACGCGACGCGCTGCGCGGTCGTGGCGTCGGGCGAGTCGCTGATGCGATCGACCGCGCGGGCGAGATCGACGGTCATCATCGTCGAGCCGGTGTAGATGTTGCCGGTCATCTCGCCTTCCGTGAGCATGCGCGCGGCGCTGTGGAGTAGATCCACGGCGACCGGCGCGAGCTTCACGGTGACCTCACGCGCGAACAGTGAAACCCGTCGAGCCATCGCCATAGGCTTGCGTGGTGGCGGCGTGACGATTCGAACAATGCGACGCGTCCGCGCCCGAGGAGAACCCATTGCCGAAATGGTATCGATCGCAAGGCACGGTGGCCAAGTTTCCTACATGTGGGTCGGGTCCAATCGGTGCTAGGTGTGTGTTGTGACTCGCGAACCACTGCCGCGCTGGCTTCTGGCGATCCTCTTCGCGCTCGCCGTTCTGTCCCTGTTGCCGTTCGCGCCGTGGGTTGTCCTCGCGCTCTGGCTCGGGCTACTCGGGGAGCGAATTCACAAGCCGCTCACGCGGTGGCTGCGCGGTCGCTCGAGCCTCGCGGCGACGCTGACCGTGCTGCTGATGCTGTTGATCGTGGTGCCGCTCTGTGTGGTCGTGGCCTCGCTCGTCTACGACGCGGTCGCTCTGGTCCAGCGACTGCTCGAGACCAAAGAGGGTCAGTCCATGTTCGAGCAGCTCGCCGGCGGCTCCTCGGATACATCGCAGCCCGAGACCGACACGATGTCCGTGCAGGGCATCACCGATCTCCTGATGTCCCAAGGCGGGCAGGCGTGGAGCATCGTCCGCCGCGTCGGCGGCGCCGTCGCGCACGTCGGCATCGGGCTCTTGATCCTCGTGTCGGGAATCTTTGGCGTCCTCGTCGAGGGCAAGGCCTGGTACGAGTGGGCCGAGGAGCACGCCCCGTTCTCCCCGAAGAACCTGAAGCGCTTCGCGGATGCGTTCGTCGAGACCGGCCGCGGGATGGCGTGGGGCGTCGTCGGGTCGGGGTTGATCCAGTCGATCGTCGCGACGGTGACGTACCTGATCCTCGGCGTGCCGTCGGCGATCGCGCTCGGGACGCTGACGCTCATGTTCTCGGTGATCCCGGCGATCGGCACGGCGATCGTGTGGGCGCCGGTGGCCGCAGGGCTCGCGCTGACCGGCCGTACCGGGGCTGCGATCGCGCTCGCAGCGGTTGGAATTGGCGTGATCAGCATGGTCGACAACCTCGCGCGGCCATATCTGGCGAAGCGCGGCAATCTGAAGCTGCCTACCTACGTGGTGCTCGTCTCCATGTTCGGCGGAATCCAGCTGATCGGCGGCTGGGGCCTCGTCCTCGGGCCGCTGGTCGTCAGGCTCGCGAAGGAGGCGATTCTGATCCGGAGCGAGGCCATGGCAACGCCTCCCCCGGCATGATACGGCTCTAGCAGCCTGCATGAGCGTCGACGTGAAGCGCTATCCGATCCTCGTCGTCGATGACGAGCAGGACAACCTCGACGCATTTCGGTTCAACTTCCGGAAGACGTTCGACATCCTGACCGCCAGCGGCGGCGCCGAGGCGTTGCAGATCCTGGAGGAGAAGGAAGTCGCCGTGGTCGTGACCGACCAACGGATGCCGAAGATGACGGGCGTCGAGCTGCTCCGCGAGGTGCGGTCGCGCCAGCCCGAGGCGGTCGGCATCATCCTCACCGCGTTCACGGATGTCGACGTGCTCGTCGAGGCGATCAACCTCGGCCAGGTCTATCGCTACATCACGAAGCCGTGGGACGCGAAGGAAGTGCGCGGCGTCCTGCAGTACGCGATCGAGCGGTTCCATCTGCAGCGCGAGAACAGGCGGCTCGCCCAGCAGCTCGCCGAGTACACCGGCTACCTGAACCAGCAGCTCCACGGCGAGTTCGACTTCGGCAACATCATCGGCGACAGCACGGCGCTGCGCGAGGTGCTCTCGAAGGTCGAGCAGGTCGCGCCGACGAGCTCGACGGTGCTGCTCCGCGGCGAGACCGGCACTGGCAAGGAGCTGGTCGCCCACGCGATCCACATCAACTCTCCTCGCGAGGAGAAGCCGTTCGTTCGCGTGAACTGCGCGGCGCTCGCACCGGGCGTGCTCGAGAGCGAGCTGTTCGGTCACGAGAAGGGCAGCTTCACCGGCGCGGTCGCGCGGCGGCCGGGCCGCTTCGAGCTCGCCGACGGCGGCACGCTGTTCCTCGACGAGTGCGGCGACCTCCCGATGGAGGTCCAGATCAAGCTGCTGCGTACGCTGCAGGAGCGCGAGTTCGAGCGCGTCGGTGGCCACGAGACGATCAAGGTCGATGTCCGCGTCGTCAGCGCGACGAACCGCAACCTCGAGAAGATGATCGAGGAAGGCGAGTTCCGCGAGGACCTCTACTACCGGCTCAACGTCTTCCCGATCAACCTTCCGCCGCTGCGCGACCGGCTCACCGATCTTCCGGTGCTCGTGCAGCACTTCATCACGAAGTTCGCGCGGCAGATGGGCGCGTCGCCGAGCCAGGCCTCGCCGGAAGCGCTCGCGAAGCTCGGCGAGTACAACTGGCCGGGTAACGTTCGCGAGCTCGAGAACATCATCGAGCGCGCCACGATCCTCGCGAAGGGCGCACCGCTCGCCGCACAGCACCTCGACTTCGGCCGTCGCGCCGCGCAGCCCGCACCGGGTGCGGTGGCGAGTGCGAGCGGACCCATCGCCGTGATCGCTCCCGTTGCCACTCCGCACGAGGATGGCAAGAGCCTCGCCGAGCGCCTGCTCGATAGCGAGCGGAAGGAGATCATCGCCGCCGTCGAGAAGTCGCGCGGCAATATCGCGAGCGCCGCGCGCACGCTCGGCATCAATCGCTCCACGCTGTACTACCGGCTGCGCAAGCACGGTCTCGAGCACCTGCTTCCCACGAAGGTGGCGGTCGGCGGCGATGAACCCGTGAGCGCTCCTGCCGGCAACGGCAGCGAGCCGCCTCCCACGGCGTAGCGTGACCGAACAGCGAGCCGAGCAGCTGCGCATCGCCGGCGTGGTGCTCGGTGGTCTGGCGATCGTGTTCGTGTACGCGTTTCCGGGCTACATGGCCTACGACTCGCTCGACCAGCTCCGGCAGGCGCGCGCGGGTGTGATGACCGACTGGCATCCGCCGGTGATGTCCGCGCTGTGGGGCGTGCTCGACAAGATCGTCAGCGGCCCGCTGCTGATGCTCGTGCTGCAGTGCTCGCTGTTCCTCGCCGGGTTGTACGTGCTGCTACGGCGGCGGATGCCACCGCGGCGCGCGATCGTGCTCACGCTCGTGATCTTCGCGATGCCGCCCGTGCTGACGATGATGGCGGTGATCCTGAAGGATTGCCTCATGGCCGGCGCGCTGCTCGTCGGGTGCGCGGCGCTCACGAGCGAGCGTCGCGGCGCGCGTTTTGCGGCGCTCGGCGTGTTCCTGTTCGCGGCGGCGCTGCGTCACAACGCGATCTCGATGGTGGTGCCGCTCGTCGCGATCCTCTCGCCGTGGCCCTCCACCAAGGGACCGTGGATCAAGCTCGCGGTCGGCGCGCTGATCGGTATCGCGCTATCCGGCACCGCGATGCTGGTCAACAAGGGCCTCACCGATGTCGAGTCGCATCCGTTCCACGGCATGGTCGCGCCCATGGATATCGTCGGGACGCTGAATTACGCACCCGACCTCACCGACGACGAAGTGCGCAAGTTGATGCCCGGCGTGACGTTCGCGCCGGCGAGCGGCCTGCAGGTGCACGCGCGCAAGGTCCACACCATGTACGGCCTGCCGATGTCGCACACGCATGGGCCCGATCGGCTCTACGACGGCGGGACCACGGCCGAGACGCGCGACGCGGTCGGCTCCGCGTGGTGGTCTCTGGTCACGACGTTTCCTGCCTCGTACTTGATCTTCCGGCTGGAGATGATGCGCGAGCTGCTGGGCATCACCAACGCTCGCTACACACCGGTGTACGAGGCACGCAACGAGCGCGCGATGCTGACGGCGAACGGCGAGCCGCTGATGGACCGCAACGTCGTGCAGCGCTGGCTCGCGAAGCGGATGATCAACCTCGGCTACCGATCGCTGCTGTTCCGGCCGTACGTTTATCTGATCCTCGCGCTGGGCCTGCTGTGGATCCTGCGGCGCGATCGTAGCGTGCTCGCGCTGCTGCTGAGCGGCCTCTCGGGGCTCGCGCTCTGCCTGATCGTGATTCCCGCGCCCGACATCCGCTACTGCTGGTGGCTGATGGTCGTGACGCTCTACGCGGTGGCGATCCGGCTGGCAGGAACGAAACCCTCAGATCTCGGCACTGCCGCCGCTCCAGTCGATGCGTAGCTTCGGACCGTCGATCACGCGCACGGTGAGACTGAGGCGCGGCGCCTCGACCGATCCGTCGTCGCGCGTGGGCTGAAGCTCGTACGTGCCGTCGCGCAGCACGTAGATCTCGATCTCGCGCGTGATCGGATCGACGAGCCAGTACTCGGGGATACCGCAGGACGCATAGAACGAGAACTTGTGCCGGCTCTCGTCACCAGGAGACAGAACCTCGACGACGAGCTCCGCACGACGTTCCACGCCGCGGCGAGTGCAGTTTCTCGGGTCCGCCACGACCACGTCGGGGGTTCGGTAGTTCTCCTTGTCGAAGCCGACATCAAAGAACACACCAATCTCTGGTAGTGCTTTGAGCCCGAGGTTCTGCACGACCGTTCGCATGACGATCACGAGCTCCGTTTCAAGCTCCTGATGTGGCATCGATGTCGGGGGAACCACGTGAAGCACTCCGTCCCAGACCTCGTCGCGCTTATCGAGCCCCCACTCGGCTCGCTCCTGGAGCCAGGACAGGAAGTGGGGATCGGGTCCGACGATCACGGCGTGCATCGCCGTGAGCTTAGCAGCCGAGGTCACGCGCGGACCAGGAGCACGTTCGATGCCATCGCCAAGCGAGCGGAATCGCATCGCGCGCGGTCCGGAATCGCCCGGCGTTCGGATCGACCGGGCGGTGCGCGGACGAGCGCAGGACTGCGATAGAGTGCCGGCCGTGCGCTGCCTGTTCATCGTCGATCCGCTCGACCGGCTTCATCTCGCCGGGGACACGTCGTACGCGCTGATGCTCGAGGCCGCGGCGCGCGGATGGTCGGTGTGGACGTGCCAGATCGAGCACCTCGGGCTCGTCGGAAACGATGCGATCACCGATGCGTGCCCGACGATCGTGATGCCGGGCATCACGCCGAAGGAAGCGTTCCAGATCGAGGCCTCGCAGCCGCAGCGGCTCGCAGACTTCGACATCGTGCTGATGCGGAAGGATCCGCCGCTCGACGTGAACTACCTGCACGCGACGTGGATCCTCGATCACGCACGCGGCAAGACGCTGCTCGTCAACGATCCGCGCGGCCTGCGCGAGCTGAACGAACACCTCGCCGTGCTCGCGTTCCCGCACCTCACGCCGGCGACGATCGTGACGCGCTCCACGGAGAAGCTCCGTGCGTTCCAGGCGGAGCAGGGCGGGGCGATCGTGGTGAAGCCCGTCGACGGTTACGGCGGGCTCGGCATCTTCGTCGTCAAGGATGGCGATCCCAACGCGTCCTCGATCCTCGAGACCTCGACGGGCGCGGGCACGCGGTGGACGCTCGCGCAGACCTACCTGCCGAAGGCAGTCGAGGGCGACAAGCGGATCATCCTCGTCGATGGTGCGTCGGTTGGTGCGGTGCTGCGCGTTCCGGCGAACGCCGAGGCGCGCGGCAACCTGCACGTCGGCGGCAAGGCCGTGAAGACCGAGCTCGACGCGCGCGACAAGGAGATCATCGCGGAGGTGGCACCGTTCCTGAAGCAGCACGGGCAGATCCTCGTCGGGCTGGACGTGATCGGCGGCATGCTGACGGAGATCAACATCACGTCGCCCACCGGCGTGCGTCACATCTCGCGGCTCGACGAGCGCAACGTCGCGGAGCCGATCATGGATTGCTTCGAGCGCATGGCGCGCGGCATCCGAGGCTAGTTTCGTACGCAGGTGACGGCCGCGCCGTCCTCGACACACGCATCGAGCCGAGCATCACCGTCGAGATCGCCGAGCCACAGTGCGGTGAGCGTACCGCCGGCGGGCAGCGTCGCGAACGTCGTCTGCGGGCCGAAGCCGTGGCCCTGGCTTCGCGCGCAGACGATCGCGCGGCCTTTCACGGTACACAGATCCGCGCGGCGGTCGCCGTCGATGTCAGCGAGCACGCCGACGGACGCGCTCGCGGGTGATGCCTCCGCGACGCCGTCGAGCGCGAAGCCCCACGGTGCGCCGTCGGTCGTGAGATCGCGATCGCGATCGATCGCGCACGACGGACCATCGGTCTGCGCGACGCACCAGTCTGTGCGCGAGTCGCCGTCGAGATCGGCGGACCAGAGCGTAGCGTCGCTCGCGGGCCACGTCGTTCGAAGCATCGTGATCGAGCCCGTACCGCGCTTCACGCAGGCGAGACCCTCGGGGGCGAGGCCGCAGATCTCCGCGATGCCATCCCCGTCGGCGTCGGAGGCCGAGAGAGAGCGATCCGTTGCATCCGCGCCGCCGCTGCGCGCGAACACGGAGCTCCACGGCACCGGTGCGAACCCGTTGCTGGCAAATCCGCAGACCAGGCCGGTGGGTGTGCGACCGCAGGCGTCGGGCTGGCGATCGCCGTCGACGTCTGCGAGCACGAGGCTCTCTGGTTCGATCGCGAGCGCGCCGATCACGATCGGCGGATCGAACGTGCCGTCACCGCGGCCAGGGGCGCAGCGGAGCGTGCCGTCGGTGAAGCAGAGGTCGGCCTTGCCATCGCCGGAGAGATCCGCGAGCCGAACGGCGCGGCCCGGAAGCGCTGGAATCACGCGGGCGGAGGTAACGGGCTCCTCGAAGATCTCCCACCGTGCAGTGCGATCCGCTCCGCACAGTGCAGCGCGCGGTCGGCCGCCCGCAACGCCGAGACACGTGAGGTGCGCGTAGTCCATGTCGGCTTCGGCGAGTGGTGGCATCCCGAGCCAGAGCTGGCCCTCGTCGTCGAGGAAGAATCGCCGCTGCGATTCCGGCGTGCAGGTCGTGCTCGTGAAC
>JACCRC010000475.1 GCA_013813765.1 Deltaproteobacteria bacterium | reverse complement strand
CACGACATCGGGGTGGACGCGCTGCACCTCGGCGAGGGCGAGATCGCCCCGCGTCACGAGCGTGACCTCGACGCGGTGGGCGTTGAGGTACTGCGTGGTCAGCCGCGCGAGACGCTCGTCATCCTCGACGTAGACGACGCGGATCTCGGGATCAGCAGACACCGAGCACAGTATTCCACCGGTTCCGGGGCGCGACCGGTCCCGAAACATCCCGAAATAGTACAGTCCCGTGGTGCGCTTCGCCGTCGCGGCAACGCTCGTCCTGCTGACGGCGAGCGCGCGCGCGGATGGCATCGCGATCGTCGGAGGATCTCCCAGAGCGATCGGCCGAGCCGGTGCTGCGACGGTTGGCGATGATGGCGGCGGCGCGCTACTGGTCAACCCCGCTGCACTGGCGCGCCGCGACACCAGGCGGATCCAGCTCGGACTCGCGTTCGTCGATGAATCGCTCACGTGGCGCCGCTCCGCCACCATGCCGCTCGCTCGCGATCAGGGCGGCTCGAGCCTCGCGCCGCTCGCCGCCGGCGTGATCGCGCTCGGCCCGTGGGTCGTGGGCCTCGGCGTGATGACGTCGGCCGTGACGCGCCACGCGTTCCGCGATCCGAACGACGTGCCGCGTCCCGAGGACCTCGGCAACGCGTTCGACTACCGCTACCACGGCATCCTCGGCGCGATCCGCCGCGACACGGTGACGATCGGCGTCGCGCGCCGGCTCGGCGACACCCTCGCGTTTGGTGTCTCGCTCGGTGGATCGCGGATCTCGATCGCGGAGACGCGCCGGCTGTGGGCGGGCTACGCGGGCATCAGCGTCGCGGGTGATCCGCGACGCGATGTGGAGCTCGCGTTCGAGGCGGCCGACAACTTCGTTCCGAGTGCAGTGGCCGGCGTGTTGATCGTACCCGAGGAGGGCTCGCTCGAGCTCGGCGCATCGATCGGCTGGTCGGGGCGCGCGAACACCACCGGCAGCGTGTTCGCCAACGGCACGCTGATGGGCCCGACGGTCCGCATGTCATCGACCGACGCGTCACTCACGTTTCGCCCGCCGATCACCGCGCGGATCGGTGCGCGCTACCTCGCGGACCGGTTCTCCGTCGAGGTCAACGGCGACCTGTGGATCGCACGCGCGCACACGCACTCGATCGTATGGGACCTCGCCGGGCTGCGCGTCGTCGATCCATCGACGGTGAGCGTCGATCTCGTGGGCGTGCCGTCGCGGCTGTCACAGCGCAACCACGGCGCGGTGCGCATCTCGGGCGACATCGAGCTGATCGCGGGCTTTCTGTGGGCGACGACTGGCTACGCCTACACCGTGGGCAGCACCACCGAATCTCGGCTGTCGACCTCGTTCGGCAATCTCGGCGGCCACACGGTGGCGATCGGAGTCGAGGGTAGCTCGAGCGGCTTCACGTACACGCTTGGCTGGTCGCGGACGTGGGCGACAGCGAAGAGCGGCGGCGATGCACTCACGCTCGACAATCCGTTTGGCGCGGGCGACGCGAACCTCAAGCGGTCGACGTTCGACGCGACGGCCGATCAGCTCGGCTTCCTGCTCGACATCGAGCTCGACTCGCCCTGAGCGTCAGACGGACGCGGACGCCAGCACCACGAGCGCGAGGTGGGCGAGGATGAAGAGGCGGGTGTAGCGGCTCATGTGGTGGGGAAAAGCACGCCGCGTGCCGGGCCAACTGCCTGATTTCCGGTGCCCGAACGTGAGAACTCGACGCCGCTGGCAACTCGAGTTGCTACTCAGAAGAAGCAGCTGGCCGGGATCGCCGTCCCACCCATCTGCTGATCGACCTGGTCGAGCTCGCGCTGCCAGTAGCAGAGGTTGTCCGCGAAGTAGAGGTACCCGAACTGGTAGAACGTCTGGTTCGAGGTCTTGTCGACGGTGCGTCGCAGGTGCGTGTCGTGCAGATCGGCGTGGCGCGACTTCACGACCGGGCGTGCCTTCGCGATCAACTTCTTCGCATCCTCGAACCGCTGCTTCGCGCGCGCGGTGTCCCCATCGATGTGCGCGAGCGATGCGTCGTACGTCGCCTCGACGAAGCGCGCGCGGATCGTGTTGATCGCGAAGCCATCGCGCAGCTCGCGCGCCCACCGCGAGGACGGCAGAGACAGCGTCCCGAGCTCGCGCTCCAGCGCCTCGAGCTCGTCGGCGTAGCTATCGAGGACCGGCAGCATGCCTTCGACCTCCGCGCGACCCATGCCCGCGGCGAGCTGATCGAACGTGATCCGATCGGGCTGCGAGATGATGTCGAGGTTGCGGCCGAGATCGATCACCGAGTCGCGCCCGACGATGTAGCCGGTGAGCTTGTCGATCATCACGCGGTCGTGCTGCAGGGTGGACATCGCCTCGACGACGGCCGCCGCCTTCGGGCCGAGGTCCGGCGCGAGCTCGTAGGCGAAGGCTTCGTTCAGGTTCGCGGGCAGCTCGTAGCTCGCGCGCAGCGACGCGACGTCGTTGAGCCAGTAGCCCCAGTCCCAGCCGCTCGAGAACAACAGGTGCTGGTCGAGCGTGCCGCACGGCCCCTCGGGCTCCTGCAGCTTCTCGAGATCGTGGAGGCGGCTCTGCACATAGAGCGGGAAGAACTGCGGCACCGAGTTGTCGAACGCGACCCAGTACGCGGTCTCCGGCTTGTACGCGCCCTTGCGGCCCGCGCACATCTCCGCCCGGAGGAAGTCGCGATGCTCGTGGAAGTTCTCGCTCTGATACGCGCCGCCCGCGGGCTCGAACAGGTTGTAGAACATCACCGTGTGGACGTCGCGAATGATCGCGGGATCGGTGAACTTGATCAGGAAGTAGTAGATGAGCTCCTCGCCCATGAACTGCACCTTCTGCTCGGCGCCGACGTGGATCACGCCGCGCAGCTCCGTCCCCGGTGCGAGTCCCTGTAGCTGGCGATAGACCTCGTTGACGGAGTCGACGAACGTCTGCGGCTCGGCGTTGAAGAACTCGCCGAACGACAGCTCGAGCGCGTCGAACGGGAGATCCTTCGTGACGATCGGCAGCCGCGCAGCGATCTCCTGTGCGATCGGAACCGTGCCGGTCCGATCATCGGAGAGGTCGAATGCGAGCTGGAGGTTGCTCTGACCGAACAGCTGGATGCCGAGGCCGACGCGGATGCCACGGAAGTGCGCGTAGTCGATCAGCTCGCGCGTGAACGCCTTCCATGGCTCGTACCGATCGGGCTTGAGGATGTCGTCGAGCGCGACCCACTGCAGGTAGTTGCCGCGGTTCTTGACGACCCAGTCGATGATCCGGTGTGCGTCGTTCTTGCTCCCCGGCGACGGCTCCCAGAATGCGAAGTAGCCCTCGGTCGGGTGGAGCGTATGGAGGTGGAGGCCGCGCACGCGGATGGTCGGCTGGTGAACGTTCGAGTCCGTGGCGACGAGCTGCGGCACCTTCGGCACGAGCGGATCGAAGGGATGCCGGAACCGGAAGCCGAGCGACTCGAGCGCGATCGCGACGCCGTACTGCGCGCCGAGCACGTCGTGCGCGTGCACGCGCATGAGCTCGCCCTCGGTCTCGATCCGGTAGCCCTCGAGGGGGATCGCCGGATCGTCGACCACGGCGATCTGATAGCCATCGTCCGGATCGGTCCCCATGGTGATCCCGCCGTACGGCGTGAGCTCGACGAACGAGCGCAGCTGCGGCTCGAACGCGGGATCGGAGGTGATCACGATCTGGCCGCGGAGGTTGTCACCACACGCAGCAATGCAGAGGAAGAACGCCAGAGCTACAGCGCGCACGCGCTGAGTCTAAGTCAGGCCTTCTTCGAGGGAAGTGACTTCTGTGGCTCTTTCTTCGAGGCCGACGACGGCGGGTCGCCGATCGCATCGTCGAGCTCCACGAAGCCACCGTAGAGCGCGCCGATCGCGCCGCCGAGCGTCGGGCCCCAGCGGAAGATGTCGAAGCCGTTGATGAGCTGTGGGCTCGGATCCCACGCCTTCGCGACGATCGCGTACAGGCCGACGCCGATTCCAAACCCGACCACCGACTTGAGGACCGCGATCCAGGTGGTGGATCGCTCGTCACGGATCAGCGACCAGATCGGCTTACCGACGAACAGGCCGACGACCGCGCCGATCAGGCCATAGGTGAGCCAGGGAACTGCCGAATCGAAGTTGATGGCATACGCCCCGTAGCCAAGCGCCGCCCCGATGACCGCGCCCTTGAGAATGCCGATCAGCAGCTTGAGCACATCTCAAGCATGACGAGGAAGCGCGCCATCGGCAAGCGTGCTTTGTCAGGTTGCGGGTGCGATCGTGATACCGCTCAGAAGCGCATCGAGGCGCTCGACCTCGACCTTGAATGCCGTCAGGTCGCTCCCCGTCACACCCTTGCCCCGGATCGGCGTCAACTTCGACGGGTCGATGTACTCGCCGTTCCGCTTGACCCCGAAGTGAAGGTGAGGACCGGTGGACAACCCCGTGGTTCCGACGTAGCCGATCACGGTCTTCGCGGCGACCCGCTGACCGACCTTCTGGCCCTCGGCAAACTTCGACAGGTGCATGTAGGCAGTCTCGATCCCGCCGTCGTGCCTGATCATGACGAGGTTCCCGGCGCCGCCCGCGTCCCCGCGCTGCGTGATGACACCCGCCGCAGCCGCCCACACCGGGGTGCCGGTCGGCGCGGCATAGTCGACGCCGAGGTGCGCCCGCGTGGTGTGGAGGACGGGGTGCATGCGCTTGCGATCGAAGCCGGAGGACACGCGAGAGAACTTCAGCGGCGTCTTCAGCAGTGACTTCTCGGACGACCCGCCGGCCTCGTCGTAATAGCCGTCCTTGAACGCGAACGTGCGGAAGGTGCCGGCCTTGCCCCGGTACTCGGCCGCGAGGATCTTGCGATAGCGCAGGAACTCGGTGTCCTTGTACTCCTTCTCGACGACGACCTTGAACGTGTCTCCGTCGTGGGTGTCATTGTAGAAGTCGAGGTCGTACGCGAACACGTCGACGAAGAAGTCGACGAGCGCGCCGGTCTCGCCGGAGGCCTTCAGCGCCGCGTAGAGCGAGGAATCGATGCGGCCGCCGATCGTCTTCTGCTCGATGCGGGTCTGCGACGTGTCGCCCTTGCCGAGGAGCTCGCCCGAGGGCTGGCGCTCGGCGCGCACGGTGCGGACCTTGCTGACGACGAGCTCGAACAGCTTCACCCGGCCGTCGGGGCCGCGCTCGATGCGGAACGTCTGGCCGGCCCGGATCGTCTTGAAGTCGAGGACGCCGGAGAGCGAGCGGATCACCTCATCGGTCTCGGCACCGGAGAGCCCGCTCTTCTTGAGGAGGCGGCCGAGCGTGTCGGTCTTGCCGACCTTGCCGTCGATCACGCCGGGGGGGCCGACGGGGGCGGCGGCGGCCAGGGCGTTCGAGGACGCCACTGGAGCCACGGGGGCGACCAGGGGCTGTGCCGGGA
>JACCRC010000466.1 GCA_013813765.1 Deltaproteobacteria bacterium | reverse complement strand
CCCCGGCGTGTATCGAGTCTTCGCGCTCGACGCGCTCGGCGAACAGCTCGGCGACGAGCACATCGCGAGGTGGGACCTCACGTCCTCGTCGGCGCGCGAGCTGCGCAACGGTGCGCTGGACCCGATGATCGCGCTGCGGTCGGAACGCGCCGCAACCCTCGCGGGGCCGAACACGGATCTCCGATTCGCGCTCGAGACGATGGCGCAGATGATGCGCACGAACAGCGACGCACTGCGCCTCGTCGCAGAGTCGCAAGTCGATCTCGCGAAGACGATCGCATCGGTGAAGGGACTGCCGCGCAACGCGGCGATGTACCTGCCGCCAACACCACCCGCGAACGATACCGACGACGCCGACAACGACGACGACGACGACGACGACGACGACGACGACGATTACGAGGAGAGCGAGGAGGAGAGCCCGCAGGCCGCGCCGACGAACTTCGCCGACCTGTTGATGCCGTTCTCCGAGGCACTGGCGCCGAAGGTCGCCGACTTCATGCCTGGGCTTCTCGCCGGAGCGACACGGATGGGTGTTCCCGCGGCGGGCGCTGTTCCGCCAACTCCATCGCACACTGCTGCCGGGGACGACAACATCGCGAATCGCCCCTTCGAGGCGCGCGAGCTGATCGATCTTCGCTACACGCAGCGCAAGGCCGCCGCGAAGCGCGCCGCAGTGATGAAGCAACCTGCGGCAAGCGTTCCGCTCCAGACACGCATCATGATGGATCCGCAGCTCCGTACGCTGGTCACGGAGATCAAGGCGCAGCTCGCGCCCGACGAGATCACGACGCTGATCACCGCGGCCTCGGCGTGGCCCAACGATGTCCAGGGGAAGTTCTTGGACAGGCTCAAGCCGCTCCCCGTAGACCATGCGGTCGCGTACTGCCGGGAGGTGATCAAGACCGTGCTCGCGCACCGGGCGAACGTCACCACGAACGCAGACGACGACGAGGGAGGTCACGCCACCGACACGCCGTAGCAGCTCTCACGCCGACTCGACCTGAACCAACCCTTCGACGACAACGAGAACCATCATGACGACCAGCAAGAGCCCTCACCACGATCTGATCGCTTTCGCGATGCAGCTGACACCCGAACAGCTCGTCGCACTCAACCGCCTGACCAATGATCCCGAGGATACGATCCGGCTCATCTCCGACGTCTTCGCGTTCCGGCAGTTCTTCAGCCAGTGGACGCCGGGCGCATCGCCTTCGCCGACGCCGCCGCCGCTTACCTCGCACTACCTCCGTCGCATGCTGATCGGGGTGGCCGGCGAGCTCGAGGTTGCGGCGAAGTGGATCGCGCAGGAAGCGCGGAACTATCTCGCCAAGGACGCGCTGACGGTGGCGAAATGACAAGGAGGACCAACGCAGCCGCCAAACCGAAACCTACGGAGGAACCTGCGCAGGGCGGTACGGTGTTGAACGAGCGCGACTGCGGCTATCTGATGCGTAGCATCGTGGCAGGTGCCGCTGCGGGTGGGCTGACGTTCATGCGCTCGACGATGGGCGAATCCGACTTCGCCAACGCCGTCTCGCGGGTGCGGCTTCGTGAACCCATCGTTCGGCCCATCGCTTCGCGACCGATGAACGATCAGCACTCACCCTGGAACTACGCCCAGCGCACAGCGCCGATCGAGGTCATGAGCCACGCCACGGTGCTGCCCGTCCCCGCGGAGCCGTCGAAGTACCTCGACGAGAAGCAGCTCTGCGCCGAGCTGAGCATCTCGTCGGTGACGGCGACGAAATGGCGGCGCAACGCGGAGGGCCCGGCCTTCGTCCGCGTCGGGCGACTGATCCGCTACCCACGGGCGAGCGTCGATGCATGGCTGGCGTCGCGAACGGTTGGCGTTCCGCGACCCCCGTGATCCGCACCGAGACCCGGGGATAGCACCCGGGTCCTAGTGGGGTCCTAGGAACGAAAAAGCCGGCTAAGTATGTGGAGGATAAGGGGATCGAACCCTTGGCCCTCGGCTTGCAAAGCCGATGCTCTCCCACTGAGCTAATCCCCCGTAAGGTGGTGTCAGGTAGCGTTTCGGCGCAGCGACGTCAAGGTTCCCGCGCGCCGGCTCACGGCGGGCCCGCCTCCCAGCGGATCGCGCCGGTCGACCGATCGATGCCGATCGCGCGTCCTGCGGGGGACGTCGTCGTCACGACGTACAGCCCGTGTTGCTCGGCCGCGCTCTCACACGCGTGGCTACCGATCGCGGTGGGCCACGTGGCCCGGAACCGCTCGCACGATCCATCATGCATCGCCATGACGAACGGCTGGCGCTTCCCGGTGAGCGCCGGCGGCACAGTGGCCGCCGGAGTGATCGCGAGAGTCGCCGGATCGATCGCGACCGCGCGGCCGCCCGCGAGCAACTGGTAGGCGGTGGTTCCGTCGAGCAGCCAGGCGCCGGAGACCGGCGCACCGTGGCCTCCGCCGACGATCGCGCCCTCGACCGAGAGCAGCGGCTCGAGCGACGGCAGTTCCCAGAGGTGCAGCCCCGCGGCGGCGCACCACATGCGCGTTGACGTCGCGACGCGGCAGCCCGCGAAGTCGGTGGCAGCCATCGCTTTGCGGCGCTTGCCGGTGGTTGCATCGAGCACGGCGACCCGCGTGCCGGCCCCTTCCTCCGTGCTGACCGCATCGAGCAGCACGACGTAGTCGCCGACGATCAGCGAGCCCCTCGTGACGCCGGGGTCCTTGACCCACGCCGGCGGGCCCTCGCGCGTGAACGTGAGCCATACGTACGCACCGATCCCGACGCACGCGACGATCGCGAGTGCGGTCATCGCGCTGAGCTCGCCGGAGCGCTTCATGGCCCCGGAATACCGCGTTTCCCGACCTGCTGCTGCTTCGCCGTCAGATGCCGCGTGGCCTCTCGCAGCGTCAGACCGGAGGCACGGTGCGCACGGGGCGCGAGCCAGTCCACCACGAGCTCGGGCCGCTTTCGGCTGACCTCCCGCAGGATCCAGCCGATGGCCTTGCGGATGAAGAACTCCTTCTCCTCGAGCATCGCATCCGCGTAGCGGCCGAACCGCTCGAAGTCTCCCCCGCCCTTCCGCATGGGCACGAGCAGCGCGAGCAGCGCGGAGCGGCGCAGCCAGAAGTCGTCGTCGGTGGCCCAGCGATCGAGCGACTTCGTGAGCGCGGGGTGCGCCTCGACGAGCGGGCTCACGACGGCGGTGGACAGCGCGTCCACGAGCGCCCACGTCTTCGACTCGCGCACGAGGCGCTCGATCAGCTTCAGGTCCTTGGCCTCGAGCTGATTCACGGCGAGCACGAGCAGCTCGACGGAGGCGCTGCGCAGCTCGAAGATGCCGCGCGGCCACAAGGCCTCCACCGCGGAGAGAACGGTCGCGCGATCGGCGCCCTTGCCCACGGACTTCACCGCCGCGCGCAGCTTCGGCATCGTGACGCCGAGGTGCACGAGGTCGCTCTTGAGATACGCCTTCTCGTGGACCGCGCGCGCCTTCGTACCGAGCGGGCGTAGCGCGCGCTCGATCGTCGCCGCGAGCTTGCTCACGCGTCGGATTTGGGAACGGCGGGGTCGGAGGCGTCGGGCGGGGCCTCGTCGAGCACGATGTCCTCGATGTCGGCCTGCGGCCGCATGAGGGGTTTGACGGGCTCCTTCTTCGGGAACAGCGGCGGCGGGTACATCGCGCGGGCTTTGGCGGAGGCCTGTCCCCAGATCAGGAAGATGAGGATCCAGCCGGTGGGCATCCAGAAGCAGATCTCCGGGAAGTGCATCGCGAACCCGCAGATGTAGCCGCTGACCACGAGGATCAGCAGGCCGGCACTCACGAGCTTGTTTCGCGTCATGCCGACCTTCGGCATCGGCAGGCGCGAGGCCATCAGGTAGCCCATCACCGCGACAAAGATCGGGAAGTACTTCCAGACGATGAGCGGCGTCGAGAACGAGTCGCCGAACAGCTTCGGCCCGCCGAAGTGGCCCTGCCCGACGATCTCGATGTTCGGATCGTACTTGAGCAGCAGGAGCATCCAGATCGCGATGAGGCCGCCCGAGAGCGTCGTCGGGATGCCGAAGAACATCTTCGTCGCGACCTGGTCGTCGGTGAGGATGTTGTAGCGAGCGAGCCGGAAGACGGCGCACAGCATGTAGCCGCCGCACACGATGAACAGGAGCGTCTTGCCGGTGCCGTCGTGGAACGGCAGGCCGGGATAGCTCGAGAGGAACGACAGGACGAGGTACGCGGGCGCGACCCCGAAGTTCAGAAAGTCCGCGAACGAGTCGAGCTGCATGCCGAGCTCGCTCGTGCCCTTGACGGCGCGTGCGACGAGACCGTCGAGACGATCGGTGAGGACCGCGTAGATGATCATCCACGCGGCGAGCGCTGGATCATTGCGGGCCGAGGCCCACAGGGAGACCAGACCGAAGATCATCGACGACAGCGTGATGAGGTTCGGCGCGAGATAACGAAGGAAGCGCGCGGATGCCATCGTGTGTTCAGCTCTTCCGCTTGGTGGCGTGGTCCATGAGCTTGGCGTACAGGCGGGGGCCGAGGCTCTCCGTCATCATGCCCTCGACCACCCGGGCAATCTCGGCCTGCGGATCGCCCTCACGGTAGACAAACCGGATCGCCATCCCGGCCTCTTCATCGGCCGTTTCGGCGATGATGCGCTGGACCTCACCATGGATCGTCAGCGGCTCGTCCCGGCCGGGCACGAACAGCTTGAACAGGAACTCGGTTCCGATCGGGAGAGGACGGCTTGTCTTGATGAAGGTGCCGCCACGCGAGATGTTCTTGGTGTAGTCGGCGAAGAACGTGTTGAGCCGCTTGTATTCGACCTTGAGCTCGATTGGACGACGCGCTTCGGCGCGACGCTCCTGCGGGGGCTCCTCGACCACGGCCCACCATACCAGGTCCCATAGATGAGCGCCGGTCACGCGATCCGAAGCATGCTGCGATTGCCGCGGCGGCCGGGTCGCCCGTGGGCGCGATGGCAGTGGGCGATCGCGATCCCGACGCTGGCGTTCATCCCGAGGCTGATCGGCCGGCTGTGGACCTGGATCCTCCTCGCGACGATGATGGGCCTCGCCCTCGGCAAGGTGCCGCTGTTCGGGACGCTGGGGTACGAGCTGAGCCTGGCGGCGGCGGTGCTGGCGACACCGATGGGCCTCGACCTCGGGGCCGCACTCGCCCGCGAGCTGCAGCGCCAGCCGTCGTCGGGCATCGAGCGCGCGACGTACGCCGGGCGGACACTCGCGAAGAGCACGCTCGTCGCATCGGGACTGGCGTGCGCGGTGATCGCGATCCCGGCGGTGATCTGCGCGCTGCGCGGGATCGTCGTGCCGACCTGCGACTGGTGGTTTGGCCTGGAGAGCTACGTCGGCCTGCCGCTGATCACGGCGGCGCTCGGCGGCGCGATGGGCCACGCGATCGGCGTGGTGGCCGGACCGCGGCGCTTCCTCGGGGCGACGCTCGCGCAGCTGCCGATCATCGGCGTCGCGTTCGCCGCGCTCTATCGGTTCTACGCCGCACCGCCGGTGTTCACCTACAACGCCATCCTCGGCTACTTCCCGGGGAACCTCTACGACGAGAACGTCCAGATCGGTGCGCCGCTGTGGTGGTCGCGCCTCGAGCAAGGCGCGTGGGTCGTGATGGTCGTCGCGCTGGTCGCGCTGATCATGGACGTCCCGACGTATCGCGCATCGCGTGCCGCGCGGCCGAACGGACGGCGCACGGGAGCGCTGACCGTCGCGCTGATCGCCGCGGCGCTCGGCGTGGTGCTGCGCCTGCAGAGCGGAGCGCTGGGCTACGCGATCGAGCCCGAGGACATCCAGGAGATGCTCGGCGGCCGGATCGAGACCGAACACTTCATCATTCACTACTCGAAGACGCCCGATGTCGAGGCGCAGATCGCCGTGATCGCCGCCGACCACGAGTTCCGGTACGCGCAGGTCGTGCGGCAGCTGGGCACCGCACCGGCGGGCAAGCTGCGCTCGTACTACTTCTCCGATCGCAATCAGAAGGCGCGGTGGATGGGCGCGCGCGATGTGGAGATGGCGAAGCCGTGGCGTCACGAGATCTATCTCGAGCACCGCAACTTCCCGCACGGCTCGCTGCGCCACGAGATCGCGCACGCGGTGTCGGCGGAGTTCGGCGATCCGATCTTCGGCGTCGCGATGCGCAAGGTGTACGGCATCCCGCTCGCGAGCCCGGGCCTGATCGAGGGACTCGCAGTCGCGGTCGACTGGCCGGGGGGCAGCTACGATCGGATGACGCCCCACGAGTCGGTGCGCGTGCTGCAGGCGATGGGCAAGCGTCCGTCGATCACGCAGCTCCTGTCGCTGCAGTTCTTCACGTTCTCGTCGGCGGCGGGCTACACGACGGCCGGATCGTTCTTGAAGTTCCTGCTCGACACGTATGGCGCCGAGCCGCTGCGCGAGATCTATCGCAGCGGCGGCGAGTTCGACGAGGCGTACGGCAAGTCACTCCCCGCGCTCGAGGCCGAGTGGCTCGCGATGATCGCGACGCTCGACGTACCGCCGGCGACGATCGACGCCTCGCGCGAGCGGTTCCGCGGCACCAGCGTGTTCGATCGGCCGTGCCCGCACGCGATCGCGAAGCGTCGCGAACAGGCACAGCGCGCGGCCGGAGCCGGTGATCAGCGCAAGGCGATCCAGCTGATGCGCGATGTGTGTCGCGACGCGCCCGACGAGCCGCGCTACCAGCTCGACCTCGGCCAGCTGCTGATCGACGGCGATCCGTTCGAGCATGCGGAGGCGCTCGGCCGGTGGACGCGCGTGGCCCGCGACATCGAGGGCTACACGTCGAGCCTTCGCGCCGATGCACTCGACAAGCTCGCGCACGAGGCAGCTGACAGCGGCGACTGGACCACGGTGAAGAAGCTGATCGACGAAGCCGCCGCGCTACCGGTCGACGGGCAACAGAAGCGCCAGCTGCTCGCGCTGAAGTTCGCGCTCGCGCACGAGGGACCGGCGGGGTCTGCGCTGCGCGGCTACTTCTTCCCGAGCGGCAGCCGGATCGATCCGGCGACCTACGCGCTGATGGCCACGCTCGCGGAGCCAAGCCTCGGGTTCGGTCACTACCTGCTCGCCTTTCAGCGCTACACGCTCGGCGACCTCGTGGAGGCGAACGCGGCGTTTCAGCGCTCGCTCGCGCTGGGACTGCCGGGTCAGGACTTCGTGCGCGCGGCCGCACGACGGCTCGCGATCGCCGCGTATCGCATCGGCGACACGACGGGCGTGAACCTCGCGATCACGGTGCTGTCGCGGACGGACATGCCGTCGGCGGAGCGGCTCCTCGCGGCGGACTGGTTCGAGCGGCTCGCGTTCGACGCGCGCCCAGGAAACTAGATCACATGCCCTGGATGAACATCCAGCGCTTGCCATCCCACTCGAGGAGGAGCTGGTTCTGGTCGCGCTTGTCGGGACGGCTGGGCTTGCCCTGCACGTTCGGGATCGTGAAGCTCGCGTCGATCAGCACGTCGACGGTCGCGCGGCAGCCGGCCTGCAGCGACTTGCACTGCTGCGCGACGCCCATGTAGCGGATCGTGTAGCGAATGTCGGTGGCCTTCGAGAGCCGGTTCGCGAGGACGTTCTTCAGGCCCTCGTAGCCGTAGTCATCGGAGCCAGACGGCGTGCCGCTGTCTTCCCAGTACTGCTTGTGCGCCATCAGCACGAGCGAGTCGATGTCGGCACGCTCGACAGCGAGCCGGTACTCCTCGACCGCTTTCAGCGCGGACTCGTTGTTCGACGAGTACGGGACCTTGGTTCCGCTGATGTAGACCTTCTTGGAGGCACACCCGGCGACCGTGACGGCGAAGGCGAAGGCGATAAGAGACAACCGGTTCATCGTGCGTACAGGCGGGGCAGCTACAAGAACCACGCCAGCGCCGCCGTTCTACAACACCGAGGAAAGTTGGCCAAGTGCAGGACCTCGCCAAGCTTCCACTCGCGCCAGAAAGGCACGGAAGTCCTTTTCGGGGTTGGGCACCCTTGCCAAATAGACATCGGTGATGCGGGTGATGGTGAACCGGGTCGCGGCGGCTCGCACTTCTATAGGCAGGGCCACGCGATCGGCGTCGGTCAGCGGCCGCACGCGCTGATACCCAGCGAGCAGCGCACGCGCGAGGTCGATCTCCGGTGCGCCGGTCCAGCACCAGTCGTTGATACAGACCGCGAGGTCATACGCGAGGCTGCCACCGGAGGCCTGCTCGAAGTCGAGGATCGCGCTGATCTCGCCGCCATCCCACAGCACGTTGTCGCGGAACAGATCTCCGTGGATGAGGCCCTGCGTCGCGCGGCGGCGCATGGGCGCAGCTTCGGCCGCGGCGGCCAGCTCGTCGCCGATGATCTCGACCGCCTTGGCGAGCGCCGGATCGACGCCGTTCGAGAATCGCGCGTAGCGCGCGACGAGGTGATCGTGATCGTAGATGCTGCCGCGCCGCCAGCTCGTGGGCTGCTCGAGCCCCGCGACGTGCAGCTGCGCGAGCGCCGCACCGAGCTTCTCCGCGCTCTCGGGCGTGACCTCGTCGGGCGCGAGGTGCGAACCACCGCGCCATGAAAACACGCTGACCCACTTGCCGCGCTCGTTCGCGAGCGGTGTGTACGGGCGGCCATCGCGCGCGACGATCGGCGGTGGCGTGACGACTCCGCCTTCCGCGAGCGCCGCGACGAGCCGCGCTTCCCACGCGACGTCGACCTCGGCCTTGCCTTCGTTGACGCGCACGAAGAACCGACCGCGTTCGGTCTCGACCGAGAAGTTCGAGTTGATCGTGCCCGCGGCGATCGTGTGATGACGAACGACCGAGCCCAGCTCGAACGCCGCCGCCACCTCTGCAAGCTCGGCGCTTCCGAGCTGCGTGAACACGCCCACGCACCGAACCTATCAGCAATGCGGTAGGTTCGCAGCGTGGATGCGACGGAGCGCGCGCGGCTAGTGGAGCGTCACCTAGACCTCGCCCAGCGCGCGGCGAAGGTCATCTACCCGCGAGTCAAGGCGCACGTCGAGTTCCAGGAGCTGGTCGCGCTCGGAAATGCGGGGCTCGCCGAGGCCGCGCAACGGTACGAGCCGGACCGCGGAGCGTCGTTCAACACGTTCGCGTGGTACCGCGTGCACGGCGCGATCATCGACGGCCTGCGCAAGCAGTCAAACCTCCCCCGCCGGGAGTGGGCGAAGCTCGTCGCGCTACGCGCCGCCAGCGAGTACCTCGAGCAGCGCGGCGAGCGCGAGGTCGGTGCCGCACAGCGTGGAGTCGCAGCGCCGAGCGGAGCCGACGCACTCGCCGCGATGAAGTCGGCGATGGCCGCGATCAAGACGATGTACGTGACGTCGCTCGAGGCGATGCGCGAGGGCGGCTTCGATCCCGCGGCTGACAGTGCGACGTCAGTCGACGAGAAGATCGATACGACGCGCCTCGCGCACCGGCTCTCGAAGGCGTTCGAGACGCTGCCGGAGCGTGAACGCGCGCTGATGCGGCTGCACTACTGGGAGGGTAAGAATCTCCTGGAGGCGGGCGCCGCGCTCGGGATCTCGAAGTCCTGGGCGAGCCGGATGCACTCGCAGGCCGTCGATCGGCTCCGCGGAATGCTCGACGAGAACACCGCCCGCGGGCCGTGATTCGTCAGGAGGCGTTCAGACTGGTCGGCGCCGCCGGCTGCGCGAGCGTCCCGTGCGACTGGTAGTAGTCGAACAGCTGGCCCCAGTGCGTCTGCTCGCGCCACTGCTCGAACACGCGCCGGTCGCGCAGCGGCCACCGGTAGTAGTCGTGATAGGCCTCCGAACCCAGCACGAACAGGTTCACGAGCGGCGTGTGAAAGAACAGCTTCTGGAACCGCTTGAGCGGACCGAACCACATCACGTCGCCGATCATCGACGCGCCGTTGTCTCCAACGGAGAACCCCCACCGCTGATCCGCGAGGTCGACATCGCCGACGATCTCGATGTTCTCGCGCCGCCCGTTGCCGAGCCCCTGCTCGTCCGCCATCGAGATGTACTTCAGCGACATCGGATCGAAGCCCATCATCTGCGCCGCGACCGCATCGATGGCCACCTGATCCTCGGAAGCGAGCATCACGTCCTTGATCACCGGCCGCATCGTGCGCGGCCCCGGTCCATCACCCGCCGTCGTGCCATCCATCACCGCGAACAGGCCGGAGTGGATCTCCTTCTGGATCGCGAGTAGGTCGACGAGCGTCTCGTGGATCCACGAGTGCGTGTAGTGCCGCTTCGTGTTGAGCAGACCACCAAACGCGTTCTTCATCGCGCCCGTCGTGGTAGTGTAAATGTGACACTTAGTTGTGGGTAGCTGCACGATGTTCGTGCCGTGGAAGGCATCCGGGATCGAGATCCCTTCGGGGAAGATCGTATCGAGCACGTTCATCTTCGCCTTCGGGCGATAGACGGACCACGTCATGTCCTCGGGCTTGAAGTTGTAGCGAACCGGAATCTCGTACGCCTTGAAGATCGGGACGTAGCCGTTCAGGTCCTCCCCCTTGAACGCGTCGGTGACGACGGTCTTGTTCTGGACGCACACCAGGTCGCTGTAGCCGCGGGACTTGAGCGAGCGGATCACGCCCTCGAGCTGCCACGGCGTGGTGTTCGCGCCAGGGAATGGGAAGTGCCACGAGATGTTGTCCTTGAGGATCGTTGGCACACCCTTCGGGAAGGCCTTCTCCACGTCGCCGAGCACGTGGAGCCGTTCGATGTCCTCGAGGATGTGATCGGGGCGGACTCGGATCACCACCACCTTGCTGCGAGCCATGACGCGCATCCTAGTTGGATACCGCACGCGAAACCGCCGAAAATTTGCAGTGCCGATCCGCGGGTGTGAGGGTGCCGATATGGGCGAGACGCTGTTCACGAGCACCTACACGCCGGATCCCAAGAGCGCACTCGACGTTCTGGCGTTCGTGCTCACGCCTGTGGCGGCGTTCGCAAGCGATCCCGACGAGCTCGAGGCCGTGACCGAGCTCCTCGGAGCCGCGAAGGCCGAAGCGATCGAGCGCTGGCAGCTGATGCGGTCCGAGGCGAAGCGCGACTAGCGCGCTACTCGACGTTCATCGCTTCGTACGAGAACGTCATCCACTCGGTCAGCACGTCGACCTTGACCTGCTTGATCTCTTCCGAGCCCGCATCGGCCTTGTCCGGCGTGATCGCGACGATCTCGGCCTCGAAGAACTCGACCGTGAACAGCGGGCGCATCGCGTTGTCGTACGTGACGATCTGGCCGGTGTGCTTGGCCTGGGGCGTCTGCTGGTTCTTCTGGATCTGCTCGCGATTCTCGACCATCGCGCGTTTGTTGAAGTGGTCGATCAACGGCTGCGCGTCTGCCTCCGGCAGGTAGAACGAGAGCTGCGGGTACTCGATCGAGCTCGGGGTCTTGGTCGGGGACTGCCGTCCACCCGCGTGATACTCGACGACGTTCTGCTTGATCGTGAACGCGTCGACCTTGGTCACGCGCCTGCAGGCATCGGCATAACCGTCGAGCTCGAACCGGAAGTTGCAAGAGGTCCAGAGCTTCTGTCCCTCCATTCCCTTCGGCGGCTCGAGCTTCTGGCCGTTACCGGGAAGGAACTTGATGTCCTCGACCGCCATCGCAATGTTCATGTACGCGGCGTTCTTGTCCTGCGCGTCGAGCTTCGGGAACGTGAGCTCCTTGATCATCGCCTCGCTGAACTCGCGGCGCGCGCGCATCTTGTAGTGGAAGTCGCACGCGATGATCGCGCCGGTCTTGCGGTTCGCCTTGCCGACGAAGAAGTCCTTGATCCAGTCGTAGAACGGCTTGGACATCGCCATGCCGACCTGCAGCTTGATGTCCTCGTACTTCTGCTTTCCGAGCTGCCGCCAGCGCTCGTAGTTGCCGCCCATCTGGTAGTTCATGACGTCGGCTTTGACGCCACCACCTTCGATGGAGCGGAACAGGCCGACGTCCTGCTTCTGGTCGAGCTCCAGCGCGAAGTGCGCCGCTGAATACGCTCGAGATTGGATGGCTGGATCGGGCATGCGTCCCTTGGCGATTGTACAACAGGGCGAAGGCCGCCCCGGCGGAGGTCGTGGGTCGAGCATGCTACGGTACAGGGGCGCGGGCCCTTCCTACGGGCGAATCATTCCGGTGGCTTCGCGCGGCATGGCCGATCCCACTCCTCCCCCCGTAAGTCCGCGCACTCCCCCGGAGATCGGGCGGACGGTGCCGATGCCGCTGCCTCGGGCCGAGCGGATGCCCTCCGCTCCCGCGCCCTGGGGGTTCTCGAAGGGGCTCTTGACCGGCGCCGCCATCGAGATCCCCGCTCTCTCCGCTACGGTCTGGCTGCTCGCAAGGTTCGGGGTCGGCGATCCGGATGCGGGATTCATGCAGATCATGCGGCTGACCACCGTGTTTGCCGGCATCGCTGCCGTGCTCACCGCCGCAGGTGTCGGTCGGCTCGCCGCCTATGCCTCGGCTGATGGCGGCCGGCGCCGCGCGGTGTTCGTGGCCGCGCGTGCTCATGCGGTCGCAGGCGCGGGCCTCGCGATCATCGCGGTGATCCCGCAGGGCCAGGTGCCGGCGACCCCGCTCGGCTTCATACCGATCGCGATCGCCGGCATGGTCTGCGGCGCGGGCTGCGGCGCGCTGATCGGCGCCGTCTGCGGAGGTGCCGCGTCGCTAGGCTTTGGGGATGTCTGGTCGCTCGCGAAGAAGCCGGGCGAGGCGCTGCGAAATCTGATGAGCCCCGAGGACATCGTGAAGCTCGGCAGCGCGCTGCGCACACGCACGTCGAGCCTGTTCGAAGGCATCTTCGAGCCCGCACCGAAACCGCCGGAGGCACCAGCCGCGACAACGACGACGACGCCGCCGCCGCCGGAACCGGCGAAGCCCGCGGAGCCGGCGAAGCCGAAGGCCGAGTGACGATGGCCGGACCCGATCGCCGTGAGCTGCGCACGCTGGCGATCGCCCTCCTCGCCTCGCTGCTGCTGTGGAACCTGCCGTTCGGCGGACTCGTGCTCTATCCGTTCAAGCTGCTCGCCACGTGGCTGCACGAGCTCTCGCACGGGATCGTGATGACGCTGACCGGTCCCGGCTTCGACTACATCGTGATCTTTCGCGACACCAGCGGCCTCGCGTACTCGCAGAGCAGCATGGCGGGCTGGGGCCTGCCGTTCATCGCCGCCGCTGGTTACATGGGCACGCCCCTGTGGGGCGCCGTTCTCCTCCGCATCACACCGACGCCGGAGCGCGCGCGGATCGCGCTCGCGGTGCTCGGCGTGCTCCTGGTGATCAGCGCCTTCACGGTGGTCGCCGTCGACGATGGCGGCGACGCGTTCGGTCCGTACGCGATCGGCGTGATGGGCGCGGTGTTCATCGCAGCGGCGTTCCTCGTGCCCGCGCGGATCCGCCGCACGCTCGCTCACTTCGTCGCGGCGCAGGCGTGTATCAACGCACTGCTCGACATCCGCGTGCTGCTACGGCCGTCGCAGGTCGTCGGCGGATCGAGCGGGGCGTCATCGGACGCGACGAACATGGCGGCGTCGACGTTCGGCACCACCGCCGACTGGGCGGTGTGGACCTGGGCCGGCATCTGGATCCTGTGGTCGCTGCTCGTGCTCTACGTGTCGTTGAAGCTCAGTGGATCGCCTGCGTCGTCGAGCGCAGCGCCGGACGATCGCCCCACGGCAGCGCCTCGAGATGAAAGTGATCGTGATGCGCGTCGTCGTAGTCCGGCGATAGCACCAGGTGGAACAGGCCCGAGCGGGCCAGCTGGCACTGCAGGACCTTGAGCACCGCGCCGCCCTGGGTGAGCGGAGTGCCGACGCAGTTGACCGCGTCGCCGAGCCCCTGCTCGTAGTCGCGATCCACGCGCAAGCTACCGAGGTCGGCGCCGGCGAACGTGTGGATATCGATCGCGAGGCCGAAGCTGTGCTTGCTCGGGCGATTCGTTCCTCGCACGTTGCGACGCGAGTACGCCGACGAGAACGTCGCCTGTTCGACGCCGAGGCCCTTCAGGTAGCGGCCCGCCTCGGCGAGCGATACCGCGAGCGAGCAATCGATCACGAGCGGCTGGTCCGTTGCAGCCTGCAGCGTCACGCCTGCGAACGAGCTCTTGATCTCGACCGCGTGCGCGATGCCCGGCTTCGACGCCTTCGCCCAGGTCACGCCGCGCGCATCGAGCTCGGCGGTGCACTCGCCGAACGCATCGGCGGACGCGGGAGCCGTGACGGCGAGGAGCAGCAGCGCGGAGAGAGAGACTCGACCCATCGAGTCGAAAGCGTACGCCCCTCGCAGCGCGGCGCAACTTCCCTACGGAGCCTTGACCGTGACCGAACCGAGCAGGAACGCGAGGAACTTCGAGGCCCCTGACGCGGCGACGGTCTCGGGTGTGGTGATCGCCACGGTCACGAGCTGCTCGCCGAACTTCTTGCCGATCGCGACCACCCGGTAGCGCTGGCGATAGCCCATCGGATCCGCGAACGTCGCGACGAGCTCGCTGCCCTCCCAGCCCTTCGGCAGAGGAACGGTCCGCTCCGTCGCGGCCTCGACCGTCTCGAACCCACGGCTCTTCGTGAGTGCTGGCACGTCGACGCCGATCCACGTGGCGATCTGGTGTGGAGCGTCCGTCAGCGTCAGCTTGCGCACCGACACGATCACGAGACCGTCGGGCTCCGACAGCTCGCCGTCGTTGATCCACGCGGCGGGTGCCGTGATCGACACGCCGCTGACCGGCTGCGGATACCGCGGCAGGCGCCAGAAGCTGTCGTACACCGAGACGCGCGCGACACGAACGCCGGCGAGCATCATGAGCACGACCCCGACCGCGGCGATCGTGCGGCCGAGCTGCAGACCCGCCTTCGCCCAGCGCGCGTGAGGAGAGAGGACCCCGCCGATGATCGCACCGGAGACGAGGCCCGCGCCGTGCGCCCATTGATCGATCACCGGATAGAGGAAGCCGTAGCCAACCTGCGCGACGATCACCACCGCGAGCCCGCCCCACATGCCGCGCTTCCACGCGGCGCGGTAGCGCTTGCGGTGCCACGTGAGCTCGACGAACACCGCGCCGAGCAAGCCGAACAGTGCGCCGGATGCACCGGCGGAGATGCCCGCCGGTGATGCGAGGTAGCTCGCGACGGCGCCCGCGAAGCCGGCGACGCCAAACAGCGCGAACGTGCGCGCGGTGCCGAACAGCTCCTCGGCGATCTTGCCCACGAACACCATGCCGATCACGTTGACCAGCAGGTGGAGTCCACCGACGTGGACGAACACGCACGAGAAGATCCGCCACCACTCGCCACCGTCGACGAGCCCGCGCACCATCGCGCCCGAGCGCATCAGTACCCCGACATCGTTCGTCGGGCCGACGGCGAGGGTGATCGTGAGCGCGACGAGCAGGATCGCACCGGTCAGCGACCACGTCGCGTATGCGCGAGGCACGGCAGGCGCGCGGACCTGCGCGGGTAGCGGAGCCGCCTCCACGCGAGCGATCACCGCGCTCGCCTCCTCCGACAGCGAGGGCGGAACGCCATCCGCCTTCGCGAGCTTCTCGAGCGCCTGATCGATCAGATCGCGAGGCCGGCCGCGCGAGCGATTGCGCGCCTTCTCGTACGCGGCCGTCGCGGCGACGCGATTGCCCTCGTGCTCGTGTGCGACGGCAAGCCAGTAGGTCCGCGCCGCGTGGCTCATGTGACGTGCCTGGCGCGGCTCGACGAGCGCTTGCACCGCGGCCGTTCGCCCCGCCAGCGCGAGGAACATCAGGCGCGCCCGGTGGATCCACACGGCTGCCTCTTCCCTGCCCTCGCACACATCCTCGAGCTTCGACAGCATCTGCGCGGCGCGCGTCAGATCGCCGGTGCGGCCGTACGCGCCGAGGAGCTCCACCCACACCGGCGGCGCGATGCCGAGCGCGCGGCGCAGCGGCAGGGGCGCGTGCATCTCGCCGTCGGGTGAGTCGGTGTTCTGCGCCTCGGTGCTCGCACCGAACAGATTCGCCTCCGCGTGTGAGATCGCGTCGCTCCAACGGTATGCGGCGAGGTAGAGCATCGCGATCCGCTCGTCGATCGCGAGCCGCGCTTCAGCGGGTGCGCGATCCTTCGCAGCGGTGAGCGCATCGACGGTCTGCTCGATGTGACCGTCTCGGATCTCCTGCATCGCGCCGATCAGCGCCTTCTCGTTGGCGACGCCCGAGCCTGGTGCGAGCACCTCGGCGACATCGAGCAAGCGCCGCGCGATGCCGAGGCGCTCCGAAGCGGCGAACCGCCGGGCGAGACCGCGCACGAGCGGGCCGAGCACGAGGAGACAGGTACCGGTGCCGACGCCGATGGCGCCGGCGATGCCCATCCAGCGCGGCGAATCCTCGACGCGATGCGCGTACAGGCCGATCCCGGACATCGCCGCGGCTGCGAGCTGCATCACCCCGAACGTCGCGGTGCCGTGCGGCTGCTTGCGGACGAAGAACCAACCCCAGTACGCGCCCGCAACGATGACCGAGGTCAGTGCAAGCTCGTAATACATCTCACCCCGGCGTCTCGATGAAGGCGCCCATCGTGCGGAACTTCTGGTACCGCCGCTCGATGAGCTCCGTGGTGGAGAGCTCGGTCAGCTCACGCAGGTGACGCTTGAGAGAGGTGCGCAGTCGCGACGCGGTGAGCGCGGCATTGCGATGTGCGCCACCGTCGGCCTCGGGAATGATCTCGTCGCAGATGCCGAGGCCGACGAGATCGGGCGCCGTCAGCTTCAGCTGCGCGGCGGCCTCGCCGATCTTCGACGGATCGCGCCACAGGATCGACGCGCAGCCCTCGGGCGAGATCACCGAGTAGATCGCGTACTCGAGCATCAGGATCCGATCTGTCACGCCGAGTGCGAGCGCTCCACCAGATCCGCCCTCGCCGATCACGATCGAGATCATCGGGCAATCGAGGCTCGACATCACCTGCAGCGCCTTCGCGATCGCCTCGGCCTGGCCGCGCTCCTCGGCGCCGAGGCCCGGATACGCGCCCGGCGTATCGATGAAGCACAGGATCGGGCGGCGGAACCGCGAGGCAAGTCGCATGAGGCGCGTGGCCTTGCGGTAGCCCTCGGGGCGCGCCATCCCGAAGTTTCTGTGCATGTTCTCCTTCGTGTTGCGGCCCTTCATGTGGCCGAGCACGAGGACCTCCCACTCGTCGAACGTCGCGAGGCCGCCGGTGATCGCCGGGTCATCGCGGAAGCCGCGGTCGCCGTGCAGCTCGATGAAGTCGTCGCAGAGCAGGCCGACGTAATCCATCATGTACGGCCGCCCCGGATGACGCGCGAGCTGGACCTTCTGCTGCGCCGAGAGGTCCGCGAACACTTCCTTCTGGAGCCGCTTCGCCTTGACCTCGAGCCGCCGGATTTCCGAGGAGAAGTCGACTGACTCGGTGGACAACCCGCGGAGCTCGCTGATCTTTCGTTCGAGGTCGATGATCGGACGCTCGAACTCCAGGATCATTCGGTCCGACAGCTGGGCAGGTTCGGTCGACATGGGGAGGAGCTAGCGACCTGCTAGGTACCGCTCCAGGTCGGCGAGGTCAACGGCACCGGGGGCGGGGTACCACGCGACCTCGTTCGCTCCCGTCGATGCGGAGCGGTACCAGGACAGCTGCCGGCGGGCGTAATGTCGTGAATTCCTTTTGATCAGCTCGACCGCGCGCGGGCGATCGACCTTGCCGTCATGCACGTCGTGGAGCTCCGCATAGCCGATTGCCTGCTGCGAGCGGAGGGGCGGCCGAAAGCCCCGCTCCCGTAGCGCGGCGACCTCCGTCTCGAGGCCTGCCGCGAGCATCGCATCCACGCGCGCATCGATCGCCGTGTACAGCGCCTCGCGCTCCGGCGCCAGGCCGACCAGCCGCACCGGATAGCGGCTCGGCATCGCCTTGTGATCGTGGCGTGCCTGATGCGCCGACATCGGCTCGCCGGTCAGGCGGAACACCTCGAGCGCACGGATCATCCGCTTCACGTCCTTGCGATCGATCTTCGCGGCCGCCGTGGGATCCACGCGTGTCAGCTCCGCGTGCAGCGCGGTGGTGCCGAGCGCCGACAGCTCGGCGCGGACGTCGGGCGACGCGGGCGGCCCCTCGAAGAGGCCGAGCAAGAGTGCGCGCACGTACAGGCCGGTTCCTCCGCAGACGATGATGGTCTTGCCGCGAGCGGCGGCGTCCTCGATCGCGCGGTCGGCGAGCTCGACGAACCGCGCGGCGGTCATCTCCTGATCCGGCTGCACCACATCGAGCAGGTGATGCGGCACGCGCGAGCGCTCGTCGGCGGTCGCCTTGCCGGTGCCGATGTCCATGCCGATGTACACCTGCTGGCTGTCGGCGGAGATGACCTCACCGCCGACGCGCTCCGCGAGCGCGAGCGACAGTCGGGTCTTACCCGCGCCGGTCGGTCCCACGATCACGACGAGACGAGGCGGCACGCACCGCGAGCATAGCGTGCGGTACGATGATCATGGTGCGCTGGCTCCTCGTCCTCGTGATCGCCGGCTGCTATCAGCCCGCGCCACAGGTGGGCACGCCCTGCAGCGCGCCCGGTAATTGTCCGAGTCCGCTGCGCTGCGATCGCGGTGTGTGTGTCACCGCGGCCGGCGGCGACGACGCGGCGGTCGATGCCACGGGCGATGCGGCGAGCGATGCACCCGGCGACAGCGGCCCGGCGTGCAATCCGCCGACCCTCGGTGCCTGGAGCGCGCCCGGCGTGATCGGCGAGCTCGCGGCTCCCGGCCTGGACGGCACGCCGATGATGCGGGCCGACGGCCTCGAGCTGTACTGGAAGTCGGCGCGAAGCGGATCGCTCGACATCTACCGCTCGATGCGCCCGACGACGCTTCAAGATTGGGGGCCGCCGATGAACGTCACCGAGCTCAACAGCCCGGCGAACGACGGCAGCCCCGAGCTGTCGCCAGACGGCCTCACGATCTACCTCAGCTCCGAGCGCCCCGATACCGTCGGAGCCAACGACATCTACGTGGCGACCCGCACGTCGCTGACCACCGCATGGTCGACGCCCGCGCGGCTCGCGCAGCTGAGCTCGACCGCCCAGGACGAGGGCATGATGGTGATGCCGTCGGATCTCGTCGCGTACATGCACTCGCATCGCAGCGGCGCGGCGCGGATCTATCGGATGACGCGCGCCACGAAGACCGCGCCCTGGAGCGTGCCGGTCGAGATCGCCGAGCTCTCGGATGGTGCGTACGAGAACCCGATGGTCACCGCCGACGAGTGCCGGATGTACATGCAGGCGGAGCGCATGGACTCGGAGGGCACGGCCGATCTGTACGTGTCGACGCGCGCGCAACCGAGCGGTCCGTGGGGCGTGCCGACGAAGATCAAGCCACCGAGCACGCCGTTGTTCGATGCGGACCCGTGGATCTCCGCCGACGAGAAATACCTGATGTTCACGACCGGCAACGGCCTATCGAACCTCGACCTCGTCGAAGCGACGCGCTAGCGCCCGAAGCGCCGCGCGATCTCGGCGAGCGGCAGACGCAGCAGCACGGGACGACCGTGCGGACCGACCGACGCGTGCTCGGTACCGTCGAGCTTCTTCAGCAGCGCCTCGGCCTCGCCGGGCGAGAGTCGATCGCCAGCGCGCACGACCGAGTGACACGCGATCTCGGCGAGCAGCCGCTCGACGCGCTCCTCGTCGCTCGGTGCGCCTTCGGTGGCCCACTCCGCGAGCAAGCGCCGCAGGAGCTGCGTGGGATCGGTGTGGCGCACGCCCGCGGGCACTGCCTTGATCGCGAGCGTCGCAGCACCGAATGCCTCGACCTCGTAGCCGACGAGCGCGAGCGCATCTCCGACGCGGCCGACCAGCTCGATCTCCGCGGCAGTCGCGTCGATCGTCTGCGGGAACAGCAGGCGCTGGACGGCGACATCTGCGGAGCCGCGCTGGCCGCGCAGGCGCTCGAGCTCCACACGCTCGTGCGCCGAGTGCTGATCGACGAGGACGAGCTCGCCGTCGCCATCGCACACGAGGTACGTCAGGTCGAGCTGTCCGAGATAGCGCAGCGAGCTGAAGAAGCCGGCGGCGGGAACCGGACCCGAGCCATCGGCGAGCTGAGAGTGTGACTCGGCCGCTTCCACCTCGCGTGCTTCGCGAGCCTCGGCGACGCGCGACGCCTTCGACTCGGCGCGGATCTGCGCGACCCACTCGCGGGGCGTCGAGGCCTCGAAGCCGAGCTGCCCCTGCGCCGCCGACGTCTGTGTCGCCGG
>JACCRC010000197.1 GCA_013813765.1 Deltaproteobacteria bacterium | reverse complement strand
CGCTCGATCTCGATCTTCGCGGCCTCGACGTCCGCCTTCGTGCTGCGCCGGTCGGCATCGGTGCGAGCGAGCCGTTCTGCCTCGACGCGCGCGACCTCGGCCTTCGCGGCGCGCGCCTCGGCGCGGGCACGCTCGGTCTCGAGCTTCGCGGCCTCGACATCGGCCTTCGTGCTGCGCCGGTCCGCGTCACTGCGGGCGAGCCGTTCGGCCTCGACGCGCGCGACCTCGGCCTTCGCTGCGCGAGCCTCCGCACGCGCGGCCTCGGCATCTGCCTTCGCCCGCTGCGCGACGAGCGCTTCGCTCCGTCGGTCGGCATCGCTCCGAGCCAGCCGTTCGGCCTCGACGCGCGCGACCTCGGCCTTCGCGGCGCGAGCCTCCGCACGCGCGGCCTCGGCATCTGCCTTCGCAGCGCGAGCTTCTGCGCGGGCACGCTCGGTCTCCGTCTTCGCCGCCTCGACGTCGCCCTTCGTCCGCTGCGCCTCGGCGCGCGCGGTGGTCGCCTCGGTGCGCGCCTTCTGCGCATCGGCGCGGGCTTGCAACTCGGCGCGCTGCTTCTCGGAGCTCGCATCGGCACGCGCGGCCTCCGCATCGGCCTTCGCGGCACGCGCTTCGGCGCGCGCACGATCCGCCTCCGCCTTCACTGCCTTCGCATCGGCACGCGCCGCGTCCGCCTCGGCACGCGCAGCACGCGCCTCGGCACGCGCGCGCTCCGCATCGGTCTTCGCCGCATCCGCATCCGCCTTCACGCGCAGCGCGGCGTCCTTCGCGGCCAGCGCCTCGGTGCGGATCCGCGTCGCATCCAGACGCGCTCGCTCCACTTCACGGCGTGCACCTTCGGCCTCGGTGCGTGCGCGAGCGGCTGCATCCGTCTGCTCCGCCGCCATCGCCTGCGCGGCCTGCGCCTCGCTCTTCGCGCGCACGGCCGCATCGGTCTGCGTGGCCGCGACCTTCTGCGCTGCTTGCAGCTCCGCGCGAGCGCGCACCGCCGCCTCGGTCTTCTCTGCCGCGATCTTCTGCGCGGCGTCGGCATCGCGGCGCGCGGCCGCGATCTGCGCCGCTGCATCGCGCGTCGCGGTCTCCGCAGCGAGCCGAGTGCGCTCGGCCTCGGCACGCGCGATGCCCGCGGCATCGGTCGCCCGCGCAGCTTCGTCGCGCAGCTTCGTTGCCTCGCGCTGCGCTGCGATGGCCTGCTTCTTCGCGCGATCGAGATCCGCGCCGTTCGCCTGGCCATTCTTCTTCGCATCTTCCGCGGTGCGAACCGCGGCCTCCGCGCGCTTCGCCTCGTCGGCGGCGAGCTTCTTCAGGCGATCGGCTTCGGCCTGCGTCGCCGCTGCGAGGTCCTTGGCCTTCGACGCGTCGACGCGTGCGCTGTTCGCGGTCGCCTCGGCTCGTGCGCGCGCCTGATCCGCCATCGCCGCCGCGCGTCTCGCGTCCTCGCGCTCCGCCTCGATCTTCGCGAGCACATCGCCGCCGCCGGTCTTCGGCGCTGCATCGCGTGCCGTCACCGCCACCACGATCTCGTTGCCCTCGGTGGTCACGTCATAACGGCCCGGGCGCGCGAGCGTCACGCTGACGCGCACGAGGGGACCGTCGTCATCGATCTGCTGCGCGGTGATCCGGCTGACCGCCCACGTGTTCGGCACGAGCTCCATCGCCGCTTCATGGCCGGCGAGCACATCCGAGAGCTTCGCGCGCGGCACGTCGATCACGACGCGCGTCGGGCGATCGAGCTTGTAGACCGTGAACATCGGCGTCTTCGCGCCGCGCACGTGGACCTTTGTCGCGGACGCCGAGTCCTCGAAGCTCACGGCGCGGATCTCGTTCTTGTTGTCGGCGCCTGCCGGAGACGCACCGAGCGCGCACCCCACAAGCACCAGGACCCAGGTCGTCGGGCGAGGCATATAGATGTTGTCGCCCGCCCGATCCGGCCGGGCCATTTTTTGACTGGGCCCCTAAGCCTGAAGTTCTCATAAGTTGCGCGCTACTATCCCGGCGATGCGCTCGAAGCTCGCCCGGATCCTGATCACGTCGTTCATCGCCGCTGGCTGCGGCGGCTCCCAACCGAAGCCGCAGGTGGTGGACATGCCCGCGGAGGTCGTCACGGCACGGCCCGCGGAGCCGGCCGCACCACCGTCGCCGAATGATCCGGTGTCGCCGCTCGATCCGAAGATCAAGCGGGGCACGTTGCCGAACGGCCTGACCTATTACGTGGTCAAGCACCACAAGCCCGAGCAGCGCGCTGCCCTGTGGCTCGCGGTCAACGCCGGCTCCGTGCAGGAGGACGATGATCAGCGCGGGCTCGCGCACTACGTCGAGCACATGGCGTTCAACGGGACGAAGCGGTTCCCGAAGCAGGAGATCGTCGACTTCATCGAGAAGTCCGGCATGCGGTTCGGCGCCGACGCCAACGCGTACACGAGCTTCGATCAGACGGTCTATCAGCTCACCGTGCCGACGGACGATCAGGCGATCATGTTGAAGGGCCTCGACATCCTGCGCGACTGGTCGAACGACGTGACGTTCGATCCTGCGGAGGTCGAGAAGGAGCGCGGCGTCGTGCTCGAGGAGTGGCGGCTCGGCCGCGGCGCCGATGCGCGGATCTTCGACAAGCAGTTCCCGATCATCTTCCAGGGCTCGAAGTACGGCACGCGGTTGCCGATCGGGATCCCGGAGGTCCTGAAGAAGGCGCCGCGCGACACGCTCGTCCGCTACTACAAGGACTGGTACCAGCCGCAGAACATGGCGGTGATCGCGGTCGGTGACTTCGACGAGGTCCAGATCGAGAAGGAGATCCAGGCGAGGTTCGGCGATCTCAAGCGCACCGCGAACGCGAAGTCGCGGCTGCCGGTGCCGGTGCCGCACGACCATCCGACGCTCGTCACGATCGAGACCGACCTCGAGATGCCGTACACCAGCGTCTCGGTCTACGACAAGATGGACCATCGCCGCGAGACGACGAAGGGCGACTACCGGCGCTTCATCGTCGAGGCGCTCTATCACCAGATGCTCAACGCGCGGTTCGCCGAGCTCGCGCAGGATCCAGAGTCGCCGTTCATGTACGCGGGATCCGGAACCGGCGGCTTCGCGCGCACGAGCGACACGTTCAGCCGGTACGCCGGCGTCAAGGAGGGCAGGGTCGAGGAGACCGTGACCGCGCTGTTTCGCGAGATCGTGCGCGTGGAGAAGTACGGGTTCCTGCCGTCGGAGCTCGCACGGGCCGCGAAGGATCAACTGACGGGCGCCGAGACCTCGGCAGCGGAGTGGGAGAAGACACCCTCGGCCGCGCTGGCCGACGAGATCACACGGCACTTCTTCGAGGACGAGCAGATGCCGGGCCGGCACATGGAGCTCGCGTTCAACCGCGAGCTCATCCCGACCGTGACGCTCGACGAGCTCAACCACCTCGCGAGGACCTGGGGTGGCGAGAAGGGCCGCGTGATCGCGATCTCCGCACCCGCGAAGAGCACCGTGCCGACGATCGCGGACGTCAAGAAGCTCGTCGCGACCGCCACCGCGGCAAACGTGGATCCGTGGAAGGACGATGCCGGCGACAAGCCGCTGATGGCGCCGAAGCCGGCTCCGGGCAAGGTGACGAAGACCGCCGTGGACGAGGCGAACGGCGTCACGACCTGGACGCTCGCGAACGGCATCAAGGTGCTGATCAAGCCGACGACCTACCAGAACGACGAGATCGTCTTCACCGCGTTCGAGCGCGGCGGTCACTCCCTGGTCAGCGACAAGGACTTCGTGCACGCGCGGTTCGCCGCGGAGATCGTGTCCAGCTCGGGTGTCGGAGAATTCGATGCCACGGCGCTGCGCAAGGTGCTCGCCGGCAAGGAAGCACGCGCCAGCGTGGGCATCAGCGAGCTGTCGCAATCCGTCAGCGGCTCGGCGCGTCCCGCCGACATCGAGACCGCGCTCCAGCTCGCGCACCTGCGGATCACCGCGCCGCGCAAGGATCCGAAGGCCTTCGCGCGCTGGAGGGCACAGCAGCTCGAAGACGTTCGCAACAAGTCCCTCGACCCCGAGCGCGTGTTCTTCGAGACGATGTCGGAGATCACCAGCTCCAAGCACCCGCGTTACGCGCCGGAGACCGAGAAGATGGTGAACGCCGTCGATCACGACAAGGCGCTCGCGATCTTCAAGGAGCGGTTCTCCGACGCCGGTGACTTCACGTTCGTGTTCGTCGGCAACATCGAGCCGGCGACGCTGCAGCCGCTCGTCGAGACCTACCTCGGCAGCCTGCCGAGCAAGGGCCGCAAGCAGAAGTGGAAGGACATCGGGGTGAAGTTCCCGGCGAAGAAGCTGACGACCACGGTGAACCTCGGCAGCGAGCCCAAGAGCTTCTTCGACCTCTCGATGAACGCGCCTGACAAGTGGTCGCTCGATGGGGCGCGCGATGCGAACATCCTCTCGATGGTGCTGCGCATTCGCCTCCGCGAGGTGCTGCGCGAGGACATGGGCGGTGTCTACGGCGTTCAGATCTGGGCGAGCCTTCAGCGCGAGCCGAAGCAGAAGCGCGACCTCGGCGTGTTCTTCGGCTGCGCGCCGGAGAACGTCGAGAAGCTCCGCACGGCGGTGTTCGACGAGGTCGCGAAGGTGGCGAAGGACGGCATCGGTCCCGCGTACCTCGACAAGGTCAAGGAGACGATGCGGCGCACGCGGGAGACCGACAGCAAGACGAACTGGTGGTGGATGAGCCAGATCCGGCAGGCGGCCTACTACGGCGACGACCTCGGCAAGGCGATCGACATGAGTGCCACGCTGGCGCGCGTCACCTCCGACAACATCAAGAAGTCCGCGAGCCGGTTCTTCTCGAAGGACACGTATGTGCTCGGCATCATGAGGCCTGCCGCGCCCCCGGCCCCGGCCAAGTAGCCGGGTGCGCCCCCGGAGGGGCGATCGCGCGAGCGGCTGTTAGACGGCGACCCGGGACGGCAGCGGCGCTGCCGCGATTCACTCCCTGCCGAGGGAGGCGCACATGCTCGTCTGGCTCGCCGTCGTGTTTGCAGGAGTTCTCGGCAACGGCAACCCCGAAGCCCCGGAGATCTCCCGCGAGATCCTGTCCACCGTACAGACGATCGCGCCGCTCGAGGAGATCACGCTCCCCGAGGCGACCATGGTCGCGCTTGCGCGGCACACCGCAGCGAGCAAGCAGCTCGTCGCGAAGCTCGGCGTCGACGGAATCATCGTCGGCGAGCTGGTCGGCAAGAAGCGGTCGCTCACGCTTCGGCTTGCCGTCTACAGCGCGACCGGTGTGCGTCGCTCGTTCACCGAGTTACCGCTGAGGGGTCGCGCGCTCGGAGCCGATCAGATCCTGGTGATCAGCGAGAACCTCGCGGAGGAGATCCGTTTGCTGGCGCCGGCCGATGTGCCGAAGCCCGCGCGCAAGGTCGTGCCCGTGGTCGAGGCCTCGTCCGCGCCGATGCAACCACTCGGAGACGACGAGGAGGATCCGCTGGCGAAGAAGCAGGCCCGCGCGGCGACGAAGACCGTTGCTGCCGCGGAACCCGCAAGTATGGACGACGAGGCCGCTGGACCGGCGGTCACCGCTGCGGCACCGCAACGCCGCACGTGGCGCGTACTTCGCGTCGCCGGCGGTATGGGAATCGTTGCTCGCAAGTTCACGCCCGCCGACACGACGGTGCGGCAGTACTCTGCGGCACCCGTCGCATCGATCGGACTTGCGGGCCAGCTGCGGCCCCTCCGCCGGGTCGCGGTCGACGGCTTGTGGGACCGCTCGCTCGTGATGCACTCGCCGCTCAACATGATGTCGGTCGGGACGACGATCTCTCGCTGGGAGGTTGCAGCGAACGTGCTCGCGACCACCGGGCGTGTCGTCGTGGCGGCTCGCGGCGGCGTCGGTCGGCGCTGGTTCGTGATGGACACCGACAACGCCACGCGCTCGCCAGATCGCGATTACCTGTATGCGATCGTCGGCGCGACCGTGTCTGCGGCGCTCGCGCGGCCCGTCGCGCTGACGATCAATACCGCGTTTCAGCCGGTGATCGCTGGCGATGGTGGCTGGGCGCTGGGTGCGGGAGCGACGTTCGACATCACCGTGCACGGGCCCGTACACGCGCGGATCGGCGGCGACGTGCAGCGCTTCACGTCGGCGGGTGCCACGGATCTGTTCCCGTCGGCGATGGCCTCGGTCGCAGCAGTGTACTGATATGATCCGGCAGTCATGTCGGACTGCCAGATGTGCGGCACTCGGCACCCCGGAGAACCGGAGGAGTGTCCCGAGGTGCGCATCGGCGAGACGATCAACGGCAAGTACAAGCTTGGCCCCCTGCTCGGCGTCGGCGGGATGGCCGCGGTGTACACCGCCGAGCATCTGATGCTCCGGCGCGAGATCGCGCTGAAGGTCCTGCACAAGCGGTTCGCCTCCGATGCGGAGCTCGGCTCGCGGTTCGTTCGCGAGGCGCGCGAGACCGCCGCGCTCGGCGGCACCGCGTTTGTCTCGGTCCACGACGCGGGGACCACCGAGGATGGCTGCGCGTTCATCGAGATGGGCCGGCTCGACGGCAAGGATCTCTACACGATCCGCAAGGCCGAGGGCACGCTCGACCCGATGCGCGTGGTCCACATCGCGATCGGTGTGCTCGGCGCGCTCGAAGCACTCCACGCGCGGCGCGTGATCCATCGCGACCTGAAGAGCGCGAACGTCTATCTCGTCAACGATCCGCAAGGCGGTGACGAGCAGGTGAAGATCCTCGACCTCGGCTTCGCGAAGGCGGATGACGAGCTCAAGCTGACGAACCGAAACCAGCTGCTCGGCACGCCGTTCTACATCAGCCCCGAGCAGTACACGGACCCGACCTCGGTCGACGTGCGCGCGGATCTGTTCTCCCTCGGCGTCGTGATGTTCGAGGTGCTGACAGGGAAGTGGCCCTACACCTACAAGTCCAAGCGCGAGCTGCTCGCGAAGGTGATGAAGGGCGAGCTCGAGCGTCATCCCGCGCGGCTTCGTCCCGAGATCCCGGGCTGGGTCGATCTCGCCGTCGCTCGCGCGCTCGCGCACGATCGGGAGAAGCGCTTCGCGTCCGCGACCGAGATGCGCGAGGTCCTGGAGACCGGCGAGCATGTCGCGCCGCCGCAGAAGCCCAGCTTCTTGCGGCGGATCCTCGGCCGCACCTAGTCGCCGGCCACGTTGCGGCACGATGTCTCGCCGCCCTCGACGGGTGGCGCCGCGAGTCCGACGAGCTCGAACGCGAGGTTGTCGGAGCGAATGCCCGCGGGGCCGGTGAGCGTGCGGGCCGCCGCGGGCAGCTTGCCGCGCCACACGACCTTCTCGTCGACCCAGGCGGTGAGGTCATCGCGCGCGATCGCGGCGCGCAGCGTGTGGCGGTCGCCGGAAGCGAGCACCGGGGGCTTCCAGCTCTTCGTCGGCCGCACCTTCATGTAGCCGTCGGCGCCGCACTCCGCGTGCGTGGCCTTGCCGGAGTTGAGCTTCACCGACACCTCGATCTGCGGCTTCGGATCGAGGCGCCACATCACGTAGATCAGATTGCAGCCGTTCTGCGCGCGCAGCTTGAGCCCGACCTGACGGCGGGCGCTGCCGCTCGCGAGCTCGCGGGTGTCCACGGTGTCGCCCTTGTAGATCCAGTCGAGCGCGGCAGCGTTGCCGCGAGTGCCGAGGGCCACCGCGCGCATCGTGGGCTCGACGACGGCCGCGCCGATCTTCGCGGAGCCCTTCGTGACGCATAGAGTGTCGGTGATCGGGACGAGCTTCACGGGGCGCTCCGGCGCAGCCTCGAGCTGATTGCCGCACGCGGCGAGCATCGCGAGCAGGAGGAGGTGCTTCACGGGCCACCGCCATCGCCGATCACCTCGCGCATCGCGCGCAGGTGAGCGGACAGGTACGCGTGCTCCGCCCGGATCTTGATCAGCTCGAACCACACGGTCTGCTTGTAGCGCTTGCTCTCCTCGCCGCCGAGCCGGGTCAGCGCGTCATGCTGGCGCCGGAGGTCTGCCTCGAGCGCCGCGGTCTCCTGCTCGCGCTTCGTCTCGGCCTCGATGATCGCGCGGAGGCGCTCGCCCGTCGCGTCCGCGGTCAGCGGATCGCGGCCCGACTTGAGGAGCCTGCGCCGGCCGGCGGCAGCACGTTCGTTCGCGCGGCCCTGGAAGAGCACACCGAGGTTCACGCCGATCGCGACCACCGCGAAGTACGGCGAGGGGTTCGCGTCGCTGCGGTCGAGGAACTGATCGACGCCGACGCGGATCGACACATCGAACGCATCTGCACGCCGAAGCTTGCCCTCGTAGGACTCGACATCCGCATCCGCCCGCTCGAACGCGCGCAGCGCTCCGCCGATCGAGCCACTCGGCGGCGGGAGCTGCCCCATCTCGCGGTGGGTCTGCGTCGCGAGCTGGCGCAGTTCCTCCACGCGCAGGCGCGTCGCGGTCGCTTCCTGCGCGGTCGTGCGGCGAGCGTCGAGGTCATCCTTGGTCTGGCCGAGGATCTTGTCGGTCTCGGCGAGCGCCGCGTCGAGGACCTTCGCGCGCGCATCGAGAGCGATGTACTGCGTCTCGCCGCTGATCTGTGAGAGCGCCTTGTGGCGGCGACAATCCGCGCGGGCCCGGTCGCGCGTCGTCAGGCCCTTGTAGATGCCGTCCAGGCTGACCCGCACACCGCTGATCAGGCGGAGGCCTCCTGACTGGATGTCGGGGTTCGCCGCGCCCGCTGCCTGCTCGATCAGACCGAACTGGCCGAACACGGTCGGGGCGAACATCACGGCGGCCTGTGCCGAGGCGACGCCCTGCACGTAGTCGCAGTAGCCGTCGTTCGCCGGCTCGCCCATCTCGATCTCGGCCTCGGCGCGAGCGTGCCCGCTTGCGAGGAGGATCATCGTGACAACAACGGTGCGCATACGCATCAGAGAATGAAGGGCTTGCCGCCGATGTACAGCACGTCGGTCTCGCCGGCGTCTGCGTTCTCCTCGTCGAGCTTGATCTCGACAAACTGACCGCGCAGCGACTTGTCGCGGCTCGGGTGGCGGCCCGAGACCTCGCCCGGCAGGAGCTCGATGACCTCGCCGACGTGGTAGCAGAACACCATCGTCAGCTTGCATGCGTAGACGGACGCGCCGGTACCGACGCCCTCGGTGTTGCCGTACGGCACGAACGCGACGGTCGCCTTGTCCTCGATCGCGCGGAGGTACGCGGACCCCTTGAGGGCCGCAAGCAGCTTGTCCTGGCGCGCGAGGCTCGACTTCAGCGTGTTGCGCGTCTCGACGGCCTTCGCGAGCTCGAGCCTCGATGCTTCGTACTGCTGCTTGATCTGCAGCACCTCGTACGACAGCGCCGTGTCCCCCGCGGACTCCGCGCTCTCGAGGATCGCATCGAGCGAGCGCGCGGTCGCTTCGAGCTCGGCGGCGCGGGTCTCGTACTCTGCCTGCTTCTCCGCGAGCGACAGGTTCGATCCGGAGATCTGCGCGAGCTGGAAGTTACCACTCAGCATGCCCGTGCGATCGATGAGGCCGGCCGCGTACTCCTGCTGCATGCGCTTGCGCGCGGCGCTCGAGTACGCGCGGTTCTGGTTCGCGATCGCAGCGCGCGTGCCCGCGGCCGTGCTCGCGAGTGACTTCATCTTCTGCAGCGCGGCACGGCGGCCTGCGAGGTCGCCCTTGATCGCCTTGACGAACTCGCCCTGGAACATCTGCTGCGCGACGATCGCGCGCTCCGCCTGGTTCAGCTCGTCGGCGAGTCGGTCGCGTGCGTTCTGCTGCTCGCCGACCTGCGCCTGCATCGACACGACCTTCTCGTCGCTCGTCGTGATCTGCATGGGCACGGCCCACGACTTCGACATGTAGAAGAAGACCTGCGAGACGATGTAGCCGACGAGCACGATCACGATGATCGTGAGGATCAAGAAGCCGAGCAGACGGTACGCGGAGACGAGCCACTTCGAGGCCTGCTGCGCGCTGGGGATCGTCGGCTTGCCAAGGCCGAGCTTCTCGAACACGGCCCACTTGTTCGCGGGCTGTGCGGTCATGGGCATCGGCGCGGGAAGTGCCGGCGCCATCACAGGCGGGGGCGAGTACTCCGTCGGGGATTCGGCCTGGAAGTCTTGATCGTTGCTGACAGCGCGCGGCGGCAGCCTGACAGGCGGTGGCGGCGCGCTGACAGGGACTGGCGGCGCGATGACAGGTTGTGCGAGCGCGAGCGAACCGTGTGAGACGGGCGCTGGCCGCTGCGCTGGGGGCGCGGGCACTGGCGCGTACGTCGGCGCCGGCATCGCTGGCGCAGCGTACGAGGGTGCAACCGAAGCCAGCTTCCCCGCGGGGCTGGGCAGCGTCAGCGGTGGACGTAGATGACCGAGTGGATCCGAGCCGTTCCTCGCGATCTCGACGGGACGTTGCCGCGGCAGCGGTACGGCTGCGTGCGCGGCAAGCGCACGCGGCTTCGCGAACGGAATGACGTTGCGTGCCGCCGATGGCCTGAGGTCCACCGAGGTCCGATCACCATCGTCAACGCGTCGTTTGATTGGCGGCATGAACAGGATGCGAGCGCGGTGCAATGACCTCGCCATCGAGATCGCATTCGTATGTTCGCGAACGAAATGCATGTGCATCGAACGCACTGGGGCCGCACGGTTCCGCAGCGGAGCGTATAACCCCGGGCGATCGTTGGTTACGCGCCGGTTAACTGCAGACAAGTACCTCGAACATTTGCTGCGCGAATTGCGCAAAGCACGCGGCTCGTCTCTTGCTCGCGCTTCGTACGCGCGCACGTGACCTCTCTACCAATCTACCTCTTCATCTTCCTCGTGTTCCTGAACCGCTACGTGTTCGGGTTCTACCTGACGATCCTCCGTCGCAAGACTCTCGACGAGACGATCGAAGGCTACGAGCCGACGGTGACGGTGGTGGTGCCGCTCTTCAACGAGGGTCGCTCCATCTACGACACGATCGTCGCGCTCGTGAACCTCGACTATCCGAAGGAGAAGCTCGAGGTCACGGTCGTCGACGACTGCTCCACCGATGACAGCTACGAGTGGGCCTGCAAAGCCGCTCGCGAGTATCCGAACGTCACGGTGCTGCGCAACCCCGTCAACGTGGGCAAGCGCAAGGGCATCAACCACGCAGTGCGTGCATCGAAGGCGGAGATCATCGTGTCGGTCGACTCCGACGTGATCATCTACCCGACCGCACTGCGCGAGCTTGTCGCACGGTTCGTGAGCCCGGAGATCGCCGCGGTCGGCGGCCGCGTCCATGTCTCGAACCCGAACGAGAACTGGCTCACGCGTCTGCAGACCATCAAGTACTACTTCGGCCAGGAGCACCTGAAGAACCTCGAGCGCGGCCTGCGCCAGGTCCTCTGCCTCTCGGGCTGCCTCACCGCGTACCGCCGGCACGTGCTGATCGAGCTCGAGCCGATCCTCGAGAATCGCAACATCCTCGGCATCCCGATCAAGTACGGCGAGGACCGCTTCCTCACGCATCAGATCGTGAAGCACGGCTACCGCACCGTCATGACGATGAAGGCGATGTGCTTCACCAAGGCGGCGACGACGCTGAAGGGCTACTTCGCGCAGCAGCTGCGGTGGAAGCGCTCGAACATCGTCGACTTCATCGTGTTCTCCAGCGACGCGTGGCGCATGCACCCGCTGATCTGCCTGCAGTACCTCTCGATGCTGCTGCTGCTGATCGTCTACCCGTTCATCATCATCACGCACATCGAGAAGCACGAGTTCATGCAGCTCGCGATGTTCCACATGGCCGTGATCGGCTTCGCGGCCTGCATCTACCACTTCGCTCCGAGCGTGCGCGCGCTGCCGCCGTGGCTCCGCGTGCACCCCGTCGCGTTCCTGCCGATGACCGTGCTGATGCCAGTCGCGTATCTCCTGATCACGCCGCTCGGTCTGTTCACGCTCGATAGCTCGAGCTGGGAGACGCGCGGGCACGGCGGAGCACCGGCTCCCGCTCCCGCGCCGGGAGGCCCCTCATGATCGTCGCCGCGCACCAGCCGCACTTCCTGCCGTGGCTCGGCTACCTCGACAAGCTCGCGAAGTCCGATCTGTTCATCGTGATGGACGATCTGCAGTTCGAGAAGGAGAACTTCCAGAACCGGCAGCGCATCAAGCTGAACGCGGGCCCGCACTGGCTGACGGTGCCGCTGCTCCGTGGCAAGCAGACCGATCGGATCTGCGACAAGCAGATCGACAACACCGGCCGCGGTGGCCGCCACCACTGGCAGCACCGGATGTGGCGGACGCTCGAGGTCCACTACGGCCGCACGCCGCACTGGGAGCGGTACGCGCCCGCGCTCGAGGACGTGTTCGCGCGCCGCTGGGACCTCTTGCTCGAGCTCGATCTGCACATGCTCGAGCTCGCGCGGAACTGGCTGCGGATCACGAAGCCGATCGTTCGCGCGTCCTCGCTCGACCTCTCCGGCCAGAAGACGGATCGCATCCTCGCGATGTGCCGCGCGGTCGGCGCGCGTACGTACCTCACGGGCCGCGGCGGATCGACCGGCTATCTCGACACGGATGCGTTCGCGAAGGCCGGCGTCAGCGTCGTCTGGCAGCGCTTCCATCACCCGCACTACCCGCAGCGCTACCCCGGGCTGGGCTTCTCCTCGCACCTGGGCTTCCTCGACTTGCTGTTCAACTGCGGCCCCGACGCACCTGCCATCCTGTGGCAGGCCGGCGAGGTCATCACCGAAGGATCGACGCCATGAATCGCCTGCTCGAAGAAAAAGGTGGCCGCGTGCTGGCATTCGGAGCGCACCCCGATGACCTCGAGGTCGGTGCCGGCGGTCTGCTCGCCCGGCTCGCCGCCGAGGGAGCGAAGGTCACGATGGCGGTCGTCTCGATCCCGAACAACACCGACCAGCGCAAGGCCGAGGCAATCGCCGGCGCGGACGTGATCGATGCCGACCTCTTCATCCTCTACGAGGACAAGCCGTGCCGCGTCGAGGACATCCCGATGCACGAGCTCGTGCGCCGGTTCGATACGATCGTCGGCGACACCCGTCCCGACCTCGTGATCACGCACTCCGCGCACGACCTCCACTGGGATCACGGGCTCGTGAACCGCGCGACGGTCTCCGCGCTTCGCCGCACGCCGTGTGATCTGCTCGCGTTCCTGTCGAGCCCCGAGATGAACGCCCAGAGCCGCTCGATCGGTCAGTGCTTTGCTGACATCTCCAGGACCATGGACAAGAAGATCGAGGCCATCTCGGCGCACCGCTCCCAGTGCCCCCGGCTCGACCTCGAGTCCAGCCGCGACCTGGCCCGCGCGATGGGGCGGATCAGTGGGTACGAGTATGCGGAAGCCTACGAAGTGCTTCGAGTTCGCATTTGAGCGCGCGGGGCGAGGGCGCACGTCGAGGCAGGCGCGCACACCCCTGGAACCCCCCTGGAGGGGGTGTTAGCGTCCCCGTCATGCGCATTCGAAGCTCGATCTCCGTCGCGGCCAGCCTCGCCGCGATCGCCGCACTCACCTCGGCGACTGCATGTGGCGGCGGTGCCGGCGGAAAGATCATGGCGGACACCACGATCCTGCCGTACCAGGCGCCCGACATCGACGAGATCACCGGCATCGACTCCGAGGAGGAGGCCGAGAAGGCCGAGGCCGCCGGCGCCGGAACGGGTTCGGCACAGAACCCGCAGAAGTAGCGTCGCCAATATGTGCGGCATCATCGGTTACATCGGATCCCGTCAGGCCACCCCGATCCTCATCGGCGGTCTGAGCAAGCTCGAATACCGCGGCTATGACTCGGCCGGCGTCTCCGTCTGGAACGAGGGAGCGTCTCGCGTCGTTCGCTGCCGCGGCAAGCTCTCCGGACTGGTCGAGAAGCTGACGAAGGAACCCGCGCCCGGAACGATGGGCATCGGTCACACGCGATGGGCCACTCACGGTCGCCCGTCCGACGAGAACAGCCACCCCCACAAGGTCGGCCCGATCAGCGTCATCCACAACGGCATCATCGAAAACCACCTGGCACTGCGCCAGGAGCTCTCGGCCGCAGGCGCGAAGTTCTCGTCGGAGACCGATACCGAGATCTTTGCTCACCTCGTCGCTCACGCGCTGACCGCAGGCGCGCCCGACCTGACCACCGCGGTTCGCCGTTCGCTCCTCAAGGTGCGCGGCAGCTACGCGTTCGTCGTGATGAGCGACAAGGAGCCCGGCACGCTCGTCGCCGCGAAGAACTCCTCTCCGCTCGTCGTCGGACTCGGTGACGGCGAGAACTACGTCGCTTCCGATGTCACCGCGATCCTGAGCGAGACCCGCCGCGTCATCTTCGTCGAGGAAGGCGAGATGGTCGTCGTCAAGCGCGACGGCGTCACGCTCATGGACTTCGAGGGCAAGGTCCGCACGCGCGAGCCCAAGACGATCACGTGGTCGGCCGTCCAGGCGGAGAAGGGCGGCTTCAAGCACTACATGCTCAAGGAGATCCACGAGCAGCCGCGCGCCGTCGCGGACACGCTCGTGGGCCGTATCGACCTCGAGCACGACGACGTCTCGCTCGATGGCATCGAGCTCGATGTCTCGAAGATCAAGCGCGTCATCTTCATCGCGTGCGGCACCAGCTACCACGCGTCGATGGTCGGCGAGTTCCTCGTCGAGGGGCTCGCACGCATCCCGGTCGATGTCGACTTCGCCTCGGAGTTCCGCTACCGCGATCCGATCGTCGGGCCCGGAGACCTCGTCGTCGCCGTGAGTCAGTCGGGCGAGACGCTCGACACGATGGAAGCGATCCGCGAGGCGAAGAAGAAGGGCGCGCAGGTGTTCGCGATCTCGAACGTCGTCGAGGCCTCGATCCCGCGCCTCGCCGACCACGCGTTCTACACGCACGCCGGTCCCGAGATCGGCGTCGCGTCGACGAAGGCGTTCACCACGCAGCTGATCGGCATCGCGCTGCTCGCGATCCACCTCGGCCGTCGTACCGGCTCGCTCTCGAAGGAGCGCGCGCGCGAGCTGCTCGCCGAGCTCATCGCGCTGCCGAACAAGATGCGCGACATCGTCGAGAGCGGCGCGCAGATCCAGGCGATCGCACGCCGCTACGGCAACGCGACCGGCTTCCTGTTCCTCGGCCGCGGTTCGCAGTTCCCGATCGCGCTCGAGGGCGCGCTGAAGCTGAAGGAGATCTCGTACATCCACGCCGAGGGCTATGCAGCCGGCGAGATGAAGCACGGCCCGATCGCGCTGATCGACGAGCACCTCCCGGTGGTCGTCCTCGTGCCGCGCGGTCCGAGCTACGAGAAGACGGTCTCGAACCTCGCCGAGGTCCGTGCCCGCCAGGGCAAGGTGATCGCGATCGCCACCCGCGGCGATAACGAGATCGGCGGTCACTCCGACGACGTCATCGTGATCCCTGACACCGCGCTCGAGCTGCAGCCGATCCTGACCGTGCTGCCGCTTCAGATGCTCAGCTACTACGTCGCGGACTTCAAGGGCACTGACATCGACCAGCCGCGCAACCTGGCAAAGTCCGTCACGGTCGAGTGAAGAAACAGCTGACCCACTTCGACGACGCGGGCAAGGCCCGGATGGTCGATGTCGGTCAGAAGCCCGAGACCGAGCGCGTCGGTATCGCCTCCGGCTCGATCACGATGCTGCCCGCGACCGCGAAGGCCGTCGCCGCCGGAACGATCGGCAAGGGCGACGTGCTCGGCGTGGCGCGCCTCGCGGGCATCCAGGCGGCGAAGAAGACGCCCGACTGGATCCCGCTCTGCCATCCGCTGCGGATCACCGGCATCGACGTCGATCTGCGCGTCGACGGCAGCACCGTCCGGATCACCGCCACCGTCCGCGCGTTCGATCGCAGCGGCGTCGAGATGGAAGCGCTGGCCGCGGTCTCCGCGGCCGCGCTCACGGTCTACGACATGTGCAAGGCGATCGATCGCGGCATGGTGATCGGCGAGATCCGGCTCGAGGAGAAACGCGGCGGTAAGTCCGGCACGTGGACCCGCAAACGGGTGCCTCGTACCAAGCGCGCGTAGGCCTCCGGCGGTCTCAAGAACCCGGGAATCCGGCCGATACATCCCCTGTGAGACCACAGGACGCCTCCGCGGTGCTGGCCACCGTCGTGCGCGAGCAGACGCGCATCCTGGTCCCCGCGATCCTGGCTTGCATCGTCGCCTATGTTGTTATTGCTCGGTTCCTGGGGGTGCAGCAACCGACCGGCGTCATCGTCCTGAGTGTCGCGGTGTCCGTGCTGCTCGGGGGCGTGAGCGTCCTGTGCTGGACACGCCGGGTACCCCCTCGATGGATCCATGTCGTCTCGACAGTCTCCTGGTGGTGCCCCGTTGCGGTCACGCTCGCGGTTCAATACTCGAATCCTGAAAGCTCGCAATCCGTGCTTCTCGGCGCCGAGATCACGGGAGCGGGGTTCCTGTTGAGCACCAGGCTAGCGATCGGCTCGCTGGTGGGAGTGACCGCACTCGCGATGCCGCACGCGATCCACTCGCCGAGCGCGGGCATCTACGTCTTTGCGATCGGCGTGGCGTGCACGTTCGCTCTCCTGGTTCATACGCTCATGCGGAAGACGCTGCTGGGTGCCGAGGAACAGCGCTTGAGAGAAGCCCAAGCGCTCGAGGACCTCGCGGTGCAGTACGCCGAGCTCGAACGCGCGCAGAAGGAGCGCACCGTGCTGCAAGAGCAGCTACTCCAGTCGCAGCGCATGGACGCCGTCGGCAGGCTCGCGGGCGGAATCGCCCACGACATGAACAACATCCTCGGATCGATCACCAGCGTGACGAGCCTGGTGCTGGAAGACATCGATCAGGGCCGTCAGCCTGACCCGGTGCAGCGGCGCGCTGATGTCGAGCTCGTTCTCGCGCAAGCTGCCCACGGGGCGGCCCTGACCAGGAGCCTGCTCGCGTTCAGCCGGCGCGGGCAGTATCGCAAGCAGGTCGTCTCGATCGCGGATGTCATGCGCGATGTCCTGCCGTTGCTCGCGCGGACGTTGCCGAGATCGATCGAGATCGTGGACCGGATCTCCGTCGGAGACGCACGTGTCGACGGTGACCCGCTACACCTCCAGCAGGCATTACTGAACCTCGCGGTCAACGCGGCCGACGCGATGTGCCGCACCGGAACGCTCGTGATCTCCGCGGCGCTCGTCGAGGTGAACGCCTCGGCGCCGTCCCCGATCGGACTACCGGGCGGGCGCTACGTGCGCATCGGTGTCGCCGACAGCGGCGTCGGCATGGACGCGGACACCCGGCGCCGCGCGTTCGAGCCGTTCTTCACGACGAAGCCCGTCGGCGAGGGCAAGGGTCTTGGACTCTCGACCGTGTGGGGCATCGCCGAAGCCCACGGCGGCGGCGTCGAGATCGAATCGGATCTCGGCCGAGGATCCACGTTCTTCCTGCAGCTACCGCTCACCGAGGCGAGACCTGTTCGACAACCGAAGCGAGTTAACGCGCGTCCGCAGGTCCACAAGGGGACCGTGCTCGTCGTCGACGACGACGTCGCGGTCCGGCGCGGAACGCAGCGCATCCTCGAACGGATGGGCTTCGAGGTGCTCACGGCCGGCGACGGGGCCGAGGCGATCCGCGTGTTCGAGGGAGCCAGCAAGATCGAGCTCGTGGTCCTCGACATGGGAATGCCCGTGATGGGTGGTGCCGAGTGCTTCGCGCAACTCCGCAGGCAGAGCGACGTCCCGATCGTGATCGCGACCGGCTACGCAGTGGACGCGGAGGCACAGGCGCTGGTCGCAGCTGGCGCCGGCCTCATCGAGAAGCCGTTCGTGTCGGCTGATCTCGCGCGCGAAGTGACCCACCTGCTGCATCCGCGCCGTGACTCGCTCCAGCTCGCACGAATCAGCAGCATGCGGCTCGAGCTCGAGTGACAGCTCGTCGTTAGCTCTTGCGGCGCTCGAACACGAGCAGCTCGCCGAGCGTGTCGTGGTCACGCTCGCCGACGTGCACCATGCCGACGCGGCGGATCACGCCGAGCGATGCGATGTGCCACGGAAACGTGGTCGCCTGTACGGCGCTGATCGTCGGGTGCGTGAGCGCCCAATCCACGCACGCGCCGACGGCCTCCGCGGCGAATCCCTGACAGCGCGAGGACTCCTCGATCGAGTACGCGACCTCGGCGATGCCGTCGGTGGGGTGACCGTGGAACACGACGGAGCCGACGACGCGCGGCTCGTCCCTGAGCAGCACGAGCGAGTCGCCCCACAGCCGCGTCTCGGGCGAGGCGCGCAGCGCGGCCCGCGAGTATGGAAAACCGAGCGCGACGAGATCGTCGTTGGGCCAGGCGTCGGGAAACTGCGCGCCGACCGCGGCCTCCGCGCGCGCCTTGTCGTGATCGAGCACGGCCTCGATGGCCTCGAGCGTGATCGGGACCAGGCGGAGGCGGGGAGTCTGGATCAGGGGCATCAGGGGCCGGTCTTCGCGAAGCCGATCACGAGGCCGAGCGAGCTCGGACCCGAGCCGATCATCCCGTAGCGCAGGTCGATGTTGAACAGCCAGCCCGAGATGTACTGCTCGAGGCCGAGGGCCGCGACGCCGCCGGCGTACGCACGGAACATCGTCGGTGGGATCACCTGGTTTGCGCGGAACAGCGCACCGCCGCCGCGCAGCGTGATGTAGCGGCTCGGGTTGGTGCCGGGGCGGATCCGGACGCCGAGCATCAGATCCATCTGCAGCGTGAGCAGTTGCTCGTTCACGCGCGCGGCTTCGGCGGAGTACATCGTGGCGAACATCGCGGACCACTTCGCCGACCAGTTGATCCGATCAGTGGTGTCCATCGGCGACCACGCGGCCTGGCCACCGAGCAGGTAGCCAAACCCGAGGTTCCTCGCATCGGGGCCGGTGCCGCTGATCGCTCCAACCGAGATGCCGAGGCTGCCGGGGGGCAGGGACTCGGCATTCGCGGTGCTCGCCCCGAGCGCGACGACCGCGGCGATCACGAGGCCCCGCGCGCGCATGGCTAGAACTTCGAGGTGGTCGCGAGGAACGTCATCTTGTCGTTCGTCGCCCGCAGGCGGCGCGACAGCGTGCGCACCCAGTTCCAGAGCAGCTCGTATGCGAGGTCGCGGTCGACGAACAGGAGGTCCTCGAGGTCTCTCCGGTTCACCACGAACAGCCGGCACTTCTCGTGGCACATCGCGGTGGCGGAGCGCGGAGCGTCGTCGATCAACGACATCTCGCCGAAGTACGCGCCCGGGCGCAGCACCGCGAGCGCCTCTTCGCCCATCCCGGGGACGATGCGGCTGATGCGCACCGCGCCCTCGACGATCAGATAGAACTTATCGCCCGGCGATCCTTCGGCGAAGATCGTGGCGCCGCCTTTGTATTGCTCCTCGAGGCCGATATCGACGACGCGACGCAGGTGGGTGAGCGGCAGGCCGCTGAACATGTCGATCGCCGCGAGGATCTCGATGGTCGACTTGCCCTTGAGATCGAGTTGCGGCTTTTCGTCGTCGTCGGACATTTAGGACTTCACCAGCGTCCCACACGGTCCCCGAAAACGCAAAAAGGCCCGGGGGTTGCCCCCCAAGCCCTTAAACACGTCAGTGGCGACCCGGTTCGGACTACGCCCCGACCTTGAGGACGAGGAGGAGCGAGATGATGAGCGCGTAGATGACGAGCGACTCGATCAGCGCGAGACCGAGAATCATCGGACCGCGGATCTGACCAGCGGCGCCCGGGTTACGGGCGATGCCGTCGAGCGCGGCGGCCGCGGCGCGACCCTGGCCGATGCCACCACCGAGCGCGGCGATGCCGATGCCGAGGCCGGCGGCGAGCGCGATCAGGCCGTAGTTCGACGCGAGGCCCTGGGTCTTGACGGCTTCCGCCTCGGCACCCTGGGCGAACGCGATGCCGCTGAAGAGGACGAGGAGGAGGAGCGAGGTGATGCTCGAGAAGATGATCTTGCTGCTGCGCTTCATGACGATTTCTCCTTGGGTCGCTTAACGTGTTTTGGTGAACGGGTAACGGGCGGGAGTCAGTGCTCCTCGTGCTCGATCGCCATGCCGATGTAGACCATCGTCAGGGTGCAGAACACGAGGGCCTGGATGAGACAGATGAGGATGCCGAGGAGCAAGAAGGGGAGGGGGACGAGGACCGGCACCAGGGCGAAGAACGACATGACGACCTTGTGGTCGGCCATCATGTTGCCCATGAGCCGGATCGCGAGCGAGAGCGGCCGCGCGATGTGGCTGATGAGCTCGATCGGCAGCATCAGCGGGATCAGCGCGGGAGATGGTCCGAGGAAGTGCTTGAAGTAGGCGAGGCCGTGCTCCCTGACGCCGTAGTAGTGCGTCAGGGCGAACACCGCGAGCGCGATGCCGACGTTGGTCTTCAGGGTGTCGGTCGGCGCGACGAAGCCGGGGATCAGCGCGAACAGGTTGTTGAACAGGATGAACAGCCAGAGCGCGCCGATCAGCGGGAGAAACTTCGGGGCGTGCTTCTCGCCCATGGCTCCCTCGACGAGGCCGTACACGCTCTCCGCCATGTACTCGAAGAAGTTGCGCAGGTTCATCTTGCGCGGCGGGACGATGCCCTTGTCCGCGGTCTTCGTGCCCCCGAAGAACGCGAGCGCGCCCCAGGTCACGAAGATGACCACGAGCAGCGTGATCAGGACGTGCGTGAGGGTCCAGCCGGTCGCGAACATCTTCGTACCGCTGGTGCGGCCGAGGACCTCCTGCGCCTTGTGGTTGACGTCCTGCCACCACGAGAAGCGGTTCAGGTAGTCAAACCATGTTCCGTGTTCACCCATGGTCGTGCTCGCTCGAGCTCTGCGCCGGCGGAGTCGTGCCGGCCAGTGCGCTGTAGGCGGTTTCGATGACGATCGAGATGATGAAGATCGAGTAACCGACGACGAACGAGATCACGTCGATCGGGAGGAACAGCACGGCGACCGCGACCGCGCCCATGAGGAAGATCATCTTCGGCAGCATGAGGAGCTGCGCGTTGCCGCCCTTGCCCGTCGCTGCGTCCTCGGTCCACTTCACGACCAGCTTGCGCAGGACGAAGAAGTTCAGGCACGTGAGTCCCGCACCGACCATCAAGCCGAGCACGACCGAGCGGCTCTGCACGAGCACGAGGCCGGCCGCGACCACGATGATGGCGATGACGTAGTTCAGGCGCTCGATGCGCTGGATGCTCGGGCTAGCCACGGGCATCCACCTCGGCGGCCTTCTCGGCGCGGCGAACCGCGCGAAGCATTCCGCGGAAACCGGCGACCAGGCCAAAGCCCAGGAACAGGAGCATCAGCCACGGACCCGTGCCCGCGGCCTTGTCGAGGTAGTAGCCCATGAGCAGGCCGATGATCACGGACAGGCCGAGCTCCATCCCCACGGACGCCGCCGACAGCGCGTTGTATGCGCTGCGGCCGGTGCGTGCCGCTGGGTCGATCCGTCGCCTGCCGCTCATGACTTCTGGATGCAGCGAGGGGGCACCGGAATCCTGCGACATTTCGCCGCGGTGGGTGGGTACAGACTGCATCAGCGGCGCCCGGATACCACGCTCGTTTTGGCTCGTCAATCGACGAGGGACGCCTTGGCGGCCTCCAAGATCTGTTCGATGTCCTCGTCGGTATGGGCGAGGCTGACGAACATCGCCTCGAACTGGCTGGGGGGCAGAAACACGCCTCGATCCCGCATGTTGCGGAAGAACGATCCGAACCGCTTGGTATCCGCCGTCTTCGCAGTCTCGTAGTCGGTGATCGGACCCTTCGCGAAGAACAGCGTGAGCATCGAGCCGACCCGGTTCATCACGGCCGGCACTCCCGCCGCGGTCGCCGCCGCGAGCAGGCCGTCGCCGAGCTTCTTGCCGAGCGTCTCGAGCCGCTCGTAGGTCCGCGGTCGCGACAGGATCTCCATCGCCTTCAGGCCCGCCGCCATCGCGAGCGGATTTCCGCTGAGCGTGCCCGCCTGGTAGACGGGGCCGAGCGGCGCGAGCTTCTGCATGATGTCCATGCGGCCGCCGAACGCCGCGGCCGGGAGGCCGCCGCCGATGACCTTGCCGATCGTCGTGAGGTCCGGCGTGATGTTGTAGCGAGCCTGCGCGCCACCGAACGCGACGCGGAAGCCGGTCATCACCTCGTCGAAGATCAGGACCGTCCCGAACTTCGCCGTGATCGCGCGCAGCCCTTCGAGGTAACCCGGCGCGGGCTCCACGAGGCCCATGTTGCCGGCGACCGGCTCGATGATCACCGCGGCGATGTCTCCGCCGGAGACCAGCTTCTCGACGCTCGCGAGATCGTTGTACGGGACGACGAGCGTGTCCTTCGCCGCGCCCTCGGGGACGCCGGCGGAGCCCGGAATGCCGAGCGTCGCTGCACCCGAGCCCGCCGCGACGAGCAGGCAGTCGGCGTGACCGTGATAGCCACCGTCGGCCTTGATGATCTTCGCGCGACCGGTGAAGCCGCGCGCGAGCCGCAACGCCGACATCGTAGCTTCGGTGCCGGATGACACCGCGCGGATCATCTCCATCGACGGAACCGCGCTCTTCAGCTTCTCGGCGAACTTCACCTCGACCTCGGTGGGCGCACCGAACGTCGTGCCCATCGAGAGCGTGTCCTTGATCGCGTCGAGGATCTCGCGGTGCGCGTGACCGAGGATCAACGGCCCCCAGCTGCCGATCAGATCGACATACTTGTTTCCGTCGGCGTCCCAGATGTGCGCGCCGTCGCCCTGCGCGACGAACACCGGATCGGCTCCGACCGAACGGCACGCGCGGACCGGCGAGTTCACGCCGCCGGGAATGATCGCCTTCGCGCGCTCGAAGATCGCCTGACTGTGGTGAATCGACATGCGCGGCAAAGGTAGCCATAAAACAGGTGGCAGGGCGCCGCGTGTGTGAAAAACTCGACGGCCATGAAGCGAACCCTCGCGCTCTCGCTCGCTACGATGGCAGTCATGGCGCAGAGCGCCGCTGCACACCCTGGCACCACCGAGGTCTCGCTGGAGCTCCTGCCCAGCGCCGACATGGCGCGGCTCGAGGCAACGATCACGAACGTGGGCCTGCGGCCCCTCGATCAGATCAAGCTGATCGACGACCGCGGAGTCACCGTGCGCGCGTCGTCGCTGCGGGAGTTCAAGGACGGGCCGGAGTCGGTCGCCATCTCGATCGTGGTCGCCGACAGCGAGATCATGATGGGCAATGACGGCTTCCTCGCGGCGGATCAGCCCGACTCGTACTTCGGTTATCACGCGGCGATCACCGCCGGCATCACGGCGATGGATCTGTCGAGGACCATGCCGCGCGGGAGCCGCGGGATGCTGATCACCTACGACGACAAGGCGCGCACGGTCGTCCCGATGGGACCGATCGAGAAGCTCGGAGCGGGCGCACTCGGCGTGCAGAAGGACTACTACTCGCGCGTCGGCACCGAGCTGGTCGCGGGCGTCCGCACCGGGCTCGACGCGCTGTCGGCGACCAGGGCAAGCCACAAGGTGCTGATCGTCATCGGCGACGGCAACGACACGAACAACGAGACCGCGCGGCCTCAGCTCGCCGAGCTGAGGAAGCTCGCGGCGCGCGAGCACATCCACACGCACGCGTTGATCTACAAGTCGCAGCTCTCCGAGGCGGGCAACGTGATCACGTCGCTGGTGCCCGCCGCGAAGACGCTGTCGACCCACGAGGCGATCATCGACGCGATGAAGGGCATCGTCGCTCGGCTTGGGAACCGTTACACCGTCACGTTCCCCGCCGACGAGCTGCGCTGGGATGGCCACTCGCAGGACTTCACCGTCCAGGTCGGCGGCGACAGGCTCGAGCCGGTGACGCTCTACATGATCGAGCGCGACACCGGTGAGTCATGCAACCTGCTCGGCACCTGGTGGAAGCAGGTCGCGATCGGCTTCGCCGCCGTCGCGCTGATCGCGTTGTTGATGCGCCTGCGCGCCGGCCGCGCCAGCCTGTAGCGCGGTATCCTCGCTCCGATGCAGGCGCGCACCCGCACGCAGTTGACGATCTGGTGGCTCGCGGTCCTCGCTTGCATCGTCTTGCCGATGGTGATCGCGCAGGCGACGAAGTTCGCTCCGATCGCGACCATCACGAGCATCGCCTGGTTCGTGACGATTCCGCTCTCGATCGTCACGTTCCGCCGCGTCGCGAGTGATCAGCAACTGCAGCGGCCGGGCTGGTACCGCGCGGCGCTCGTCTCTCAGCTCGTGGTCGCCACGGTCGGCACGGTCACCGCGGCGCACACGGTGCTGAAAGACGGCGCGATCGGTCTGGTCTCGATCGCGACCGTCCAGCTCGCAGTCGTGATCCTGACCTGGCGCGCGATCGCGCGGCCTGATGCCCGGCGCGCGGTCGCCTCGGCGCTCGTCTCGGGGTTCGTTCCGTTCATCGCGCTGGTCGTCGACATTGCCCTCGACACGCACACCAGCGCGGCGCGTGGCGGCAAGCTCGTCGCCGACCTGTGGTCCGCGTTCGCGGTGCTGAGCACGATGTTCGCGTGGCTCACCGCGTGCGTCGTGTGCATCGCCGCGGTGCGCACGTTCGGCGAGCGGACGAACCTCCCCGACGCGCGCGCTGTCGAGGTGTGAACGTGCCTACTCGGCGGTGTCGTCGCCGCCGGCCTCGTCGTCGGTAGCCTCTTCGGCGTCGTCGCCATCCTCGTCGGTGCCGTCCTCGAGATCTTCGTTCGGCACCGTGTCGGTGTCGTCGATCGCCATGATCGGGGCGCCCTCGGCGATGCCGGCCTCTTCGCCCGGATCGGCGAGCCGCTCGATCGCCGCGACGTGCTCGCCGTCGTCGACGCGCATGAGCCGCACGCCCTGCGTGGCGCGGCCCTGCGTGGTGATGTCGCGCACGCGGAGGCGGATCAGCTTGCCGCGGTCCGAGATCAAGATGACGTGATCGTCATCGGTGACGATGCGGACCGCTGCGACCAGGCCGTTGCGCGCGGTCGCCTTGATGGCGATCACGCCCTTGCCGCCGCGGTTCTTCGTGGGGTAATCGCCGACCTCGGTGCGCTTGCCGTAGCCGCGCTCGCACACGGTGATCAGCGTCGCAGCTGCTTCGCGAGCGAACGTGACCATGCCGACCAGGCGATCGCCCTCGCGAAGCGAGATGCCACGCACGCCCGCGGCGCTGCGGCCCATGGGGCGAACCTTGTCCTCGGTGAACCGGACCGCGAAGCCCTTCGCCGACGTGAGCAGCACGTCATCAGCCTTCGTGGTCAGCGACGCGCCGACGAGCCGATCGCCCTCGTCGATCGTGATCGCGCGAATTCCGGTCTGCCGCACGTTCTCGAACTGCGAGAGCTCGGTCTTCTTCACCGTGCCCGACTGGGTCGCGAAGAACACGCAGGTGTCGTCGCGGAACTCCTGGAACGGGAGCATCGCGACGACCTGCTCGCCGTCCTGGAGGTCGAGCACGTTGACGATCGGGCGGCCCTTCGCGGTGCGCGCACCCTCGGGCAGCTCGTAGACCTTCTTGTAGTAGACGCGGCCCTTGTCGGTGAAGAGGAGCGTGTGGTCGTGCGTCGACGCCGCGAACATGTCGACGATGAAGTCGCCCTCGCTCGAGGTCGCGCCGGTGATGCCACGTCCGCCGCGGCCCTGCGCCTCGTACTCGCGGACTGGCGTGCGCTTGATGTAGCCGAGGTGCGTGCGCGTGATGACCATGTCCTCCTGGTCGATCAGCTCCTCGCTCATGATCTCGCCCTGCGCGTCGACGATCTTCGTGCGGCGCTCGTCGGCAAAGTCGTTGCGGATCTGCTTGAGCTCGTCGGTGATCGCGCTCATGAGCTTGCGCTCGTCGGCGAGGAGGCCCTCGAGGTAGTCGGTGAGCTTCCAGAGGTCCTTGTATTCCTCTTCCAGCTTCTCGTGCTCGAGGCCGGTGAGTGCGCCGAGGCGCATGTTGAGGATCGCCTGCGCCTGACGCCCCGAGAGGAACACGAAGCCCGCGTTCTTCGCGGCGGTGACCTCCTCGGGAGGCCGACCGGCGCGCTCGAGGAAGCCCTCGAGGCCGATCAGCTTCTCCGCCATCAGGCGGTCCTTCGCGATGTCGGTGTCCTTGCTGCCGCGGATGATCTCGATCACGCGATCGATGTTCATCACCGCGAGGCCGAGGCCCTCGACGATCTCGCGACGGGCGCGTGCTTCGCGCAGATCGAACAACGTGCGCCGCGTGACGATCTCGCGGCGGTGCTCGATGAAGACTTGCAGCGCGCGCTTCAGCGTCAGCAGCACCGGGCGACCGTCGACGATCGCGAGCATGTTCACGGAGAACGAGCTCTGCAGCGACGTGTACTTCATCAGGTTCGCGAGCACGACCTGGTCGGCCGCGTCGCGCTTGAGCTCGAACACCACGCGCATGCCCGTGCGGTCGCTCTCGTCGCGGATGTCGCTGATGCCCTCGAGCTTCTTGTCGCGGACCATCTCGGCGGCGGTCTCGATCCACCGCGCCTTGTTCACCATGTACGGCAGCTCGGTGACGATGATCGCCTGGCGGTCCTTGCGGATCTCCTCGACGTGCGCGACGCCGCGTAGCGTGATCGCGCCGCGGCCCGTCTTGAACGCCGACAGGATGCCGAGTCGACCCTGGATCACTCCGCCCGTCGGGAAGTCAGGACCCGGGACCAGCTTGAACAGCTCGTCGTCGGAGAGCTTCGGGTTGTCGATCACCGCGAGCGCGCCGTCGATGATCTCGCCGAGGTTGTGCGGCGGGATGTTCGTCGCCATACCGACGGCGATACCCGTGGCGCCGTTGATCAGGAGGTTCGGAACCTTGGTCGGAAGGACCGTGGGCTCCTCTTCCTTGTCGTCGTAGTTCGGCTGCCAGTCGACCGTCTCCTTGTCGATGTCCGCCAGCATCTCGCCGGCGAGCTTGGACATGCGGCACTCCGTGTAGCGCATGGCCGCCGGAGGGTCGCCATCGACGGATCCGAAGTTGCCCTGACCGTCGACGAGCGGATACCGCATCGCGAAGTCCTGGGCCATGCGAACGAGCGCGTCGTAGACCGACGCATCGCCGTGCGGGTGGTACTTGCCGATGACGTCGCCGACGATGCGCGCGCACTTCAGGTAGGGGCGGGCGAACGTGTTGTTCAGGCCGCGCTGCGCGAACAGGATGCGGCGGTGCACCGGCTTCAAGCCGTCGCGCGCGTCGGGCAACGCACGAGCGACGATCACGCTCATGGCGTAGTCCATGAACGAGCTCTTCATCTCGGATTCGATCGAGATGGGCGTGATGTTCGGAGCGTTCGGCGCGGTTACGTCGGACATCTTGGGGCGGTGATTTATATAGCCCGCTGGGGCCGTTTTCTCAACGCGCGAATCGACGAAATAACCAAGGATTTCGCCGGATCTAGCGACGCTTTGTGACGTGGCGATCGGCACCATCGGACCGTGTTGGTCCGGACGCAAAACGGCCCGCCTAGTTTCCTGGGCGGGCCGGGTCGTGTCGCGTGAAGCGGAAGCGGTTACTTCACGGCGCCGATGAGCTGGAACTCGACGCGGCGGTTCTTCGCGCGCGCGGCGTTGAGCTTGCCGCCCTTGAGGCCGTTCGCGTCAACAACCGGCTGGCTGTCGCCGTAGCCCTTCGCGCTGATGCGAGACTCCTCGAGGCCCTTCTTCGTGAAGTACGCGCGGACGCTCTCGGCGCGAGCCTGCGACAGCTCGAGGTTGTCGGCGAACTTGCCGCCCTTCTTGATCACCTGGTCATCGGTGTGACCCTGGATCTCGATCTTGAGGTCCGGGAACTCCTTCAGCACGGCGACGGCCTGGTCGAGGACCCTGTTCGAGGTCGGGAGCAGCGCATCGGAGTTGACGCGGAAGTTGATGCCCTGGATGGCGCCCGTGAACTTCTTGATCTTCGCGGGGATCTCGTCCGGGCAGCCGTCCTCGTCCTGATAGCCGTTCCTGGTCTCGGGCTGATCGACGCACTTGTCCGCGCCGTCGAGCACGCCGTCACCGTCGTTGTCCGGATCCGGGCAACCATCGTCGTCCTGGAAGAAGTCCTTGTCCTCGGGATCCGTCGGGCACTTGTC
>JACCRC010000445.1 GCA_013813765.1 Deltaproteobacteria bacterium | reverse complement strand
GTCACGGCGAGGCCGAGCCGCTGCGCCTCGGCGACGAACGCCTCCGCTGCCTCCGCACCGAGGTCGTCGCGCGGCGCGAACACACCCACCGTCGGGAAGCTGTCCGCCGCGGCGAGCCTCGCGGCCGCGCGCCCTTCGTCCGCCGCCGAGTCGACCATGCGAAACACGCCTGCCGCCGGATCTCCGCCGTCCGACGGCGCGAGCAGCGCGATCGGGATCTGGCGCAGCGATGCCTGGCGCGCCGCCGCGATCGCCTCGCGCTGGCCGACCGGCCCCAGGATCGCGACCGCACCCGCCGCGAGCGCCGCATCGACGGCGGCAACCGCACCGTCCGGCTCGCCCTTCGTATCGATGAACTTCCACGTCGTGCCCGGCGCCTGCGCGAGCTGGATCGCGATCTTGAGCTCGCTGCCGATCGCTGCGAACCGGCCCGACAGCGGCAGCAGCACCGCGATCACGCCCGGCTGTACCGGCGGTGCCGCGAGCGCCGTGGCAAGCCCGGTCAGCTCCGCGTGCACGCTCGGCTCATCCGCCGCATTCGCAGCGCGTGCGATCAGCGCCCGCGCATCCGCCTCGTCGCCGCGGTGATACGCGAGTCTGGCCGCGCGCAGCGCGAGCCGCGCCGCCGGCGCGTTATCCCCCGCGCGCTCCAGCGCGGCGAGCACCGTGCCCTCGTCGAGCGAGTCGATCTGGGTGGGATCGATCGTGCCGGGTCCCGTGGCGGTGCCGAGGCCGCCGCTCTTCGTGTCGTGCGTGTCACCCGGCCGCGCCTCGTGCTCGACCCACTCGGCTTTCGGTGCCTTGTGCCCGCAACCGCAGAGCGCGAGTACGACGGCACACATCCTCATCTGCCTTGGCGATAGCACAGCCCATCCCTGCACTGCCATGCCCCTGAAAGCGCGGAGCCCGCGGAGCACGCAGAGCACGCAGAGCAGAGATCTTCTTCACCTGTGTCGAGACCGCCGTCGCGAGCTCGCGAACTCCCAAGAGTCTGGAGGGCGCGTCGACGTCGGACCCCTCGCGGCAGGTTAGAAAGGTTTCTGCTCTGCGGCCTCTGCGGCCTCTGCGCTTTCTGGGCGCGCTCGTGGCGCCCACCACGCGAGGGACCTATTCGCCGAGCAGCGAGCGCACGTGATCGGGCGCGCCGCGCGAGGCGGGGGAACGTGGCGGCCCCCCGGTCATTCGTCGAGCAGCGAGCGCACGCGATCGAGCAGGCGCCGCTTGCCGGGCGTTCCGGGATTGCTGGGATCCTGGCCGGCCGTGCGGCCGAGCTCCTCGATCAGCTCGCGCTGGCGCGGCGTGAGCTCGGTCGGGACTTCGACCTGGACCTGCACGAGGTGGTCGCCGCGCGGTGAGCTCTTGCCGGAGGATTGCGGCACGCCCTTGCCACGGATCCGGAACACGCCGCCGGGCTGCGTGCCGGGCGGGATGCGCATCTTCACGTGGCCGTCGAGCGTGGACACCTCGAGGATGTCGCCGAGCGCGGCCTGCGCGAAGGTGATCGTCAGCTCGCTGCGAACGTCGAGACCGTCGCGGCGGAAGCGCAGGTGCTCGGCGATCCGGATCTGCACGTGGAGATCGCCGGCGGCCGCCCCGCCCTTGCCGGGCTCGCCCTCGCCCTTGATCGTCTTGACGGTCCCTTCCTTCATGCCGGCCGGGACCACGACGGTCAGCTCGCGTGGGCGGGTGGACTCGGAGGACGGGAGGGTGATCGTCTTGGACACGCCAAACGCGGCCTCCTCGAACGAGACCTCCATCGTGTAGCGGATGTCCTTGCCCTTCGCCTTCGACTTCCGGCGCCGGAACACGTCGTTGATGATGTCCTGGGCGGCGTCGACCACCGCAGAGAATCCGCCGCCGCTGTCGTCGGGATGGCCCCAGCGATCGTAGCGAGAGCGCGACTCCTTGTCGGAGAGCACGGCGTACGCCTCGTTGATCTCGCGGAACTTCTCGCCCGCATCATCGGAATTGACGTCGGGGTGGTACTTGCGCGCGAGCTCGCGGAACGCGCGCTTGATCTCGAGCTCGCTCGTGTCCCGAGGCACACCGAGCACCACGTAGTAGTCGCGCTTGCGTCGCGCCATCAGCCGGCCGCGCCCCCGGAAGGATCTGCCGCGGCGTAGATCGCTTCGCCGATCCGCTGCGCCGAGACCTCGAGCCGCTCCACGGCGTCCTGCACGAGCGCGAGGTCCTCGGTCTCCATCGCCGCGCGGCACTCCGCGAGCTCCCCGACGAGGAAGTCACGGTCTTCCTCCGGCAGCAGTGCGCCGAACTCGGACATCGCCTTCTCCGACGAGTACAGGAGGCCTTCGCCCTTGTTGCGCGCATCTGCGATCAAGCGGCGGACCTGATCGCTCTCCGCCATCTCGTTGCCCTCGTTCACGAGGCGCTCGATGTCGTGCTCCGACAGACCGGTCGATGGCGTCACGGTGATCCGCTGCACGCGGCCGGTTCCGTGATCGCGCGCCGACACGCTGAGCACGCCGTCGGCATCGATGTCGAACGCGACCTCGATCTTCGGGACGCCGCGCGGCGCCGGCGGAATCCCGGTGAGCTCGAAGTTTGCGAGCGACTTGTTGTCGGCCGCCATCTCGCGCTCACCCTGCAGCACGTGCACGTTGACGAACGGCTGGTTGTCGATCGTCGTCGAGAAAACTTCGGTCGCGCGCGCCGGCAGCGCCGTGTTGCGCGGAATGAGGCGCGTGAACACCCCGCCTGCGGTCTCGACACCGACCGACAGCGGCGACACGTCGAGCAGCAGGACCTCCTGCACCTCACCGGTCAGCACGCCGCCCTGGACAGCGGCGCCGACGGCCACGACCTCATCGGGATTCACCCGTCGGCTTGCTTCCTTACCGAACATCTCGGCGACCAGCGACTGGATCCGCGGCATGCGCGTCTGGCCGCCAACGAGGATCACCACATCGATGTCAGCGGCCGTGAAGCCCGCATCCGACAGCGCGCGGCGGCACGGTTCGAGCGAGCTCTGCACGAGCGGCTCGACGAGCTGCTCGAGCGCCTCGCGGGTGAGCATCGTCTGGAGGTGGCGCGGCCCATCGGAGCCGGCCGCGAGGAACGGCAGGTTGATCTCTGTCTGCTCTGTGCTCGACAGCTCGATCTTCGCCTTCTCGGCGGACTCCTTGAGCCGCTGCAGCGCCATCCGATCGCCGCGCAGATCCATGCCGCGGTTCGCAGCGGAGAACGTCGACATCAGATACTCGACGATCGCGTTGTCGAAGTCCTCGCCGCCGAGGAACGTGTCGCCAGCGGTCGAGCGCACGCGGAACACGCCGTCGTCGAGCTCGAGGATCGAGATATCGAACGTGCCGCCGCCGAGGTCGTAGACCGCGACGCGCTGCGCGCCCTGGGTCTCGATGCCGTACGCGAGCGCGGCGGCGGTCGGCTCGTTGACGATGCGAAGCACGTTGAGGCCCGCGATCCGGCCGGCATCCTTGGTGGCCTGGCGCTGGGCATCGTCGAAGTACGCGGGGACCGTGACCACGGCTTCGGTGACCTGGTCGCCGAGCCAGTCCTCTGCGGTCTGGCGCATCTTGCCGAGCACGAGCGCCGAGATCTCCGGAGGTGAATAGTCGCGGCCGCGGATCCGCACGTGTGCGTCGCCGTTGTCGGCGGCCACGATCTCGTACGGACAGGTCAGCAGGTGGCGCTGAACCTCCTCGTCCTCGTACTTGCGGCCCATCAGCCGCTTCACGGCGTAGATGGTGTTCTCCGGGTTCGTCATCGCCTGGCGGCGCGCCGCCTGGCCGACGAGCCGCTCGCCCGACTGCGCGAAGCCGATCACGCTCGGCGTGGTGCGCGCGCCTTCGGAGTTCGCGATCACGACAGGAGCGTCACCGTCGATCACGGCAACGCACGAGTTCGTCGTGCCCAGATCGATCCCGACGACGCGACTCATCGCGCTGCTACCCTCATCCGACTCTAACCCTCATCAGCCTTCCGTGGCCTTCGCCTTCGCGACGACAACGAGCGCCGGCCGCAGCAAACGATCACCGGACTTGTACCCACGCTGCAGCACCTGCACGACGGTGCCCGGCGCCTGGTCGCTCTCCTGCTGCGAGATCGCCTCGTGCAGGTTTGGATCGAACGGCTGTCCCAGCGCTTCGACCGCCGTGACCTCGAGCCGCTCGAAGGCGGTCGTGAACTGGCGCAGCACGAGCTGGACGCCCTCGACGATCGGCTTCAGCGCCGCATCGACCTCCTCGCCCGACTTCGCCGCGTGCTCGATGGCGCGCTCGAGGTTGTCGACGACCGGGAGCATCTCCTTCAGGACCTTGCCCTTGGACTCGAACTTCGCGTCCTCGGCCTCGCGCTTCTGCCGCTTGCGGAGGTTCTCGAGAACCGCGGCCGAGCGAAGGTAGCGGTCCCAGTTCTCCTTCTTTTCCTTCTCGAGCGCGGCGACCTTGGTCTCCAGCTCGGCGACCTTGTCGACCGGAGCGGCCTCCGCAACGGCACCGTCCCCCTCGGCCGCTGGCGCCTCTACTTCCACGGGCAGCAGATCATCCGCGGGTTTGGTCTCCGCGGGCGGGTCGTTGGACTGGCTGGGCTCACCGCTCATACGCGCCGGAATGTACCCAGCTTTCCCTGGATGAACCAGGGCCGCAGCCTCAGGACTGACCGGACTTGAGAGCCGCGAGCAACTGCGAAACCGTGTCGGCAGTGACGTCGACCACCGACATCACCTTGCCGTAGTTCATGCGCATCGGACCGATCACCGCGAGCGCGCCGATCGGTTGATCCTCGGGGCCATACGACACCGCGACGACGCTACTCCCGGTGAGCGCGGCCATCGCGGTCTCTGCGCCGAGGAACACCTGGAGCCCCTCCGCGTGCCGCGTGCGATCGAGAAGCCGAACGAGCGTCTCCTTGTCCTCGAGTGTCTTCAGGAGGTCGCGCGACCGTTCCTTCTCGAGCTCTTCGTGGATGAGGTTGGCCTGACCGGACACGAGAATGTCGGCCGAGCGGTCTGGCCGCGCGACGAACACGGCGTGACCCAGGCGCAGCGCCTCCGAGATCGACTCGTCGTACTTGTTCTTGTCCTCGCCGAGCTCGCGGATCACGCGCTCGCGCACCTCGTCGAGCGTCATGCCCGAGAGCTGCTGGTTCAAGTAGTTGTGGATGCGCTCGAGGCGGCGCGGGTCGACGTCGTCGATGATCAGCCGGTTCTCGATGCCACCATCCGTGGTGACCAGCACCGCGATCAGCTTGCCGTCGCGCAGCGGCACGAACTCGACCTGCGCGAGCCGCTGCTGATCCGGGTCCGGCGCGATGATCACCGCCGCGTGCTGCGTGAGATCGGAGAGCAAGCGCGACGCGCGATGCACGACCTCGTCGGCCGTGGGGGCAACCACGCGCTCGCGGATCTCCTCCCGCTCGCGCGCCGACAGACCGCGCACCTTGAGCAAGCTGTTGATGAAGAACCGGAGGCCCGACTCGGTGGGCACGCGACCCGCCGACGAGTGGCGCTGCTCGAGCATCCCCATCTCCTCGAGGTCCGCCATCACGTTGCGCACCGTGGCAGGTGACAGGCCGAGGTCGTGACGGCGCGTGACCGTGCGCGAGCCCACCGCATCTCCACCGTGGAGATACTCGGTGATCACCGCGTGCAGGATCTTCTGCGCGCGTCGGGTCAGCTCGGCACCACTCATCCGTTCCGTCGAGCTTACCCGGTTTGCACGATGCGGGCGGCGATCCGATCGGCCATCAGAAAGCCACGCAGAGTCGGGCAGATCCGACCCGCACGCCGCTCCGCCAGCCCCGCGCCGACGAATTCATCCGACAACGCCGTCCCCAGCGCCGCCTCCTCGACCCCATCGCTGGTGCGCATCCCGAGCCACGATCGGTCGAGCTGCATCTCCCGTGGCCCGATCTCGACGCGCTCCGCCGCCGCGCCCGGTGCGGCGAGGTACGCGGCGGCCTTGCGCGGGTTCGTCGCGCGGAGCCCCCCGCCGCCCGGCAGGAGCT
>JACCRC010000196.1 GCA_013813765.1 Deltaproteobacteria bacterium | reverse complement strand
GGCGTACGGAACGGGGCCCGTGCTCGTCGGTGACGCGGCGGCCGGCGGCGGAGCGAGCACCTTGCGGAGCGATGCGAGGATCGCTTTCCGCACCTCCGGAACGCGGTGGAACTCGGCGACGAGTGCGATCCGCGCGAGGAGATCCTCCTCGATGGCCTGCAGCCCGTCCCAGATGTGCGTGTTGTCCTTCGCGCCTGCGGCCCATGCGCACGCGCGCGCCGCCTCGGGAATCCGGTGGTCGGTGCCGAACGTCTCGTTGCGCGCGGCAGTGCAGTCCTTCGCGGCGGTCTTCGCGACAGCGAGCGTGTCGGCGTTCTTCGCCGCCAGCCACGCTTCGGTCGCTTCGAGCGCGATCTGCGGGCGGCGGTCTTCCCTCCGCTTGCTCTCCCACTCCGGGATCATCAGCGCACGTACGACTTCGATCGCGGCGCGCAGCAGCAGATCACGATCGATGTCGTCCAGGTTCGTCGCCCACGCGGTCACCGGAATCCCCTTCGCGGGGTCGCCACGAAGTGCCGCGAGACGGGTCAGGCGTTCCTCGATCACGCTCCGAAAATACACGCTCCGGACTTGGTGATGTGATCGGACTGCAAGTTTCGACGCCGGGCGGTAGGGCCTCCGCTATCGCTCGGCTGCGGCGTCCTCGGCCTCGCGGACCGCACGCCACAGAACGTCGGTCCAGGCATCGAAGGTGTACTCGATCATCGCGGGCACCACGACCTCGCCCAGGTCGAGCGTCCCGCGCATCGGTTGCTCGCTAAAATCCTCTTCGTCGGGATCGGCATCGGGATCGACCCGCTGCGGGAGCGCGACGCGGGCGAGCGTGTGATCGAGGAGCGCGAGGCGTTCATGGTCGATCAGCTCGTGCGTCGCGAGCAGTCGGTTGCCGCGGCGCACGGTGAGCATCCCCGCCGGGCCCAGGTGGAGGCGGTACGTGTGTCCGTCTCGCTTGGCGGAGAGGCGCAGCTCGAACGTACCGAGCGCGGCGAGGCGCACGTCCGTATACCGGGAGATCGCCTGCTTGAAGACGCCGTCGAGGGCGACACCGAGCAGCGTGCGCATGGGGATCCGGGTGTCACCGAGAGTCATCCAAACGGTCGATGATTCGCTTTCCGGTCCGCTCGCGCAGTCGATCCGGTTCGCGTTGACGATCACCGCCAGCTCACCTGGCGTCAGCTGCAACGTCCGCGTGGCGACGCCGCGCTCGGTCCACACGACTGCGCCCGTCGAGTAAACCTCGTACGAATCGAGGATCGTGTCGCCGCCGCTGCACTGGTTGAATGCCCTGCGGCTCACCGAGAGCGACCACGTGCGCTTCGCCGTCAGCGCGTCGACAAACGGCACGCACCCGCCGGCGAAGGCGAGCACGGCCGGGTCGACGGCACGCACCGTCTGGATCGCCGGCACGGAGGGCGAGGTCACCGGCTCAGGCGGCGGCGCGGGCCAGAGACGATACAGGACGATTCCTGCCGCGAGCGCGACCAGTAGCGCGACACGATGAACACCGGAGAATGAAGCGAGGATTTGCACGGACAGACGACACCGCGCACTCCACCGGGTTGCTGCGGGTAGGATGCGCCGCATGGGATTCCAGATCCGCGGTGTGACCGTTCCGTCGATGCTCTACGGCACGGCGTGGAAAGAACTGGCAACCGAGGCCCTCGTCGTCGACGCACTCGACGCCGGCTTCCGCGGTATCGACACGGCCAACCAGCGCAAGCACTACAACGAGGAGGGCGTCGGGCGTGCCGTCGCCGCGAAGCTGCGCGAGGGCATTGTCCGTCGCGACGAGCTGTTCCTCCAGACCAAGTTCACTCATCGCGACGGCCAGGATCACCGCCTGCCGTACGACCCGGCCGCGCCGATCCGCACCCAGGTCGAGCAGTCGTTCCAGAGCTCGCTCGAACACTTCGGTGTCGACGTGCTCGACAGCTTGATCCTGCACGGCCCCTCGCAGCGCGACGGCCTCGGCGCCGAGGACCTCGAGGTGTGGCGTGCGATGGAGGGCATCGCGCAATCGGGCCGCGTGAAGCTGCTCGGCGTGAGCAACGTCACCGCGAACCAGGTGCAAGAGCTCGTGGGGATCGCCGCGGTGCCGGTGTCGTTCGTGCAGAACCGCTGCTACGCGGAGCGCGGCTGGGATCGAGCGGTGCGTGCGGTGTGCAACGAGGCGCAGATCGTCTATCAGGGCTTCTCGCTGCTCACTGCGAACCGCCAGGTGCTCGCGTCACCGAAGGTCATCGCGATCGCGGTGCGCCACGGCGTGATGCCCGCGCAGATCGTGTTCCGGTTCGCGCAACAGGTCGGGATGCTGCCGCTGACCGGCACGAAGGATCCGGTGCACATGCGCGAGGACCTCGCGGTCGAGCAGTTCTCGCTCGATGCCGACGAGCTCGCCGCTCTCGACGCTTCCGGCGGGCGCTAGAGCGGGCGCTCGGCCTGCGCCCGCCGTCATGACGGGCAGCGCAGGCCTACGCCCTACAGACTAGTACAGCGACCAGAGCGTGCGCGTGGTCGACAGCGTCGCGAACGCGCGGATACCGCGCGGCAGGGCATGACCGTCGAGGAGCGGATCGCGCTCGACCAGGCCGACCACACCTTCGAGCGTCACGCCGAGCGCGAGCTTGTGCGCGAGCCCATACGTGCCGGTGAACGAGATGCCCGCGACGCGCTCGTCGGCCCTCGAGGTTTCGGTGAGGTAGTAGCGAGCGCGCGAGACAAACGCGGCGCCGCGAGCGGTGATGAGCTCGTTCGTGAATTGACCCGACAGCGTGAAGCGATCCTCGCGGATCACGTCGGCGAGCACGTTCGTGTCGACCGTGCGGTCGTACGCGACGGAGACGAACCGGCGCGGTCCCCCGCCGTGCACCGCGACGTGCGCGACCGCAGCGGTGATATCCGGCAGGTCGGTCGAGTCGATCGTCGTCATGTCCATCACGCCGGGCCCGCTCGTCGAGGAGCTGATCGTCCCGGTGCCACCGACGCCGAGGTCCGCGTCGACGAGCACGCTGTCGTCGGCGCCAAACCCGATGCCGTAGAACCGCACCGGCCAGACCATGACGATCGCCGCACCGTTATCCGACTGGATCCCGTGAAACCCGAACGTCAGGATGTCGATGAAGCGGTCCGCGAGTGCATCCTCGCCGCGGATGCGGAACAGGCGAGCGAACCAGAAGTTTCCCTCGAGCTCGACCTTCGCCTCGTCGCCGCCGGGCCAGCCGCGCCAGCGCCACTTCTGATCCGCCGTGAAGCCGATCGCCCCGGCGCCGCGGTTCTCGGCCCAGAGGTAGCGTACGCCCTCGACGTCGAAGCCAAAGCCGATGTCGCTGTAGCGTTCGTCGATCGCCGAGCGCTTCGCGGTCAACCGCGGCCGCGCCGAGAGCACGCCGCCTTCGCGCAGCGTCATCGGGAACAGCGCGAGACCGGGCACGTCGATCTTCATCAGCACCTTGAGGTCGAGCCCGCCGGCGAGGCACAAATGTCCCCACTGCTGCGCACCGCCCATCGGTCTGTCCTCGTCGGAACGGAGGTCGCCGCGCAGGCTCGCACCGATCTGGATCAGATCGCAGCGCTCGCCCTGGATCGCGAACAGCGCGCCGAGGGTGCCTTCGCCCGCAGCGGCGCGGCGGTCCACGCCGGCACCGAGCTCCGCGAACATGTCGACGCGAATGTCAATCGGCCGGTTGTTCGCGAGGAACGCGTTCGTGACCGCGATCGCCGCCTGGATCTGCTCGCGCGCCTGCGCGATCTTTCTGCGGATCTCACCTTCCTGGGAATCGGTCCACAGCCCCGCGACCTTGCGAACGGTGCCGACGAGTGGCTCCTCGGCACGCGCTTCCGGCGCCGCGAGCAGCAGCACGAGCCCGGCGGCGACGGCGAGGCGGCTCGTCATTCAGTGGACGACGATGCCGCGCGGCAGCGACAGGTCGTTCTTCTGCTCGACCTCGGGGAACTTCAGCTGCACGAGGCTCTTGAACGCGTCGTCATCGACAACGCTGCCGCGCTCGGGCACGCGGATCACTCCGTTGGAGTACTCCGGCGTGAACAAGATCCCCTTGCCGTTGCCGTTGTAGCCGAGCTGCACCATCGCGTCGGTGTCGTACTGGGTGCACTTCTTCTCGCAGCAGAAGAACGGCTTGGTGACCCGGTAGAAGCCCTCGGCCGGGATCGACTTGATCGATCGCGGGTCGAAGTCATCCGGCACGGTCTGCCCGTTCGCCGAGAACACCGCGCGATTCGCGTTCCACTTCTCGGGGAAGTAGAGCCCGGGTCCGGGATTGCCGTGGTTGTGGAAGTACACGAGGCGGCCTGCCTCGATGCTGCCGACTTGTTTGACGGTGCGGTATAGACCGCAGGGAGGAAGCTCTTGCGCCACGGGCACATGATGGCGCCGGTCGCCCGCGGGCGCTACTGGTAGACTCAGCACATGTGCATCATCTGCATCGATCTGGCAAAAGGCGCTCTGACCGGGAGGGACGCGCGCCGCCATCTCGGTGAGATGCGCGGCAAGCTCGGCGAGGAGCACGCCGCCGAGGTCCAGGCGAAGATCACCGAGGCCGAGAAGGCCGCCGCTGCCCAGAAGCCTTAGTCCGTCGAGTACGCGCGCCAGATCGGGAACTCATCGCCCTCGGCGGGCGCCGCGAGCAGGCCGTTCTCGATCGCGCCGTCGTCGCTCTCGGGCTCGCAGAGATACACCGCGATCGCGCCGAGCGAGCTGTTGGTTCGCACGAGGTGATAGCCGGGCGGGACCTGACGGTTCTTGCGGCGCCACTCGACCTCCAGGTCACCGACCTGGGCCGCTTCGAGGATCTTCCTGCCGCCCTCGGTGGCGAAGCCGGTGACGTGCGCGATCTCGACCTCGTGCGTGCCCGACGCGAGCTCGGTCGAGAAGCCGTGCTGCACGAGGTGCGCGGCGACGTTCGGCGGCACGAGGTACGCCGGCGGGCGATCGATGATCGTGGTGCCGACGAAGTTCGCGAAGTACGGGATCGCGATCTCCGCGATCACGCCATCGGGCGTGCGCGGGTGAAACGTCGGGATCGTGACAGGCTCGTCGAACGCTTCGAGCTTGTAGCGCACCGCGATCTTGTCGCGCGGGTTCTTGCTCGAGTGAATGATCTGCACGATGTCGTCGGGGCGCGCGCTCACGAACCGCAGCGCCTCGAGGATCGTCGCGTAGGTGGTGAGCACCCGATCGGGGAACGACAGGTACGAGTAGCACTCGAGCAAGAGGTCGAGGCGGTTCGAGAGGCCGCGGTAGTTGCTGCCGAAGCGCGGGTTGTGCGGATAGGTCATCCAGCCCTCGCGGACCGGGCTGTGCGGATCGGCATCGCGGCGCGCGTCGAGTGAGCGCTCGTCCTCGACGAAGTTGCCGTACCAGCCGGCGATCAGATCGTGCTGCTTGAACAGCTCGGACTGCACGACGGGCATCATCGTCTCGCGCATGAAGCGCACGGGCTCCGCGCGCCCGCTCGCGACGGTGTGCGGCACGTCGTAGGTCATCGCCATGCGATGGACCGAGCCGTTCGTCGCGTGCGTGTCGATCGTCAGATCCGGTTCCCAGTGCTGCACGACGTGACGCTGCAGGAGCCGCATCTCGAGTGCCGCCTGGCGCATGTAGTCGCGGTTGAGGTTGATGCCCGCGGCGTTGACACGCGTGCCGACCTTCGCGGGACCGATCTGCCCTTCGAGCTTGGGCAGATCGAGCTTGCGGTTGTTCGGATCGATCGCGTCGTTACCGTCTGGATTGAACAACGGAACGATCACGAGCGTGAGGTTCTCGATCAGCGCGGAGAACGGCCCGGTGAGGATGTCCCGCATCAACATGAGACAGGCCTCTTTTCCCTCGACCTCCCCCGCGTGGATACCGTTGATGATCAAGACGACCGGCTGACCGGCCCGGCGTGCCTCCCCTGGGGTCTTGTAACCATGGGCAGAGAGCACCGTGAGAGGAAGCTCGCGGCCTCCAGGGCTCGTTCCGAATGAGGTCCGATGGAATCGCCGATCGCCCAGTGCCTCGAGCCCTCCGACGAAGCCCATGACATCGGCGTGCAGGGAGGTCTCCTGGTAGCTCGTGGCTTCCGCGCGGGTGACGAGTGACATCGCTCAAGCTCTTACCCCGAGGCTGCCGGTCGTACTACCGTTTCGTCCATGTTCGAGTCCGCGGAGCTGGGTCACACGATCGACAAGGAGCGTTACGACAAGGAGGTTCCCGAGCTGCGGCACAAGCTGCTCGAGGCGCAGTACGAGCTCGTGAAGAAAGCAGACTTCCCGGTGGTGATGATCATCGCGGGCGTTGATGGAGCGGGAAAGGGCGAGACGGTGAACCTCCTGAACGAGTGGATGGATCCACGCCACCTCGCGACCAACGCGATCCGTCCTCTCGGCGAGGAGCCGAGCGGACGGCCGCAGATGTGGCGGTTCTGGCGCGCCTTGCCGCCGAAGGGCCACATCGCGCTGTTCGTCGGATCCTGGTACTCGATCCCGCTCGTCGAGCGTGTCCACGGCGATATGAAGAGGGGCGAGTTCGACGAACGAGTCGAGGAGATCAAACACTTCGAGCACATGCTCGCCGACGAAGGAACGCTCGTTCTGAAGTTCTGGCTTCACCTGTCGAAGAACGGGCAGAAGAAGCGGTTCAAGGAGCTGTCGAAGAAGAAGAAGACGGCGTGGCGCGTGAGCGACACCGACTGGAAGCACCTCGCGATGTACAAGCAGTTCCAGACGGTCAGCGAGCACCTGCTGCGCGAGACCAGCACCGCCGAGGCGCCGTGGCATGTCGTCGAGGGCGCGGACGAGCGCTACCGGAACCTCACGATCGGGAACCAGATCCTCCGGGCACTCCGCGCCCGGCTCGATCAGAAGGCGAAGCCGGTGGCTCCCGTCCGCGCTCCGTCGCGCATCGAGGCGATCGATGGCGTGACGATCCTCGATCGGCTCGATCTCGAGAAGAAGGTCGAGTCGAAGGACAAGTACAACGACGAGCTCGCCGAGCTGCAGGGCCGGCTGAATCTTCTCAGTCGCAGGAGGAAGTTCGAGGACATCTCGGTGGTCTCCGTGTTCGAGGGCTCCGACGCTGCGGGCAAGGGCGGCGCGATCCGCCGCGTCACCCAGGCGCTCGATGCGCGGAAGTACGATGTGATCCCGATCGCCGCGCCGACCGACGAGGAGAAGTCACGGCCGTACTTGTGGCGGTTCTGGCGCAGCCTCCCGCAGCGCGGCCGCATCGCGATCTTCGATCGGTCATGGTACGGGCGCGTGCTCGTCGAGCGCGTCGAGAATTTCTGCAGCGAGCCCGACTGGATGCGCGCGTACGGCGAGATCAACGACTTCGAGGAGCAGCTGTTCAAGAACCGGATGGTCGTCGTCAAGTGCTGGCTGCAGATCACCAAGGACGAGCAGCTGCGCCGGTTCAAGGAGCGCGAACAGACGCCCTACAAGGAGCACAAGATCACCGACGACGACTGGCGCAACCGCGAGAAGTGGGACGCGTACAAGGTCGCGGTCAACGAGATGATCGATCGCACGAGCACCGAGTGGGCGCCGTGGACGCTCGTCGAGGCGAACGACAAGTACTTCGCTCGCCTCAAGGTGCTGCGTACGCTGGCCGACGCGATCGAGCGCGTGCTCTAGCTCAGAGCTCGACGCCGCAGCCGTTCGCGGCGCAGTCGCAGCCCTTCGGGGCGGTGCACATCTGCACGATCTCGCCCGTGTCGAGGAAGCGCTTGATCATGTCGGTCGTCGCCTTCTTGTTGCGGATGCCGCTGTGCGTGCTGTTGTCGGGCGGCGCCTCGTTCCCCTTCGGGATCGTGTGGCCGAGGCCGAAGTCGTAGAGCAGCATGCCGTTCGGCACCGGGCCGGACGCGGCTTGCAGGCCGTAGGGAATGTACGGCGATGGGGTGATCACGGGGATGCCCATCGTGCGCGCCTGCATCTCGCTCGCGACATTCGCGACCTCGTCGTCGGCGATCGCCACCTGCATGAACACCTGCTTCTGCGGTGTGCCGGGCAGCGAGTGGTTGACCATCGTGTCGACCAGCGAGGTTGCCTCGGTACGGTCCCACTGATTCTGCATGAGGTTGATGATGAGAACGTTGTCGAGCGAGTCGGGATACGCGCCGTTGAGCGTGGTGCGATAGGTCGGCCAGTCGCGCGAGCGCTCGAGCAGGACCGAGTAGTTGATCGCGCCGACTTGCAGCACGCAGCGCGTGATCACCGGATCGAGCGCACACACGGTGGTGCCCATGATGCCGCCCTGCGAGATGCCGTAGAAATAGACCTTCGTCGGATCGACGAGCGAGCCGCCGCCGGGCTTCGCGAACAGCGTGTTCGCCATCGGTCCGCGCGCGATCTGCACGAGCGCGACGTGGTTGACCATGCCCTGGATGAGCACGTCGAAGATCAGATTGCCGTTGTTCACGTCGTTGAGCGCGAGCGCCACGTTGGGGACGTCGACGTCGCTCATGCCGCGCATGTCGGTACCGATCGCGACGTAGCAGCCCTCGGCCGCTGCGTTGCGCGTGCCCGAGCTCGCGGTCTGCTGGGCATCACCGAGGAGGCCATGCCCGTAGATCAGGATCGGCACCGGAGCGGTGGCCGTGAGCGCGCACTGCGGGACGATCGCCGTGAACGGCACCTTGTAGAGCCCGTTCGGCTTCGGCTTGCCGGCATCGTCGCGCAGCAGCTTCACGCCGGGGCCCGGCTGTTTCTGGTTGAGGAACATCGGCGCGTCGTACTCGCCGTCGTAGCGCGCGGCGAACCGAGCGTCGCCCGGCGTCATCGTCGTCGAGGTGTAGGTCAGCGACGCGCCCATCGCGCCCATCAGCGGCAGTGCCGCATCGCGTGCGTTCAACAGATCCGCGCGCACGGTCTCGCGCGAGCGCGTCGTGAAGTCCCACGCGGTGACGAGGTCTTCCTTCTGGATGCCCTTCGCCGCGAGCGCCGCGAAGATCTCCGTGTACCGGGAGCGGACCTTCTCGAGCAGCGGGTGCGTGGTCTTCTCGCCGTCGACGAGCGCCTGGAAGCCCTCGGGAACGACGAGCTCGCCCCCGCCTTTCGCCTTCAGCGTCTTCTTGATCGCGACCGCATAGCGGTGGCTGCCGGCCAGCAGCTTCGACGGCCGGATGTAAAGCGCCTGGCTCGCCGGCGTATCGACGGCGCGAACATCGAGCTCCGCGAAGTGAGGTAGCAGCTCGCCGGTCTCGAGGTCGATCAGGACCGTCGGGCTCGCAGCGGTGATGCTCGCCTCGTAGTTCGAGAAGTGGACGAGGTTCGCTCCATCGATCCCGCTTTCGAATGCGATGACCATCGGTGCGGCCGACGAGAACCCGTCGAGTGTGTTCCACTGATCGGGCTCGATCGCGACGCCGTCGATGTTCGTCGGCAACGCGCCCTTCGCGATCGCGACACGGCGGCCGGTCGCGGTCGTCGCGTCATCGACCTCGTAGATCGAGGAGGGGAACGGCGTCGCGCAACGGACCCCTCCGAGCGGGTTGCAGTGGTCCGGGGTTGCGAGGTCGAGGTTGTCCTCGCCGCAAGCGGCGAGGACGAGCAACGGGGTAAGGAGGCTGGTGATGCGCATCCGGCGCGGACACTAACCCGAGATCCGGGCCCATGAAGCGATATCTCCGGCCCCGGGTGGCCCGACCGTCTAGACTACGGGGACATGCTGCGTGCCCTCGCCGTCGCCCTGTCGCTGGCCGTGATCCCCGCTACTGCTCTCGCGGAGCGGGTAGAGCCCCCCGTCCAGGCGGAGGTGGTGGCATTCCCGCTGCCAAAGGATGCGAAGGCGCCTGAGATGACGAAAGGCGGGGGCGGCCGGATCGGGACCTACAACGTCCCTCGGGGTCGGGCGGTCGTCACCGCCGAGGTCCGCGCGGCCCTCAAGAGGGACAGATGGGAGATCGTGAAGGACGAGCCCTCTCCCTCGGGGAACGCGACGCGGATCCAGGCGAAAAAGGCGGGGCAGCTCTGGAAGGTCAGCTTCACCGGGGACGAGGCGCGGACCGTGATCATCCTGACGCGCCCATAGGAGCGCTATCGGCCGGCCCCCCCTGGGCATACAATCGAAGGTCTCCGGGGAGGAGACATGAGACTCGTCTGCGTCGGATTGGCACTCGCGTTCGGCTGCGGCTCGGATCCGGGCGGCGGCGGTGACGATGCGCCGCCCGCCGATAGCGGACCCCATGACATGTGCATCCTCGATCCTGCGAGCTGTCTGTCCGATAG
>JACCRC010000439.1 GCA_013813765.1 Deltaproteobacteria bacterium | reverse complement strand
CGCGAGATCCGCGCGCTCGGCATCACTCGGCTGGCGCGTCGTCGCGACCTTCGCGTTCGCCAGATCGACCATGCCGTGATCGACGCTTTGCACGAGCGCGCCGCCGGCGATCGTACGCACGCTCCACGCGAGCTCGCCGGTCGGGGCCTTCCAGTCGCCGCCGGCGGCGACGAGCCGGAGGTTCTTCTTCGACGCGAGGATGTCGCGCGCTGCGGCGGAATAACCGGGCGCGACGACGCACTCGAGGAACGTCTCGACGAGCAGATTCGCGAGCGTCTCGTCGACCTCGCGATTCACCGCGACGATGCCACCGAACGCAGACGTCGCGTCCGCCTCGCGCGCGCGCCGGTACGCCGCCGCGACGTCCTTGTCGTCCACCTCCGCACCGCCGTTGGCGGTGCTGCGCGGTCCAGCGGAGCTGGACCTTGCGATCGCGACGCCGCACGGGTTGTTGTGCTTCACGACGACCGCGGCGGGCTCGGAGAACTCGAGTACGAGGCCGAGCGCGGCGTCGAGATCGAGGATGTTGTTGTACGAGAGCTGCTTGCCACCGAGCACCTCGGCGGTGGCGATGGTCGGGCGGGACGCAGGGATCCTGGCCAGCGGCGAACGCGAGTCCGCGTAGAACGCGGCGCCCTGGTGCGGGTTCTCGCCGTAGCGCAGCTCGTACAGCCGGCGCCACTGCACCGACAGCGTGTCTGGCAGCTCGCGTCGCGACGGCGCCTGAGTCCGCGTCTCCGCCGCGCTGTCGTCGATCGAGGACAGGTACGCCGCGATCGCCGCGTCGTACGCCGCGGTGTGCGAGAACGCCTTGCGTGCGAGTGCGAACCGCTGACCGGGCGAAAGATCCTGGCCAGCCTTCAGCGCGCCGACGACGATCAGGTAGTCGTCGGGATCGACGAGCACCGCGACGCGCTCGTGGTTCTTCGCGGCCGAGCGCAGCATCGACGGTCCGCCGATGTCGATGTTCTCGATCGCATCGTCGAGCGTGGTCGTCGGCTTCGCGATCGTCGCCTCGAACGGATACAGGTTCACGACGACGAGATCGATCGGCGTGATGCCATTCGCCGCCATCTCCGCCTGGTGCGGGCCGGTGTCGCGCCCGAGCAGACCGCCGTGGATCTTCGGGTGCAGCGTCTTCACGCGCCCATCGAGAATCTCCGGAGCTCCGGTGTGCTCCGACACTTGCTTGACCGCGACGCCGGCAGCGGCGAGCGCCGCGGCGGTGCCGCCGGTCGACAGGATCTCCACGCCTATCTCGACGAGGGCCTTACCCAGCTCGACGATGCCACGCTTGTCGGAGACCGAGATCAACGCGCGTCGGATCATGCGACGCGTTTACCACGGACAGCGGCTGACTAGTTCTGGTTCGCGGCCTTCGCCGCGAGCAGCTCGGCACCGAGCTCGTCGGGCGACGGCGATCCCATCTTCAGCTTGAGCAGACCGCGGACCTCGACCTGACGGATGCGCTCGCGCGTCAGGTTCATGATCTCGCCGACCTCCTCGAGCGTGATCCCGCCGCGCTCCGCCACATCGAGTGCACACGTGTGCTTCAGCTCCCACGGCTCGAGGTCGGGGAAGTTGATCTTGATCGAGCCCGTCTCGGGGTTGATGTCGAGATACAGGTGGTGCTTGCACGCGACCCACGGGCACGGGCGCATCTCTTCCTTGCACTCGGCACGCGAGGTCGGGCGCGGGATGTCCACGGGCGGGTACATCAGCGCGCCGACGCGAAGCTCCTCGCGGGTGAGCCGCTTCATCGCGATCGTCTTGCTCCGCGGGCGGGTGCGCCGCCGGCGGCGCCGGATCTTCCGGCTGACCTCCGGCGCCTCGCCGTCCGTGCTCACCTCATCGCCAGCATCCTCGAGCTCGGAGTCCGCTTCGGACTCCTCACCCACGAGCTCGTCCTGGAGCAGATCGTCCTGATTGTCGTTGTCATCGCTCATCGCAAACTCCTGGGTGCTGGTTAGAGAAGGTCTTCGGCGCCGCCCGCGGCGCCGGCAAGACGGAGACTGTTGGTGCGCGGCGCGGCAACGCGCCGAGTGAGCTCGCCGAGGCGTTCGACCAGGCGGTCGCCGTCGCGGCGGATCTCGGAGAGCTCCTTGTCGAGCTCCTTCTTCGGTTTCGGATCGAGCTGCGCGACGTCGACGGTGAGTCGCGACCACAGCTCGGCGAAGTGCTCGGCGACGCCCTCGACGAGGTCCGTGTAGAGCAGGAACTGCCCCTGGATCTCCTCGATGGTGAAGCCGTCGGCCATCAGCGACTTCACGCTGTTGATCCGGCGAACGGTCTTCGACGGGTACACGCCGAGCGACCCGCGGTGCTTGCCCTTGCGGCCGACGCGGCGGCTGCGCGGCAGGAGGCCCTGCTGGACGTACTTGCGAAAGCTCGCCTCGGAGAACTTGATCCCGCGGCTCGTGAAGACCTCCACGATCTGGACCGCGGTGATGCCCTCCGGGTACTGGACTTCAATCGCGCGAACCTCGTTATCCGGAAGGATCAGGTGACGCGACGTCGTCGCGCCGGCGCTCGCGCCGGGGGCGTCGTCGTCCGAGCGCTGCGCGACCTCGGCCAGTACCGGCCGGCGATGCGCACGCAGCGGCACGACGGTCCCCGATGCCGTCGCGTGCGGTGCCCACTCCTGAAAACGTGAAGACAACAGAGCTCCCCCTCGAGACGGTGATCAGGACGCGCGTGTGGTGCCCGCACCGCCGGAACCCTGCTTCGTGAAGCAGCGCGCCAGCCGTCTTGTGTGCGTGACCCCCTCCGGGCGTCGTCTAATTTCGAGGGACGATGGAGAGACCATGGTCCGACGATGTGTTGTGACGATATTCTTGTGAATGTAATCGGTCAACAAGAACACAGCGACAACAGGCAAGTATTTGCCTGCTTTCTTGTTCAGGTCCGGATTGACTCGCGCGTCTCCGGATTGGCCAAGCGCCCTCGCGTTTGCCGACGAGCACGCGTACGTTCCTCGTCGATGCGGCGCGTTCTGGCGGCGACCTTCTCGCTCGCGATCGCCGCGGTGGTCTTCATCGGCGCCTCGCGGTTTCTCGTCAGTGAATCAGCCGCGGAGCTCGAGAATCAGATCTTCACCTCGCGCAGCGATCGCATCCGCCTCGTCGTCCCGCGCGGCTGGCGCGGGACGGATCAGGCGTCCTACCCAGGCCTCGCGCTATGGATGATGCGGAGTCAGCCGCCGGGAAGGATCGTGCTGACCTCCGAAGCGTTCACGCGGGAGCTCTACTGCTCGTGGCCGGTCGCGTGCCGCACGAGCCACGAGTCACCGGCTTCGAAGTACGCCTGCTCGCTCCGCCAGAAGCTGACCGCCCAGCGATTCCGCGTCGGTCCGGTGCAGGCCGGTCCGAAGGACAACCTGGCGTCGGGCCTGCCCAGCGTCTGGTTCGAATACGACGACGGCCGCACGTTTCTACGGCAAGCGATCGCGCTCGGCGCGTCCGATCGCGCGGTCAGCCTGGTGCTCTCGGCACCGTCGAACGAGGCGCGCGCGACCCACGTCCGCGCGTTCGAGCAGGCACTCCGCACGCTGCGCACCGTCTCCGCCGAGGAGGCCGCCGCGTCGGCGCCGGACGATGCCGGCCTCGGTCCCCTGCCCGTCGATGCGCCGCGCGCCGACGCGGCGCCACTCTCCGATGCTGCCGTCCCCGGGGATGCCACCGTCGCCTTCGAGTCCGCACCGGCGCCGCACGAAGCACCGATCGGTCCCTGCCAGTGACGGCCTAGCGGCGCCAGAACCGCAGTGGCGCAGCGATGATCAACCTCCGCACAGCCTCCGGCGGTGCGGCGCGGTCTGGCTCGCCGGAGCTCGCGATCCCGAGCATCGTCGAGGAGCCGATCTGCGCGGCGCCCTCGAACAGCGACGCGATCACCGGCGGCAGCTTGCCGACCTGCTCGGCCTCCGCCTGGTACTCGGCGTACAGCTCCATCGGTCCGATGTCGGCGCAGCCGAACATCCGATCGCGATCGCTGCAGTAGATGCGAACGTGCATGTGATCGTTGTGGGGTGCGCTATCGCCGGGCTGCTTCATCGCCTTGCGCGCGCGCGCGATCAGCGCCTCGGCCTCGCCGGTCGCGACCGCGTGCGCGAGGAGCATCTGCGCGATCGGCTCGTACATGAACACCCACTGCACGCGTGCCTCGGGCGCAGTGACCAGGTTCTTCACGAGCTGCCACGTGCGAGGCACGTCGACCGAGTAGCCGCTGCCGTCCTTCGCCTTCCCGTCGATGCCGAACACGCGCATCGCGTCGGCCTCGAAGGACGCACCGTCGGGAGCGCGCATGTAATAGACGAGGTCGACATCTCGGCCGCTCTGATGCGAGCGGTGCCACTTGCGTGATTCGCCGCCGCCGTTCCCGGAGAGGTCGGCGACGACGAGCTTGACGTCGGTGAACCGCATCGACATCCGCCGGCCGACGCCCGTGATCAGGTCGAGCAGCTCGTCGGTGCCGTAGCGATTGTTCCGCTCCTTCCACACGGCCTGCGTGCGAAAGCCGTCGCCGCTGTCGGGCAGCTTCTTCGCGTTCCTGATGTAGCCGTTGCTCGGCCGGCCCACCGACACGCTCGTGCCGTCGCCCATCGCCGACGCACCGAGCTCGGCGCAGCCGGCGACGGCGAGAGCCAGGGCAGCAGCACATGCGAAACGCAGCACCAAACCAGTATGCATGCGAAGCCCGAAAACGCGAACGCCCGCCTGAGCGGGCGTCCAAAAGTCCCTGAGTCGGTACTAGGTCTTGTCCTCGAACTCGGCGTCGATGACGTCGTCCTTCGGAGCGCCGCCAGCACCACCGCCGGCGTCGCCACCCGTGGTGTCGGTTCCACCTTCAGGTGGGGGGCTCGCGGACTTGTACATCGCCTCGGCGACCTTGTGCGCCGCGGCCTGGAGCTTCTCGAATGCCGCGCGAAGCTCCTCGGGGTTGCCACCCTCGCGGTTCTTCTCGAGCACGGCCTCGGCCTCCTTGAGCGCCTCCTCGATCATCAGCTTGTCGGTGCCCTCGAGCTTGGCCTCGTTCTCCTTGACCAGCTTCTGCGTGCCGTACACCAGCGTGTCGAGCTGGTTGCGGGCCTCGATGGAGTCCTTCCGCTGCTTGTCCTCGTCCTCGTGCTTCGCGGCGTCCTCGACGGCGCGCTTGATGTCCGCATCCGACAGGCCCGACGAGGCCTCGATCCGGATCGTACGCTCCGCGCCCGTCGCCTTGTCCTTCGCGGCGACGTTGAGGATGCCGTTCGCGTCGATATCGAAGGTCACCTCGATCTGCGGCACGCCGCGCGGAGCCGGCGGGATGCCGGTCAGCTGGAACTTGCCGAGGGTCTTGTTGTCCTTCGCCATCGGGCGCTCGCCCTGCGTGACGTGAACCTCGACCGAGGTCTGGTTGTCGGCCGCGGTGGAGAACGTCTCGCTCTTGCGAGTGGGGATCGTGGTGTTGCGCGGGATGAGCACGGTGGCGACACCACCGAGGGTCTCGATCGCGAGCGACAGCGGCGTGACGTCGAGCAGGAGGATGTCCTTGACGTCGCCCGAGAGGACACCGCCCTGGACCGCCGCACCGAGCGCGACGACCTCATCCGGGTTCACGGACTTGTTCGGCTCCTTGGCGAAGAACTCCTTCACCCGCGCCTGCACCATCGGGATACGCGTCGAGCCGCCGACGAGGACGACCTCGTGGATGTCGGAGACCTTCTTGCCGGCGTCGGAGAGCGCCTTCTTGCAGGGCTCCATGGCACGCGCCACGATGTCCTCGATCATCTGCTCGAACTTCGCGCGCGAGAGCTTCTTCAGCAGGTGCTTCGGGCCGGTCGAGTCGGCGGTGAGATACGGAAGGTTGACCTCCGTCTCCTGCACGCTCGAGAGCTCGATCTTCGCCTTCTCCGCCGCTTCCTTGAGACGCTGCAGCACCATCTTGTCCTTCGAGACATCGATGCTGGTGTCCTTCTTGAACTCGGCGACCAGCCAGTCCATGACGCGGTTGTCGATGTCGTCGCCACCGAGGTGCGTGTCGCCGTTCGTCGAGACGACCTCGACGACCTTGTCACCGACCTCGAGCACCGAGATATCGAACGTGCCGCCGCCCATGTCGAACACGGCGATCAGCTGCTCCTTGGTCT
>JACCRC010000436.1 GCA_013813765.1 Deltaproteobacteria bacterium | reverse complement strand
GGCAGCTCCTCGAACGCCCGCACGCAGTCGTAGGCGATCCAGCCCACCGCCCCGCCCCAGAACCGCGGCAGTCCCGGCATCTCGACCGGGCGCAGCTCGCCGAGGACCTCCGCGAGCGCAGCGGTCGGATCCGGCGTGGCCCACTCCGCGGTCTTCGGTGGACCGCCCCCATCGACGTCGTACCAGGTCACGCTCGCGGTGCCGTTGGCCCAGCGAACCACCGCGCGCGGCGCGACGCCGACGAACGAATACGCCGCCCACGTCGCCCCGCCAACGACGCTCTCGAGCAGAAACGAGTGCTGGCCCGCGCCGAGCGCCGCATACGCCGAGACCGGGGTATCCGCGTCCGCGAGCAGCTCGCGGTAGACCGGGATGAGGTTCCCCTTCTGTGCGGCGGCGATGAACTCGTCGCGCGACGGCGTGAACATGCGGCGCAGTTATACCAAGCGAGGCCGGCGATCGGGCCGTCAAGCCCTCGAAACACCAGGCGCTTCCGAACCTGGCTTTGAACATGTTCAATTCGCACCTTGACGTCAACCACTGTCGGATCTACGTTTTGAACGTGTTCAAAAGAGTCCTCGTCACGGATGGAGCGACAGCGCTGCCCGCCCGCCGCTGGCACAGGGCGCTGACCATCCCGGCGCTCGTCGTCGCTTTCACCGCGCTCGTCGTGAATCGCTACGTGCTCGTGTCGGTGCTCGTGTTTCCGCCGCTGGTCGCGATGCCGTCGCTGATCCGCGCGGCGACGCGCCCGACCGCACGGCGGATCGAGGAGGCACACCAGGCGCTGCGCGCGGCCGGCCACATCATGTGCGGGATCGCGTGCATCCTCGCGATCTGGTGCCTGCGTGAAGGTGTTCCCGACGCGGCTGCACTCACGATCCCGCTGATCGAGCTGGGCGCCTCGGTGGCACTCCTCCTCGCCGCAGGCATCCAGCCCCGCGAGACCCGGCTCGCTGGGTCCGTCATGCTGATCGCCTTCCTGATGTCCCTCGCTGCCGTGCCGCTCATCTGGTTCGGCGCCGGCTTCCTCGCCCTGTTCCCGACCGCGCTCGCGATGTTTGCGGGCGGGCTGTGGTGGCTGATCGAGGCCGAGATGCAGCCCGCCGTCGAGACCAACCTCCCCGTTGCCACCGTTCTCTGAAAGGACCCGTCATGCCGAACCCGATCCTGCTCGTCTACCTGCCCTACGCCGCGATCGCCATCACGCTCACGATCTGGCTCGCGCGCACGCTGTCTCGCCACGGTGGGCTGTTCCTCCGCGCGGTGTTCAAGGACCGGCCCGATCTCGCGGACGCGATCAACCAGCTCCTCGTGATCGGCTTCTACCTCGTCAACATCGGGTGGGCGCTGCTGCTGCTCCGGGCGAACGAGGTCGAGAACCAGGTCCACTCCCCGACGGACGCGATCGCCCTGCTGACAACTCGACTCGGAACGCTTCTGCTCTTGCTCGGAGTCGCCCACCTGGCGAACCTGTACGTGTTCCACCGCGTGCGGCGCGGCGCCGAAGCAACGACCTGATGGCACCTGTCACGAAGAAGAAGCGCGATGCCACGCGCGAGCGCTTGCTGGCTCGCGCACTCAAGCTGTTCCAGAAGAAGGGCGTCGAGGCCACGACGATGCGCGACATCGCGAAGGCCGCCGGCATGTCGCTCGGCGCCGCCTACTACTACTTCCCCTCGAAGGAAGCGCTGGTGTTCGCCTACTACGAGGACAACCAGCAGGCGTTCGAGGAGCTTGCCGCACGCTCGACCGGCACGCTCCGCGAGCAACTCGGCGCGGTGTTCCACGGCAAGCTCGAGACGATCCGGCCGCAGAAGAAGATGCTCGCGGCGATCGTGCAGCGACTGATCGATCCGAGCGATCCCGTCGGCGCATTCTCCGAGCAGAGCCGTGCGGTGCGCGACCGTGCGATGGGAGTGCTCGAGTCGATCCTCGCGGGCGCGAACCTGCCGGCGGAGGTGCTACCCCTCGCGGCGCGCGCGCTCTGGCTCCTGCAGATGGCGCTGATGCTGGTCTACGTCAACGACGACAGCCCCGACGAGAAGCGCACGCATGGCCTCGTCGACGACGCGCTCGACATGATCGTGCCGATGCTGCCGCTTCTCGCCACGCCGATGGGGAAGCTGCTCGCGGAGAAAGTCACCGCGGCGCTGCACAGGGCCGCGATCGTCTAGCCCTCGCCGAGCATCTTGCGCAGGTGGCTCGCGTCGGCGCGGAGCTCGTCGAGCTTTCCACAGTCGAGGCACACCCGGACGCGGACGTCGGCGGCGGCGCCGGTGAAGTTCTTGAGGAGCGCGTTCGTCTTGTCGGGCGTTAGCGATGCGTTCAAGGTGGCCGACTCGAGACGACCGGACTTGCATTCCTGGCAGGTGGCGTTCATGCGCGCACAGTAGCCGGGAGTGCCTAGCCGCGCAGGTCTCGCAGCGCCCGCAGGAAGTTCCTCGCCAAGATCTTACGGATGCCGTCGGGCGAGAGCCCACGCTTCAGCAGCAGATCCACCACCCGCGGCAATTCGAGTGGTGTGGTCAACGCGCGCGGCGGCACGATCGCGCCGTCCCAGTCGCTGCCGAGCGACGCGTGATCCTCGCCGACCGTCTTCACGATATGCATCACGTGATCGGCGACCCACTCGATCGGCGCCTTGCTGCGTGCTCCCGGTCCGAGGAAGCCTGACTCGTACATCACGCCGATCGTTCCGCCGGTGTCGGCGATCGCGCGGAGCTGATTGTCGTCGAGGTTGCGCCAGTGCTGGTGGACGCCCGAGACGCCCGTGTGCGTGACGATCAGCGGCAGCGACTTGTCGTGGACCTCGACCGCATCGAAGAAGCCCTTCTTCGAGATGTGCGCGAGGTCGACGAAGATCCGCTTCGCGTCGAGCGCTTCGACGTAGGCGCGCCCGGCATCGGTGAGCCCGATGTCCTTCTTCCCGCCGAGCGGCGAGCTGGTCTGGCCGAGCGAGGACTTCGAGAGGTGGACGATCGTGACGCGCACGATCCGATCATCGAGCTGCTCGACCGCACCGGGCGCATCGACCGCGTTGCCGCCCTGGATGCCGATGAACGCGGCGTGCTTGCCGGCCGCCGCGGCGGCTTCGTACTGCGCCGCGGTGCGAACGAGCTGCACCTCGTCGGGCACCGACGAGAGAATTTCGGTCAGCCGCTCGAGGTTCTCCATGAACACCTTGGGCCGGTTCGCCATCCTGCGAAGCGGATTCGTGGTGATCACCCAGATGCCGCCGGTGATCCGCGCCTCGCGGATCCGCGGCAGATCGACCTGGCTGTAGAAGCGGTGCCGGAACAGCCCGCCACCGTGTCGCTTCAGCAGGTCGTAGCCGAAGATGCGGTTCCAGATGAACGTGTCGAGATGGAGGTCGATCACGTCGCTGGCGAGGTAGAGCTCGACAGCCTCACGCGAGATTCCGAGCGCCTTCGCTCGCGCAGCCGGATCCTGACGGTGATCGATGTATTCGAGCGCGGCGGCCACGAGCGAGTCGTACTATAACGCCGCCCATGCATCCCGCGCTGCAAGCCACTCTCGCCGCCGTGGACCCGGAAATCGCCGAGCTGATCGCCTCCGAGGAGCGCCGCCAGCGCGACAAGATCCGGCTGATCGCCTCCGAGAACTACGTCTCCGGCGCGGTGCTCGCGGCAACGGGCTCGGTGCTGACGAACAAGTACAGCGAGGGCTATCCCGGTAAGCGTTACTACGAGGGCCAGCAGTACATCGACCAGATCGAGCAGCTCTGCATCGATCGCGCGAAGTCGCTGTTCGGGGCCGAGCACGCGAACGTGCAGCCGTACTCGGGCTCGCCCGCGAACCTCGCCGTCTACTTCGCGTTCCTGAAGCCGGGTGACACCGTCATGGGCATGGGCCTGCCCGCGGGTGGCCACCTGACGCACGGCTGGAACGTCTCGATCACGGGCAGCTACTTCCGCGCCGTGCAGTACGGCGTGCGCCAGGACACGCACCGCATCGACCTCGACGAGGTCCGCGAGCTCGCGCGCAAGGAGAAGCCGAAGCTCCTGTTTGCCGGCGGCACCGCGATCCCGCGCACGATCGACTTCGCCGCGTTCGGCGAGATCGCACGCGAGGTCGGCGCCGTGTTCGTCGCGGACATCGCCCATATCGCCGGGCTCGTCGCTGCGGGCGCGCACCCGTCGCCGGTGCCGGTCGCCGATGTGGTGTCCACCACGACGCACAAGACGCTGCGCGGCCCGCGCGGCGGCATGCTCATGTGCAAGAGCACGCACCAGAAGGCGATCGATCGCGCCGTGTTCCCCGGCCTCCAGGGCGGGCCGCACAACCACACCACCGCGGGAATCGCGATCGCGCTCAAGGAAGCGGCGACCGAGGAGTTCAAGAAGTACGCGCACCAGATCGTCGCGAACTCGCGGGCGCTCGCCGGGGCGCTCGTCGAGAAGGGCTGGTCGCTGATCACGGGCGGTAGCGACAACCACCTGATCCTCGCGGACATGACGCCGAAGAACGTCTCCGGCAAGATCGCGGCGAAGGCGCTCGACGTCGCCGGCGTGGAGCTGAACTACAACTCGATCCCGTTCGACCCGCGCAAGCCGTTCGATCCGTCGGGCGTGCGACTCGGTACCGCGAGCGTCACGAGCCGCGGGATGCGCGATCCGGAGATGAAGCTGATCGCCGGCTGGATGGATCAGGCCGTGTCGGCCCCGGCGGATGCGGGGCTGCACGAAAAGATCGCCGGCGAGATCCGCGAGCTGTGCTCGAAGTTCCCGGCGCCCGGCATCCTGGTCTAAACGGGTCCCATGCGGACGGTGCCGATGCGCCCGGGCAACGCGACGCGATGTCGCCGTGACGAATGACTACCTGACTTCGAACTTGATCCAGCCGGAGTCCGGATCGTTGCCGGCCATGTCGAGGCCGGCCTGGATCGCCCACTCGTGCTCGATCATCTTGCCGTCGAACGACGGGTTCGTATTGGTCGGCAGCTCGATGCGCGCATCGAAGTTGTAGACCTGGCCCGTCTTCAGCTCGAACGGGCCCGCGACGGTGAGCTTGTTCTCGTAGCTGGTCTTGCGGCCGCGCACCGTCTCGGTGGTGGTCTTCCCGCCGGCGTGATCGGTGTCCTTGACCTCGCAGGACTCGACCGCGTTGATCAGGAGGTACACCGCGTTGACCTTACCGTCGGCCTTCGCCGTCACCTCGATGCGGACCTGCGCAGGCTGACCGCGCACCACGCTCGGCACCTGAATGTTGACCGTCGCCCCACCGCCCGTGACCTTGTTCTTGAGATTGCTGAAAAAACCCATGTCTGTCCTCCTCGTCGAGGACGGTACGCGGGAGTGGAATCCGGAACGCTATCGCTTGCGAGATTTCTTCGACGGCTTCGCTATACGTGCGGGTTTTGCAGCCTGAGCGGCACGCATCGCGACGACGTGGTCGAGGATCCGGTGGGCGACCTCGTACTTCGTGCCTGCGGGCACCTCGATCGCGCCGCTGGGATCGACGAGCGTCACGCGGTTGGTGTCGACGGCGAAGCCGGAGCCGGGCTCGCTGACATCATTCGCGACGACGAGGTCGCACCGCTTCGTCGCGAGCTTCTTCTCGGCGTTACCGATCACGTCGTCGGTCTCGGCGGCGAACCCGACGAGCAACGGGGTGGAGCGCGAGCCGCGAGCCTTGCCGAGCTCCGCGAGGAGATCCGGGTTCTGCACGAGCTCGATCGTCGCCGTGTCACCGAGCTGACCGCGCTTGATCTTCTGCTTTGCCTCCTTGGCGGGCCGGTAATCTGCGACCGCCGCGGTCATCACGACGACGTCGGCATCCTTCACCGCATCACCGAGCGCCCACTGCAGCTGCGTGGCGTTCTCGACGCTCATCGTGTTCACGCCGATCGGCGTCGGCACCGCGCTCGGACCGAGCACGAGCGTGACGCGTGCGCCGCGGCGCTGCGCAGCGGCGGCGATCGCGACGCCCATCTTGCCGGAGCTGCGATTGCCGACGAAGCGAACTGGATCGATCGCTTCGTAGGTGGGACCGGCGGTGACGACGACGCGCACACCCGCGAGGTCCTGCGTGGTGAGCACGTTCGCCGCGGCCTCGACAATATCGGCGGGCTCGGCGAGGCGGCCCGGGCCCGTCCACCGGCACGCCAGGAAGCCATCGCCCGGACCCACCACGTGGTAGCCGGCGGTATCGATCAGCTTCAGCACGTTCGCCTCGGTGATCGGATGGCTCCACATGTTCACGTTCATCGACGGCGCGAGCAGCACCGGCGCGCGCGTGGCGAGCACGATCGCTGTCACCGGATCATCCGCATACCCTGCCGCGAGGCGCGCGATCGAGTTCGCGCTGGCCGGTGCGATGATCACGAGGTCCGCGCGATCGGCTAGCTG